>CAMDSM010000077.1 GCA_945906905.1 Altererythrobacter xiamenensis | reverse complement strand
GACCGCGGCGCCGCATCTACCAACAAAAAGGGGCTCCAACCGCGCTGGTTGGAGCCCCTTTTTTTCAGTGGCGCTCAGTCGTCGCTATCGGCAGGCGGAGGCGGTGGCGGCGGGGCGCCTGCGCCACCGGGGCCGGGCCGTGGGCCGACGCCGGGATCCCAGTCAAACGGCGTGGCGAAGCGCGCCCGGTCATCGTTTTCGGCCGTTACTGCCGCTTCCTCGCCCGCCCGGATGCGGGCCTGCTGTGCTCGGCTGGCGCTGATATAGTCGCGCGGCATGTAATTGCCTTCGTGGCAGGCATATTCGAAGAACTGGTAGTTTTCATCGCGTGACCATTCGATGCGCGTCGTCCACGGCGCAGTGTAGACCTGCGGATCGGAATAGGTCAGCTCATGCACGATGGCGTTGGGGCCGGTCATGGTCAGGCGTTCAACCGTCATCGCCTCGGTGCTCATCGGCACGGTGTTGAAGGCGGGAACCGTCAGCGAGCCGGTGAACTGGGTTGCCATGTTGAGCGGTGAGGCCGAGCGGGCGGCAACATCATAAGTGGCGGCGTCGCCCGAGACGATATTGGTCGTCTCGATCACCAATGTTTTGCCTTCCCACCAGCCGCGCGAATTGCCCATCCATGCCTCGACCCCGTCGCCCCAGGTGGCGGCTCTGGCCTCAGCCGCGCTGCCATAGATCTTGACCACACGGGTGCCGAGCATTTCGAGCACGATTGTCACGACACCCGGGCTCTGGAAAATGCGGATGCCGTTGTTGTAGCGGAAGGGATACATTGATGCCGGGAACCCGCGCGATACGCAGCGGTCCCAACTGTCAAAATCGCTCACCCAGTTGTAGGCTTGGCCCGGCACCCAGCCCGAACGCCCGGCTCGGAATAGCGCCATGGCTTCGGGCGTCAGCGCCGGCAGTTGGCCATCGGCGGGCGAGACCAGCATCGATGTGCGCTTGCCGAAATCGGCGTTCTGGAACCAGCTCTCCAGCCCTTCGGTGCCCGCAGCGCCGACACCATTCTCGTTCGCTTGCGTAAAATTGCCATCGTTGCCACGTGCTGCCGCCAGCCGCCGCTCAAATTCCTCGTCGGTCACCCACACGCGGTTGCCGTATTGCGCCGGACGCTGGAACAGGATGCGCCCTTCGTTGAGCTTTTCGATCGGCCAGGTGCCGGTGAAATCATAATCGCCCCATGGCAGCCGCGCTGGCTCATAGCTTGTGGGCACGGCGGGCAGCGAAGCGAGATCGTCCGGCCGGCTCTGCGCGGCGGCAGGCGCGGCGGCCAAAGCCAGCCCCAGTGTGGCGGCTGCCACAGCGATGACGGATACAAGACCTGTGCGGGTCATAAATCGGGCTCCCTTCCCAATGGTGTTTGGAGCGCAAGCTATGCCGGATTGCCGCCCGAGGCTATAGGCGAAGTTGATTTAGTCTGTAACAAATTGTCTTCGTCCGGCACCTCAGCCCTCGTGACGCACGATCGACACGCAAACCCCGGGCTGCGCGTCGCTTACCTCGACCTCGGCCTTGAGGCTGCTGGCCAATGCCGCGACGATATTCGTGCCCAGACCAGGCTTGGGCGCATCCTCGCCAGCAGCCATGCCCACGCCATCATCGCTGACGGACAGCCGCCAATTGGGCCCTTGCGAGCTATATCCCACCTTGATGTGGCCAATCTGCCCGCCGGGAAAGGCGTGCTTGAGCGCGTTGATCACCAGTTCGGTCACGATCAGGCCCAGGCTGATCGACACTTCGGGCGTGCTCACCCCGTCATCGGCGGATACTTCCAGCGAGATCTGGTTATGATCGCGGATCATCGAGGCGCCGATGCTGCGGCACAGATCGGTGAAATAGGATCGCAGATCGACATCACCCAGCCGCGATGCCGCCAACTGCTGCTGCAACGTGGCGACCGACATGATCCGCTGATGCGCATCGTGCAGGTTGACACGCGTTTCATCCGATGACGTCCGCCGGGCGCTTTGCATCAGGACGCGGGCGATGATCTGCAGGCTGTTGGCCACCCGGTGCTGAAGTTCCTGCAGCAGGATGCCCTTTTCGCGCAGCAGATCGTCCTTGAGCTCTTCGGCTTTGCGCGCATCGGTCACGTCGCCCACCGTCACCAGCAGCCGGGTACTTTGATCAGCGCCATAGTCGAGCTTGCGGGCATTGATGATCAGCTTGCGGTCGCCGAGGCCGGGCCGCTTCAGGTCCATCTCGAAGGTCTCGATCGCCGCGTGACTGTGGGCAGTGGCGATCAGCAGCGCTTCGAGCTGCGGCACGTTCCATTCGCCCGCCCCGATATCAACCAGCTTGCGGCCTTCGATCACCGCCGGATCGATACCATAGGCGCGACAGAACGAGGTGCTGGCGACCACGATGGTCAGCGAACCATCGAGCAAGATCAACGGTGCATTGGAGCTGTGGATTACGGCCTCGATCAGGCTGTCTTGTATTACCGGGATGGGGGCGATCACATTCATGCAGCTCGGACTTCCGGCCAACACGGGAGGAAAACCTCACGTTGGCCGATGAGGAGGGATCGGACGGGCCCGGAAGCGGGCAGCGCAAAAAGCGCGGCGCTGCCCGTCCACGATGTGTCCCAATAGCATGAGCGCAGTTCCATGTCCCCAAAAAATCGGCTCAATCAAGCCGGCCGAAAGTCCTCCCCCAACAGCTCGGCCATTTCCGCCTCGCGAGCGCGCATCTGATCGAACCTGGCGTTGAGTTCAGCCAGCACGTCCTCCTCGTTTTCGGAACAGATCGCCAGCATCACCTCGGCGCGGATGCGTTCATACAAGGGATGGCCGGGGCGGATATCATTGCCATAGCGATGCGCGCGGCGGTTGCGCAGGAAGAACATCGTCAGCGCCTCGTTGTGGCGCACCTCGGTGCCCAGCAGCTTGCCAGCCGAAACCACCAGCCGCTCTTCACCCTTGATCGCGCGGGCGAGCGCCGTGTCCTCCAACCGCTGCACGCCCCGGTCGACGGCCTGATCCCAGGCGGCGGCGAACTGCTCGGCCCCCGGCTTGTTGCGCAGCTTGTAGAGCGCCTCCATGCTGGCCCCGATATGCCGCGCGGCGCTGGTGACGATGCCGGTGGCGGCGAGCTGGGCGATGAACGCGCGCTGGCGGTTTATGGTGATGGAATTGCGCCGCGGGCGGCTGTGCGGAACGGGCGCAAACTCCAGCAAGGGATCATCGGGCGAAGGCACAGTGCCATCGCGGGTGGTCATATAGCTGGTGGCCTGACGGGGGATCTTGCGGGTGTTGGGGGTGGGGGCGGGTGTGGTGGGCTTGGTCATGCCGATTCGGGTGGCATGGGGTGGGGGGTGTAGGAAAGGGGGAAATTGGCATGGCTTGATTCGTTTTCATTTCAAGATTGATTTTTGTGAAATTTATACGTAATAGAGCTAGCAAGGGCTGTTTGACATGATCGGTATCCTGCCTCGCCTGTGCTGCAAACAAATCTGCTCAAGGAAAGATCGCCATGACCACCGCCACTCTTCAACGCGAAACTGCCGTCTCCCGGCTTGTTGGCGAACTCAAGCTCATTGCCGGTCTTAAGGGGCGCGATCTGGCGAATATGCTTGGCGTCTCGCCGCCCACCGTCACGCGGTGGAGCAAGGGAGAGGCAGACCCGACAATCGACAAGCAAACGGCCATGGCGCAGCTGCGCTGGGTCGCTGCCCGCCTTTCTGACTTCTACGAGCCAGACGAAGTTCGGTTGTGGCTTCAATCCCCGCACCCGCAACTCGACCAGATGCGTCCATATGATCTGATCGTTGATGGGCGAACATCTGAGGTGCTTGAAGTGATCGAGCGTCTGGATAGCGGGGTTTATCTTTAGGTGGAACGCCGTCGCTCGCTCGACGATAGGCTACTCGATCTTGTAGGTGCGATCGAGGGAACGCCTTACGATGGTGCGATGTGGCGCGTGGTTAGAACTGGCCGAGACGTGCTTGACGGATCGCGTGGCTCTGGCCGCTGGAACACCACTGAAATGTCCGTCCTCTACGGTGCGGCAGAACGGGACGGGGCGATTGCCGAGATCCATTTCCACCTCAATCGTGGTCAGTCGGTTTTCCCTTCAAGGATGAGCCATGATCTGTTCGAGCTTTCCGTTGAGGCGAAAGAGGCTTTGGTGTTGGCAGACATGGACCAGCTCGAGAAATTGGGGGTCGAAAGTGGTCGATATCGCGAGCTGCTTTACACCCGGACACAGGAAATCGGCGCAGCGGCAGCCTTCCTGGGTTTTGATGGCTTGATCGTGCCGTCGGCGCGCTGGGATTGCCGGAACATCATCCTGTTTCTGAACGCGGTCGATCTCGAAGAAGTCCGGACAGTTTCGGTTCAACCAGTCGACTGGAAAGAATGGCGTCGTTCCAATTCATAATTTTGCAGTCCGCCCCACCCTTGACCCAACCCCCATCCCCCGCTAAGGGCGCCTCCAACCGCAGCCAAGGGAAACCTTCGCGTCGGTCACTAGAGCTGAACATTGCCGGTTTTCGTCCTCGCCTTCAAACGCGCGGGCAATCGTCAAAGTAACCCGGTGCCGTGGTGCGGGGTGGAGTGTTTCAGGCTCGTGCTAGGAATCGCGTTCGCTGGTGGGCGAGGGGTTTTGCCCTTCGGCAGGCTCAGGGCGAACGGTTCTGGTGGCATGGTCCTTATCCACCTTCACGTTGCGATGGCACCACGAGGCTGGTTTGCTTCGTTTGCTGAAAAAGCGCCCCGCGCTCCCTTCAGCAAAAGTGGGAACCGGTTTTGCGCCCGGAAGGGGCGCGCCGGCGCGGCAATGTCGCCGCGACGGAAGATAAGGTGAAGAGATTACATGCCAACTATCAACCAGCTTGTCCGCAAGCCGCGCCAGCCCGTCAAGGCCAAGAGCAAGGTGCCGGCGATGGAAAAGAACCCGCAGAAGCGCGGCGTTTGCACCCGTGTCTACACCACCACGCCGAAGAAGCCGAACTCGGCTTTGCGCAAGGTGGCCAAGATCCGGCTGACCAACCAGCGCGAAGTGATCGCCTATATCCCCGGTGAAGGCCACAACCTTCAGGAGCACAGCGTTGTGCTGATCCGCGGCGGCAAGGTGCGCGATCTTCCCGGTGTGCGCTATCATGTGCTGCGCGGTGTGCTCGACACACAGGGCGTCAAGGATCGCAAGCAGAGCCGTTCGAAGTACGGCGCCAAGCGTCCTAAGTAAGCATCTCGGGTTTAGGAGCAATATAATGAGTCGTCGTCGTCGTCCCGAGAAGCGGGAAATCCTGCCTGATCCCAAGTTTGGTGATGAGGTATTGTCCAAGTTCATGAACAACCTGATGCTTGATGGCAAAAAGGCTGTGGCCGAAAAGATCGTTTATGGCGCGATGGAGACCGTGGAAACGCGGTCGAAGGGCAATCCGGTGGACGTGTTCCATTCGGCGCTGGAAAACATCAAGCCTTCGGTTGAAGTGCGTTCGCGCCGTGTGGGTGGTGCCACCTATCAGGTGCCGGTCGAGGTTCGCCCCGAGCGTGCCCAGGCTCTGGCGATCCGCTGGCTGATCTCGGCCGCGCGTGGCCGGGCTGAAACCACCATGTCGGCGCGCCTGTCGGGTGAGCTGATGGATGCGGCCAACAATCGCGGCTCGGCCGTGAAGAAGCGCGAAGATACGCATCGCATGGCCGATGCCAACCGCGCCTTCAGCCACTACCGCTGGTGAGGGCTTTCGCTTGAAGTCCGGAGCCGTGGGGCTTCGGACTTCAAGCGGTCATATTCATCGTCAAAGGGGCAGCATTTGGCCGCCCCGCACAGTTTAGGGAATTCATCATGGCTCGCGAATATCCGCTGGCGCGCTATCGCAATATTGGCATCATGGCGCACATCGATGCCGGCAAAACCACGACCACGGAACGCATCCTGTTCTACACCGGCAAAAGCTACAAGATCGGTGAAGTGCACGATGGCGCGGCCACGATGGACTGGATGGAGCAGGAACAAGAGCGCGGGATTACAATCACTTCCGCTGCGACAACGTGCTTCTGGGGCGATCACCGGATCAACATCATCGACACCCCCGGGCACGTCGATTTCACCATCGAAGTCGAACGCTCGCTGCGCGTCCTCGATGGCGCGGTCGCCTGCTTTGATGGCGTGGCCGGCGTGGAACCGCAGTCCGAAACAGTATGGCGCCAGGCCGACAAGTATGGCGTTCCCCGGATGTGCTTCATCAACAAGCTGGACCGCACCGGCGCCAACTTCAAATACTGCGTGCAGTCGATCATCGATCGCCTGGGAGCCAAGCCTGCGGTGCTGTATATTCCCATCGGTATCGAAGCCGAGCTGAGGGGCCTTGTTGACCTGGTCAACAACCGCGCGATCATCTGGAAGGACGAGGCGCTTGGCGCTGAATTCTTCTATGAGGATATTCCCGCCGATCTGGCCGATGAAGCCGAACTCTATCGTACCGAACTGATCGAACTGGTTATCGATCAGGACGACGATGCGATGGAAGCCTATCTCGAAGGCAATCTGCCCGACGTGGCGACGCTCAAGGCCTGCATCCGCAAGGGCACGCTCAACCAGAGCTTCGTGCCGGTGTGCTGTGGCTCGGCGTTCAAGAACAAGGGCGTTCAGCCGTTGCTCGATGCCGTGGTCGACTATCTGCCTTCGCCGCTCGACATCCCCGATGTGCAGGGCGTGAAGATGGACAGCGACGAAAAGGACAGCCGTCCGCCAACCGATGACGCGCCGTTCAGCGCGCTGGCCTTCAAGGTGATGAACGATCCGTTCGTCGGCAGCCTCACCTTCATCCGCATCTATTCAGGAACGCTCACCAAGGGCACCTACCTGAACTCGGTGAAGGACAAGAAGGAGAAGGTCGGGCGCATCCTCGAAATGCACGCCAATGACCGCAAGGACATCGACGAGGCTTTCGCGGGCGACATCGTGGCGCTGGCGGGCATGAAGGAAACCACCACTGGCGATACGCTGTGCTCGGAACGCCAGCCGATCGTGTTGGAGCGGATGGAGTTCCCCGAGCCGGTGATCGAACTGTCGGTGGAACCCAAGACCAAGGCCGACCAGGAAAAGATGGGCATCGCGCTCAATCGCCTGTCCGCCGAGGATCCCAGCTTCCGCGTTTCGACCGATCACGAATCGGGCCAGACGATCATCAAGGGGATGGGCGAGCTTCACCTCGACATCATCGTTGATCGGATGCGTCGTGAGTTCAAGGTTGAGGCCAATGTCGGTGCGCCGCAGGTGGCCTACCGCGAATACCTCGCCAAGAAGGTGGACGTTGATTACACCCACAAGAAGCAGTCGGGCGGCTCTGGCCAGTTCGGCCGGGTGAAATTCACCGTCACTCCGGGTGAGCGTGGCTCGGGGATTATCTTCACTGACGCCGTCAAGGGCGGCAATATTCCCAAGGAATATATCCCCTCGGTCGAAAAGGGCATGCGCGAAACCGCTGCTTCGGGCTCGCTGGTCGGCTTCCCGATCATCGACTTCGAGATCGAGCTTTATGACGGCGCCTATCACGACGTCGACTCCTCGGCGCTGGCGTTTGAAATCGCCGGTCGTGCGGCCATGCGTGAAGCGGCGCAGAAGGCTGGCATCAAGCTGCTCGAACCGATCATGCGGGTCGAGGTGGTGACACCGGAGGATTTCATGGGCGACGTGATCGGCGATCTGAACTCCCGCCGTGGCCAGATCCAGGGCACCGATAGCCGCGGCAATGCCCAGGTTGTCGAGGCTCACGTGCCGCTGGCCAACATGTTCGGCTATGTGAACGAGCTGCGTTCATTCAGTCAGGGCCGGGCCAATTACTCGATGTTCTTCTCCCATTATGACGAGGTGCCGGCGAATGTCGCTGCCGAGGTCAAGGAGAAGCTTGCGTAAGGCTGGCTCAACGTCTAGGGGCGGCGCCTGATTCAGCGGGTGCCCGCCTGATCTTTGAAACATATCAGTATCGAACTTGAGAAGGTTACACGAACAATGGCAAAGGCAAAATTCGAGCGGAACAAGCCGCACTGCAACATCGGCACCATCGGTCACGTCGATCACGGCAAGACCACGTTGACCGCTGCAATCACCAAGGTGATGGCAGAACTCAATGGCGGCACGGCCGTAGATTTCGCCAACATCGACAAGGCTCCGGAAGAGCGTGCACGCGGCATCACCATTTCGACCGCTCACGTCGAATACGAAACCGCCGCGCGCCACTATGCGCACGTCGATTGCCCGGGCCACGCTGACTATGTGAAGAACATGATCACTGGTGCCGCCCAGATGGACGGCGCGATCCTGGTGGTGAACGCTGCCGACGGCCCGATGCCGCAGACCCGCGAGCACATCCTGCTCGCCCGTCAGGTCGGCGTGCCGGCACTGGTCGTCTACATGAACAAGGTCGATCAGGTTGACGACGACGAGATCCTCGAACTGGTCGAGCTCGAAGTGCGCGAACTGCTGAGCTACTACAACTTTGACGGTGATAACATTCCGATCATCAAGGGTTCGGCTTTGGCCGCGATGGAAGGCCGTGACGACAACATCGGCAAGGATTCGATCATTGCCCTGATGGACGCGGTTGACGCCTTCATTCCGCAGCCCCCGCGTCCGACCGACCGTCCGTTCCTGATGCCGATCGAAGACGTGTTCTCGATTTCGGGTCGCGGCACCGTGGTGACCGGCCGTATCGAAACCGGCATTGTCAACGTGGGTGACGAAGTCGAAATCGTCGGCATCAAGGACACCCAGAAGACCGTGGTGACCGGAGTGGAAATGTTCCGCAAGCTGCTCGATCGCGGTGAAGCAGGTGACAACGTCGGTGCCCTGATTCGCGGCGTTGCCCGTGAAGCTGTGGAGCGTGGCCAGGTTCTGGCCAAGCCCGGCTCGGTCAAGCCGCACACCGAATTCAATGCCGAAGTCTACGTGCTGTCGAAGGAAGAGGGTGGCCGTCACACGCCGTTCTTCGCCAACTACCGCCCGCAGTTCTACTTCCGCACCACCGACGTGACCGGCGAAGTGATTCTGCCGGAAGGCACCGAGATGGTCATGCCTGGTGACAACGTCACCATCGGCGTGAAACTGATCGCACCGATCGCGATGGATGAAGGCGACCGCTTCGCAATTCGCGAAGGTGGGCGTACCGTCGGTTCGGGGGTTGTCAGCAGCATCTCGAAGTAATATAGGCGCGCGCACCGGCGGGGATTCGTTCCCCGCCGGTCGCAGTTTATACAACCAAATTTTCGGGGGCTGCCCCTCACCGATCAGTCGGTTAAGGTGGGGCGGTTCTTTGTTTCTGGGGCTCCCAAGGCTCCTGTGGCTCTTTCGCATCGGTAATGGACAATGGACGCTCAGAATATCCGCATTCGCCTCAAGGCCTTCGATCACCGCGTGCTCGATCAGGCAACTGGCGAGATTGCGGACACCGCACGCCGCACTGGCGCGCTTATCCGGGGCCCCATTCCACTGCCGACGCATATTGAGAAGTTCACCGTGAACCGCGGCCCGCACGTCGACAAGAAGTCGCGCGAGCAGTTCGAGGTTCGCACCTACAAGCGGTTGCTCGATATCGTGCAGCCCAACGCCCAGACGGTAGACGCGCTGATGAAGCTCGATCTTGCCGCTGGCGTGAACGTTGAAATCAAGCTCGCCTAGGTGAGCAAGCCCTCGCTTCGGCGAGGGTCTCTATCGTCAGGGCGCATCAGTGCCCTTTCCCCGGAATTTCTGGGGTGACGAGCGAGGTGGATACCGCCGGATATCTATCCGGGCTGCGTCCCCCGTCTCGCTCCTTTGCCATGCGGCAGGGGGGCATTTCAGCCCGGACGGGGCGATGCATAAAAATTTGGGCTGAACAAGCACGCCGGATGGTCTGGCGTGCCTCTGTCAAGGAGTATGGATCATGCGCACAGGCGTGATCGCGAAGAAAGTCGGGATGACCCGCCTGTTTCAGGACGATGGACGGCATGTGCCGGTCACCGTTCTGGCACTCGAAGGCTGCCAGGTCACCGCACACCGCACAGCCGATCGCGACGGCTACTATTCGGTGCAGGTTGGTGCCGGCGATGCCAAGCAGAAGAATGTCAACAAGCCGCAGCGCGAAGCATTCGCCAAGGCGGAAGTGGGCCTGAAGATGAAGGTCGCTGAATTCCGCGTTGCGGATGAAGCTGGCCTGCTGCCCGTTGGCTCCACCATCAGTGCCGAGCATTTCATTGCTGGCCAGATGGTCGATGTCACCGGCCACACGCAGGGCAAGGGTTTTGCCGGCGTGATGAAGCGCTGGAACTTCGGCGGACTGCGCGCATCGCACGGTGTGTCGGTGTCTCACCGTTCGCACGGTTCGACTGGCCAACGTCAGGATCCGGGCAAGGTTTTCAAGAACAAGAAGATGGCCGGCCACATGGGCGATCGTCAGCGCACACAGCAAAATCTCGAAGTCGTCCGCACCGATGCGGATCGCGGGCTGATCTTCGTTAAGGGCTCGGTGCCCGGCTCGAAGAACGGTTGGCTGCTGGTCCGCGATGCGGTCAAGGAACCGATGCCTGCAGGCGTGCCGTTCCCCGGCGCGATCCTCGATCTGAACCCCGCCGCGCCTGTGGTGGAAGATCCTCAGGTCGTTGAGGAGCTGGTCGATCAGGTCGCTGATGACATCAACACCGCTGAGGGCACTACGCCCGACAGCGATGCCAACAAGGAGGGCTGATCCGTGAAGGTGAAGGTCCAGAAAATCGACGGCAAGGCCGTCTCCGGTGCCGCCGGTGATATCGAGCTCAATGATGCCGTGTTCGGCGTTGAGCCGCGGGCAGACATTCTGCACCGCATTGTCACCTGGCAGCTGGAAAACCGCCGCGGTATCGCCCGGGCAACGCGTGAGCGTTCGGACGTTGCCCGCACCGGCAAGCGTTTCGGCAAGCAGAAGGGCGGCGGTACTGCCCGTCACGGCGATCGTGCAGCTCCGATCTTCATCGGCGGCGGCAAGGCCCACGGCGCGCGTCGTCGTGAGTTCGGCCAGTCGCTGAACAAGAAGGTCCGCGCACTCGGCCTGAAGATGGCCTTGTCGAGCAAGGTCAACGATGGCCTGATCGTGGTCGACAGCCTGGTGCTGACCGACGCCAAGACCAAGGCCCTGGCCGCGACCATCAGCAAGAATGGCTGGAACGGCAAAGTGCTGGTGATTGATGGCGAGGCGGTTGACGCAGGTTTCGCACGGGCAGTCGGCAATCTGCCGGGCATCAACGTGATGCCGGCCGTTGGCGCCAACGTTTACGACATCCTCAAACACGATACGCTGATCCTGACCAAGGCTGCTGTCGAAAAGCTGGAGGCGCGGTTCAATGGCTAAAAAAGGCACAGTGGACGCTCGTCACTATGACGTGATCGTCGCCCCGCACATCACCGAAAAGGCGACTCTCCTTTCGGAGTTCAACGCCGTGGTGTTCAAGGTGGCCAAGGATGCGTCCAAGCCGCAGATCAAGGAAGCGGTCGAAGCCCTGTATGACGTGAAGGTCACTTCGGTGAACACACTCGTCCAGAAGGGCAAGAGCAAGCGTTGGAAGGGCAAGCCCTATCAACGCTCGGACATGAAGAAGGCGGTTGTCACGCTGGCTGAAGGCCAGATGATTGACATCACCGAAGGCGTGAGCTGATCCGATGGCACTGAAACATTTTAACCCGACCAGCCCCTCGCGTCGCGCGCTGGTCCTCGTCGACAAGTCCGGCCTGTTCAAGGGCAAGCCGGTCAAGTCCCTCACCGAGGGCAAGTCGAAGACCGGTGGCCGCAACAACAAGGGCCACGTCACTTCTCGCGGCATGGCCGGTGGCCACAAGCAGAAGTATCGCTTCATCGACTTCAAACGTCGCAAGTGGGATATGCCCGCCACCGTGGAACGGATCGAATATGATCCCAACCGCACGGCCTTTATCGCGCTGCTCAAGTATGAAGATGGTGAGCTGAACTACATCATCGCGCCGAACCGTCTGGCCGTGGGCGATTCTGTCGTCGCTGGCGAGAAGGTCGACACCAAGGTTGGCAATGCCATGCTCCTGGGCCAGATGCCCGTCGGCACCATCTGCCACAATGTGGAGATGAAGCCGGGCAAGGGCGGCCAGATCGCCCGTTCGGCAGGCACCTATGTGCAGCTGGTCGGTCGTGACCGCGGCATGGTGATCGTGCGCCTCAACTCTGGCGAACAGCGTTACCTGCGCGGCGATTGCATGGGAACGGTTGGCGCGGTGTCAAACCCCGACAACCAGAACCAGAACTTCGGCAAGGCCGGTCGCAAG
>CAMDSM010000076.1 GCA_945906905.1 Altererythrobacter xiamenensis | reverse complement strand
AAGCCGACCCTGATCTCCAGACGCACCAGCACATCATCCCCCCGGCACACCACCTGTTCCAGCCGCACGCTGGCACTGCGCAATTCAGCAAGGCGAGTTTGAACGACAAGTGAATCATCCAGCCTTGCAGGCGCCAAAAAGCGGATTTGCGCATCGGCGACAGCATAATTGCCCTCGCCAGCCTCAAAAATGGAGCGCTGCTCGATCCCCAACTGGCGCAACAGCTCGGTGCGGGCGCGTTCGCAGAAGCGCAGGTAATTGGCGTGATAGACGAGGCCGGACAGGTCGGTATCCTCGTAATAGACGCGGATGGGCATGAGGTGGCACTTGCCCTCAAAACTTCCAGCGGTGGGGTGCGGCGCGCGTTCCATTGCGCTGATGCCTTAGCGGGCGGTGGACTCAGCGGGCAAGTGCTAAGGCGAAATCATCCGCCCCAATGGCCTGCCGCCGAACAAGTGCACATGCAGATGCGCCACTTCCTGTCCGCCGTGCCTGCCGACATTGGCCAGCAGGCGGTATCCCGGCGAGACCAGCCCAAGTTGCCGCGCCACATGGCCCACCGCGCGCACGAAGCCCGCAATCTCGCTCTCGCCCGCTCGGCCTGAGAAATCATCCCAGCTGACATAGGCGCCCTTGGGGATCACCAACACATGGATCGGCGCCTGCGGAGCGATATCGTGGAAGGCCAGCGCGTGGTCGTCCTCATAGACGCGTTTGCAGGGAATTTCCCCGCGCAGGATCTTGGCGAAAATGTTCTGCGGATCGTAGGGCAGAGTTGGGTCGATGGCCATTATTCAGCACGCCCCGCCTTCTCGACCAGCCCCGAAATCCCCTCGCGCCGGGCCAGTTCGGCCTTCACCTCGGCCAGCGACAGGCCGCGCGCTTGCAGGGCGACCATCAGGTGGAAGATAATATCGGCGGCCTCGCCCACCAACTCCTCATCGCTGCCAGTCAACAGCGCCACGGCGGCCTCCACCCCCTCCTCGCCCAACTTGCGGGCGATCAGCGGCAGGCCGCGAGCGTTGAGGCGGGCGACATAGCTGTCATCGGGAGAGGCCTTGCACCGCTCAACGATTACCTGTTCGAGGTGGTCGAGGATATCCATGGCTGCAAGGGATGCTTCCCCAAGGCGCGCCAGTCAAGCCGCTAGTCTTTGCGCTCGTCGTTCTTGCGCATCGAAAGGCGGCGGCCCAGCAACAGGCCAGCAAAGCCCAGTGCGAACAGGGTGAGGCTGGAGCCTTCGGGCACTTGCGCGCTGGCAGTGGCGGCATTGGCCGGAACAGCAAGGAGGGCAAGTCCGAGAGCGAGGAGGATGCGGGTAACCATGGCCCATCCATGCTCACCCGCCGCCAATCCCTGCAATCGGGCACATGTGACCGTCCCGGTTTGGGACTTGAAACAACAGGAGATTAACCCCGCGCAGGCAGGCCAGCAGCGCGCAAGGCAGCATGGGCCTGGGCAATGGTGTAGGTGCCGAAGTGGAAAATGCTGGCGGCCAGCACGGCGCTGGCGTGCCCCTCGATCACCCCATCGACGAGATGTTGCAAATTGCCCACCCCGCCGCTCGCCACCACCGGCACGCTGACGGCGTCGGCGATGGTGCGGATCAATTTGAGATCATAGCCCTTTTGCGTGCCGTCGCCATCCATCGAGGTGACGAGCAATTCGCCCGCGCCCAGATCGGCCAGCCTGATCGCGTGCTCGATGGCATCGATCCCGGTCGCGCGACGGCCACCGTGGGTGAAAATCTCCCAGTGATCATGCACCCAACGCGCATCGACGCTGGCAACCACGCACTGGCTGCCCATTTTCTGCGCGATCTCGTCAATCACCTCAGGGCGGGTGACTGCGGCAGAGTTGACCGCCACTTTGTCGGCACCTGCCAGCAGCAGCGCGCGGGCATCACCCACGGTGCGCACTCCGCCGCCCACGGTCAGCGGCATGAAGCACACTTCCGCCGTGCGCCGGACGATATCGAGCAGGGTGCCGCGCCCTTCGTGGCTGGCTGAAATATCCAGAAAGCACAGCTCGTCCGCACCCGCCGCATCATAGGCCTGCGCCTGCTCGACCGGATCGCCCGCGTCCTTCAGATCGACAAAGTTCACACCCTTGACCACGCGGCCCTCGGCCACGTCGAGACAGGGGATGACGCGGATGCGGACGGTCATGCCTTGCTGGCCATCGCAATCGCTGTCGCCAGATCGAGCCGACCCTCAAACAGCGCCCGCCCGGTAATCACGCCCTCGATCCCGTCATCAGCATGCAAGGCCAGCATCCGGATATCATCCAGGCCCTTGACCCCGCCGCTGGCGATCACCGGAATATCGACCCGGCGGGCCAGATCAACCGTCGCCTCGATATTCACGCCTTTGAGCATCCCGTCGCGGCCGATATCGGTGAACAGCAGGCTGGCAACGCCGGCATCCTCGAACCGGCGGGCGAGATCAATCATTGGCACGTCGGACACATCGGCCCAGCCTTGCGTCGCCACCATGCCATCGCGGGCATCGACTGCGACCACGATGCCGCCGGGAAATTGCGCCGCCATATCCTTCACGAACTGCGGGTCTTTCAACGCGGCGGTGCCCATCACCACGCGGGCGACGCCAAGATCGAACCAGCCTTCCACTGCCTCGACCGTGCGGATACCGCCGCCCAGTTGCACATAGCCGGGGAAGGCGGCGACGATGGCTTCCACCGCCTCGCGGTTTTCCGCGCGCCCGGCAAAGCTGCCATCCAGATCGACCACGTGCAGATGCTGCGCGCCGGCATCGGCAAACAGCAGCGCCTGGGCGGCAGGATCATCACCATAGACGGTGGCGCGGTCCATATCGCCTTCGGCCAGCCGCACGACTTGCCCGGCCTTGAGGTCAATGGCGGGAAATACGATCATTGCGGATTCCACTCCAGAAAGCGGGTAAGCAGCGCCAGCCCAAAGCCTTGGCTCTTTTCCGGGTGGAACTGCACACCCAGCAGATTGTCCCGCGCAACCGCCGCCACCAGCCCGCCGCCGTGATCGGTCATCGCGGCAATGTCGCGGCCATTGTCTGGCGCAAAGTGATAGGAGTGGAGGAAATAGGCCTCACCCGGTTCGATCAGTTCGGCGGCATCATGGTGCGCGGCAGGCGCGACATCGTTCCAGCCCATGTGCGGGATCTTGATCGCGGGATCGGTCCGCTCGATTGGTTTCACATCGCCCGCGATCCAGCCGAGGCCCGCCGTCTCGCCATGTTCCAGACCGCGTGTGGCCATCAGCTGCATCCCAACGCAAATGCCCAGGAACGGCACGCCATCGCGGATAACGCGTTGTTCCAGAGCCTCGACCATGCCGGAGATGGCCCACAGCCCCGCCGCGCAGGCCCCGAATGCGCCCACGCCCGGCAGCACGATCCTTTGCGCGCCAAGCACCAGATCGGGGTCAGCGGTAACCGCCACATGCCCCGCCCCCGCCGCCTTCAGCGCATTGTAAACCGAATGGAGATTGCCTGCGCCGTAATCGATTAATGCGATAGCCTCAGCCACCAAGCTGCCCCTTGGTGCTGGGCACCGCACCGCCCTTGCGCGGATCCAGCTCCACCGCTTGGCGCATGGCGCGGGCAAAGCCTTTATACAGCGCCTCGCAGATGTGGTGGTTGTTCTGGCCGTAGAGCAGCTGGCAATGCAGCGTCAGGCCAGCGGCTTGGCCCACCGAATGGAACCAGTGCTCGATCAGCTCGGTATCCCATTCGCCCAGCTTTTCCTGCGTGAAGCGCGCTTTCCAAACCAGGAACGGGCGACCGGAAATATCCACCACCACGCGGGCCAATGTCTCGTCCATCGGCGAGTGCGCCTCACCATATCGGCCAATCCCGGCCTTGTCGCCCAGCGCCTGCGCCAGTGCCTGGCCAAGGGCGATGCCGCTGTCCTCTGTCGTGTGGTGCTGGTCGACATGCAGATCGCCACGCACTTTCAACGTCACGTCGATCAGCGAATGGCGGCTGAACTGTTCGATCATGTGATCGAGGAAGCCGATTCCCGTGGCCACGTCATAGCTGCCCGACCCGTCGAGGTTCACTTCGACGAGGATATCGGTTTCGGCGGTCTTGCGCTCTATCCGGCCTGTTCTCATGGCACCTGCCTATAAACCGCGCACCACCCCATGCAAGACCCCCATGCAATAGCCTCGCATGTGGATCGCTCACGCTTTGCTCCTTGACCAACTGCTCTGCGATAGTCACCTAGCAGCGCATATGGACCAAGATAGCTCAGACAGTCTGATCCCCTACGATGAGATCGTGCAGGAAGCCCTGCGCGCGGTGGTTGGCCGCGTGCTCGGTGAAGTGGAAGCGGGCGGCGGCGTTTTGCCGGGCAACCACCACTTCTACATCACCTTCAAGACCACCGCGCCCGGCGTGCAATTGCGCGCTGATCTGCGTGAGCGGTTTCCCGATGAGATGACGATCGTGCTGCAGAACAAGTTCTGGGGCCTGAAAGTGGGCGAAACCAGCTTTGCGGTTGGGCTGTCATTCAACCAGCGCAATGCCGAGCTGATCATTCCGTTTGCCGCGATCACGGCTTTCGTCGATCCGGCGGTCGATTTCGGGCTGCAATTCCAGGCCGCCGCCAGCGATCTTGAACCAACCGAGCATGACGCGCCGGAGAATGACGGCGGCACGACGGCGGCGCCCGCAGCCCCGGTGGAAGACGGATCGAACGTCGTTTCGGTCGATTTCGGCCGCAAGAAATAGCCATGGCTCGGCGGCGCGCCGGTGCTGAGGAGAGGCGCGCTGAGGAGGGCGGCGAGGAAACCGCTGCGCGCCATCCGCTGCTCAAGCTGCTGCTGGCCGATGTAGTGCTCAAGAACGGCGCCCGGCTGCTGCGCGAAAGTGCTTCGCGGCGGATGTTGAGCAAGCGCCAGCCAGCGCCGGCTGACCAATTGCCCTTGCCCGAAACCCTTCCTCAGCGGCTCGCCACCATCGCCGCCCTGCGGGTGGCCACCAAGTCATGGCCCGGCGCGGTGGTTGTCGGAGCGGGGGTGCTGGCCCATACGCTCTACAAGCGCGGCAAGGCCCGGCGCGGTGAGCGGGGGCAGGGATAATGGCCGATTTGGAACTGCCCCGCCGTGGGCTGATGTTCATTCTCTCCTCGCCATCAGGCGCGGGCAAGACGACGATTGCCCGGCGGCTGCTGACGGCAGAGGGCGATGCGCTGGCGATGTCGGTCTCGGTCACCACCCGCCCTATCCGTCCGGGTGAGGTTGACGGGCGCGATTATCACTTCACCGATCAGCCACGCTTTCGGCAAATGGTCGCCGAAGACGCCTTCCTCGAATGGGCCGAAGTGTTCGGCAACCTCTATGCTACCCCGCGCGCGGCGGTGATGCAGGAGTTGGCGCAAGGGCGCGATTCGCTGTTCGATGTTGATTGGCAGGGCGCACAGCAATTGTCGCAAAGTTCGGGGACCGATGTCGTCTCGGTATTCCTCCTGCCGCCCTCCATCGGAGAACTGGAGCACCGCCTGCGCACCCGCGGGACCGACAGCGAGCATGTGATCCGTGGCCGCATGGACCGCGCGCGGGCGGAAATGAGCCATTGGGGCGAATATGATTATGTCGTGGTCAACGATGATGTCGACGCCTGCTTCGCCAAGGTCCGCACAATCCTGGCCGCCGAACGCCTGAAACGCGCCCGCCAGACCGGACTGATCGCCTTTACGCGTGGGCTGGTGGGTTAAAAACCCCGGCTCCACCGCAGCGCAACGCCCGCATCGTCGGGCGTATCGGCCACATGCCCCGGATCGCGCCGCCAATAGAGGCTGGTCGAGGCATCACCGTCCCACAGCGCCCCGCGCCAAGCCAGTTCAGCGTCCAGCTCGCGCCCTGAAGGCTCCAGCGCCAGCCAGTGCAGGGCATGATCGGCGCTCAATGTCACATAGTCCCAGCTGGACGGCAGCGACAGGCCCAGCGCCCCGCCCTCAACCCTGAGCGGTTGCGACAGCCGCAGCGCCAGCGCATCGCCGCGCGCCAGCAGGTTGCGGCGTTGCAGGTCGAGCGAAAACCCGCGCGAAGTCAGCCGCGATCCCGGCACCACCAGCGCGCTGCTGCGGGCGTGCGTTTGACCCTGCCGCCAGCTGGCCCCCAGCCGCCAGTCCGCGCCCATATTCCAACCGGCGGCAAGATCGAGGAACACACTGTCTGCCCCCGCCAGCCCCAGCCCCGGCTGGAACTGCGCGCCCAGCAGGCTCGCCTCCTCGCCCATCCATGTCAGACCGAGCGTGGTATCGAGCGAGCCGAACCGCCGGTCGAGCGCAAGGCCGATTGTCGCCAGATCCTCGGCCTTGCGGTGGCCGCGCAATGCCACTCCGCGCCGTTCGACTGCGGTCGACCATGTCTGGCCGCTCTGCGCGCTCACGGTCAGCCCCCAGCCACCCAGCCGATGGCGCACGGCCACAGCGGCATCGCTGACCTGCCACAAGCCGGCATCGCCCAGCGACGAGCCGGCGATCATGAATGCGGGCCGTTCATGACCCTGCAATTGCGCCACCAGCCCATCAGCCGTTTGGGCATAGGCCAGGCCGAGCTGGGTGTTTGGCGACAATTGCAGCGCCACCCGCGCGGCCAAGACGCGGGCCTGCTGTGACTGGTCGGGCGTCAGGCGCAGCGCCTGTGCCTCGCCGCTCGCATCCACTGTAAAGGCCATCGCCGCCCCGGCATTGCCGCCCGCCAAGTGCCGCTGCTGGCCCGCCAGCGCGCCGTGCAGCGGACTGCGCCTCGCCGCATTATTGAACGATCCGCCAAGGTCAGCATTGAAGGCGCGGGCATATTCATCCAGCACCACGGTGGGCAAAGCGAGCGCCGAAAGCGCATCGCCCATCGCTGGCGAGAGGGTGCCGCTCGACTGCCCCAGGCTCAGCGAACCGCCACTCCCCGCCATCGTGGTTGCGCCAAGCGGCTGGAAGGCCTTGTTGATATCCAGAATGCCGCGCCCGAACACCGCATCGGTGCCGCTGACCCCGGCATCAAAGGCGCTGCGCAACAGGATATCGGCGATCTGTTGTCCGGTGAGGTTGGGGAAGGCCTGGGCCAGCAGCGCAGCTGCCCCGGCAACCTGCGGAGCGGCGAAACTTGTACCCGAATACAGATAGATGAAGCCCTCGCTATCGACATACAATTGCCCGTCACGATATTCACAGCACACCGCATCGCCGCGCGCGGCAAGGTAGAATTGCGGATCAGTGCCCGCCCGGTTGGAGAAATCGGCCATGGCATAGCCATCGTCCACCGCCCCCACCACGAGCACCGCGCCATTGCCAACCGCGAGCAGTTCCTTGGCGAAATCCTCCAGCCCGGCAAAGCCATCGTTGCCCGCCGCGATCACCACCAGCACGCCCGCCGCCGTGGCCGTGGCCACCGCCTGCTCGACCGCCGCATTGGCCCCACCCTCGCCGCCCAGCGAGATGTTGATCACGCGCGCGCCATTGGCCAGCGCATAGTCCACTCCGCGCGCAATGTCTGCATCGAGGAACGAGCAATCGGTGGCGCTGCCGGGATTGTCCGACTTGCAGCTGCCGGGTTCATCGGCGCGGATGGCCATCACCGTCGCCTGCCACGCCATTCCCAGCATACCCGTGCCATCGCGCGCTGCGGCGGCGACCATGGCCACGGTGGTGCCGTGGTCATCGGTCGCATTGAGCGCGTTGCGGGTGGAATAGAGATCGGTTGATGCGGGCGAGAGACGTCCGGCAAATTCAGGGCTGTCAACATCAATCCCGCTATCGACCACCGCAATCGTCACCCCT
Source organism: Altererythrobacter xiamenensis (assembly GCA_945906905.1). Classification (GTDB taxonomy): domain Bacteria; phylum Pseudomonadota; class Alphaproteobacteria; order Sphingomonadales; family Sphingomonadaceae; genus Alteraurantiacibacter; species Alteraurantiacibacter xiamenensis_A. The sequence goes on along the minus strand of CAMDSM010000076.1, from coordinate 4,534 downwards.
GCCCCGGTATGCCCGGCGGCCCAGGCGATGTGGGCATTGTGCTGGCGTGGCCCATCGGACTGGCGAAACTCTACGGTGTTGAACTGGGTGGCGACTGCCACTTGTGGGAAGTTTGGAGGTGTGGGTGTAGGTGTGGGTGTGGGTGTGGGTGTGGGTGTGGGTGTGGGTGTGGGTGTCGGCGTTGGTGGCGGCGGACCGACGACCGGGCCACTGCTGCCCCCGCAAGCCGCCAGACTGCCCAGGGCAACCCCGATCATCAGCATCAAGGTGATGCGGGAAAGGCTGGTGGGTCGGCGCATCGTATCTTCCTCTCGGCTCAGGCCTTGTGCGAAATTTCGGCAGACAAGTCCATTCACGCAAGAATGCCTGTCATCGCCCGCTTGCCCGCCGCGCCCATGCAAGCTAGCGGCAGGAGCATTAGCGAAAAAGGGAACTTTGGCCATGAGCGGCGATCTGGAAAATGCCATCGAACAGGCGTGGGAAGCACGCGACACCGTCACCCCCGCCAGCGCGCAGGTGCGCGAAGTGGTCGAGGCAGCGCTCGAACTGCTCGATTCAGGCGCGGCACGCGTGGCCCAGCCCGATGGCGCGGGCGGCTGGCAGGTTAACCAATGGCTGAAGAAGGCGGTGTTGCTGTCGTTTCGGCTGAATGACAACGCCGTGGTCGATGGCGGATCGGCAGGCTCTCCGGCGTTTGACAAAGTGCCGAGCAAATTTGCCGGTTGGGGTGATGAGCGCTTCCGGGCCGGCGGCTTCCGCATCGTGCCGGGCGCAGTGGTGCGGCGCGGTTCGCATATCGGCAAGGGCGTGGTGGTGATGCCCAGCTTCATCAATATCGGCGCCTATGTCGGCGATGGCACGATGGTCGACACCTGGGCCACGGTCGGCTCGTGCGCGCAGATCGGCAAGAACGTCCACCTGTCGGGCGGTGTCGGCATCGGCGGCGTGCTCGAACCGTTGCAGGCCGGACCCGTGGTGATCGAGGACGGCTGCTTTATCGGTGCCCGCAGCGAAGTGGTCGAAGGCGTGCGCGTGTGCGAGGGCGCGGTGCTATCGATGGGCGTGTTCATCGGCGCATCGACCAAGATCGTCGACCGCAGCACAGGCGAGATCCACATCGGCCGCGTGCCGGCCTATTCGGTGGTGGTCCCCGGCGCCCTACCCGGCAAGCCGCTGCCCGATGGCACCCCCGGCCCCAGCCTCTATTGCGCAGTGATCGTCAAAACGGTGGACGCGCAGACGCGTTCGAAGACCGGGATTAACGAGCTGCTGCGGGATTGAGGCGGATCGGTGGGAGAAATCGGGAACCTAGCACTGCACTTGCGCGTATTCGTCTTTGGTGAGCCATTCCAATGCTCGTCAAAGGAAACATGTCATGAAGCGGATTGGCGACGAGGTTCACCTCACCGAGACCGAGGCCAGCGGCGGGTCCAAGGAAGGCGTGGTTCGCTGGGTATTGGGTATCAGCCTGACGCTGGCAATAATCGCCATGTCAGCCGTCTGGATCATCCCGGCGCTTAATTAACCGGCGTTTCAAGCGGTGCCATGCCTGCCTGCAGCGCGGCATAGGCCTCGGCCTCGCGCAGCACGCGCAGCATGTTGCGGCTGGAAATCTGCTCCAGCTCGCGCCGGGTGTAGCCGCGCCGGGCCAGTTCGGTGAACAGCGCGGGATAGCCTGCTACGTCCTCCATCCCCACCGGCCCGGTGGCCATGCCGTCATAATCAGCGCCAATGCCGATATGGTCGATCCCGGCGACGGCGCGGATATGGTCGATATGGTCGGCCATGTCGGAGACGGTGGCCAAAGGCGCGGGGTTGGCGACAAGCCATTGCGCCAGCAGCGCCGCGACCTGTTCGGGCTGTCCACGCCATAGTGCCCCCAGCCGCGCCTGTTCGGCCGCGCGCGCAACATTGTGCTGGCGGTAGGTCTCGCTCAGATAGTCGGGCATGGCCATCACCATCACGATGCCGCCTTCGTGGGGCAAGCGTTCGAGCACGCTATCGGGAACATTGCGCGCATCCCCGTTCACGCCGCGGGCCGAGGAGTGGCTGAAGATCACCGGCGCACCGCTGGCATCCATCGCATCGTGCATCGTCGCCTCGCTGACATGGCTGAGATCAATCAGCATCCCCAGCCGGGCCATTTCCTGCACTACCTGCACCCCGAACGGGCTCAGCCCATCGCTGCGCGGCACATCGGTTGCGCTGTCGGCCCAGTCGAGCGTGCGCGAATGGGTTAGCGTCATGTAGCGCGCGCCAAGGGCATACATCTGCCGCAGGACCGCCAGGCTGCCAGCAATCGAGCTGCCGCCTTCCATCCCCAGCAAGGATGCGATCCGCCCGCGCGCCATGGCCGCTTCCACCTGATCGGCGCTGGTGGCAAAGGTGAGGCTGTCGGGATAGCGAGCGATCAGCCGCTTCATTACGTCAATCTGTTCCATCGTCGCCACCGCCGCCTGGGTATCGGACAGGCTGGCGGAGACATAGACCGACCAGAACTGCGCCCCCACCCGTCCTGCGCGCAAACGCGGCAGATCGGTGTGCATTGCGGTGCTGCCATAAGGGCTGACCGGAACAACAGAGCTGTTGTTGAAATCAAACTCACCGATCACGTTGTGATAGCGGTCTCGCAATTGCTCGGCCACGTCATTGTGGCCGTCCCACACTGGCGCGTTGTCGAGTGCGGCCTCGGCCACTGCTTCGGGCGATTGCGCGGCGGCGGGCTGGGCCAGAGCAATGGCGGCGAGTGACAGGAAAAGTTTCAAGCGAGTGGTCCTTTCGCGCGCAGCCAATCGACCGCGCCCCCTCATGCCGGAATTCCGGGCGCCTGAAAAGCCGATCGGCGGCCCCCCGAAGGAGACCGCCGACCGAATTTTACCGTTCTGTGCCTTGAAAGGATCAGAACTTGATGCTGGCGCCGATGCCGCCGCCAACTGCGTCTTCCGAGAAGCCGACATTGGCACCGATGCCAACGCCGCCTTCGGTAACGAACTGTGCGCGGATCGCTCCGGCCTGTTCGCCTTCGAAGGTACCTGCGCCGAAGGACATGCCGCCTTCGCCGTTTTCGAGGTTGAGCGGTGCGGCATTCATCGCAAAGCCCATCGCCACGCCCTGGAAGGCCTGGCGGCTCTCATGTTCGAGCACTGTTACCCGCGAATTGGTCAGATCAATGCGAGCATTGAGCGTGGCCACTGCGCTGGTCAGCTGGCCGAAGGTGGCCACATCGTTGGCAGCAACACCCGACGACACGCCCTGAATGCGCCCAGTCGCGCTATCGAGGCGGATCGTGCCGGCCACCACATCACCCGTGACGGTAACGATGTCGCCGCTGGTGGTGGAGATGCTACCCGAACCCGTAGTGATCGCACCGCCGCCGGTGATGATCGTGGCACCATTGGTGACGATCCCGCCGTTGGCGCTGGTGAGGCCAGCCACCGTGAGCGTTCCGGTCATGCTTGTGTCGCCGGTCACGAACACATCGTCGTTGACGAACAGGTCATCACCGATGGTTGCATTGCCAGTGGTGTTAAGCGTTGTGGACTGGATGTTGCCAGTGTTGATGACACCGTTGGTGGTGGTAATACCGCCAACCGTCAGGTCACTGGTCGCACCAACCAGGACCACGTCGCCGGTCTGGTTGGTGTCACCCGTGATAGTCACCGCACCGTTCTGCACGAGAGTGCCGTCGTTGGTGATGCCATCGGTGGTCGTGGCACCATTAACGTCGAGGTCGCCCGAGAAGTTGCCATCAACCGCATTGACGTTACCGGTGAAGGTGCCGTTGCCGGAATCGTCGAGGGCAAAGGTCTGGCCGTTGGCGGTATCGGTCACGGTGATGCCGAAGTCATCGACCACAACGGTGGTCGAGGTGGTGCCACCATGGATGGTGACGTTGTCAGGATTGATGTCGATGAAGCTTGCGCCCATCGAATCAAGGCTGAGCGTGCCGGTCGCCGAGGTGATCTGGTCGGTGGTCAGGCTGCCGACCGAGGCAGCGCCGTTCACCGTCAGAGTGTCGGTGGTCACATTGCCAGTGTTGGTGATGCCATCGGTGGTGGTCAGGCCATCAACGTCGAAGTTGCCGGTGACCGAGGAGTTGCCGGTAACAGTCGAGTTGCCGCCAACCAACAGGTCGCTGGTCGCGCCCACGAGGGTCACGTCGCCAGTAACCGACTGGTCGCCAGTCTGGGTGGTGTTGCCCGTGATCGTCACGGCACCGGTTTGAACCAGAGCACCAGTGTTGCCGAGACCGTTGGTGGTGGTTTGGCCGCCAACCGTCAGATCGCTGGTTGCGCCAACCAGGACCACGTCGCCGGTCTGGTTGGTGTCACCCGTGATAGTCACCGCACCGTTCTGCACGAGAGTGCCGTCGTTGGTGATGCCATCGGTGGTCGTGGCACCATCAACGTCGAAGTTGCCGGTGACCGAGGAGTTGCCGATGACCGAGGAGTTGCCGGTAACAGTCGAGTTGCCGCCAACCAACAGGTCGCTGGTCGCGCCCACGAGGGTCACGTCGCCAGTAACCGACTGGTCG
>CAMDSM010000075.1 GCA_945906905.1 Altererythrobacter xiamenensis | reverse complement strand
CCCGAACCCAGGAGCAGGATGTTCATGTCGCCGCCTTCGCCTTTCGATGATATGCAAGAGTCCGGTGGGCTGGTAGCGAAGGACGCAGCGGGCGACAACGCTGCACCGCTCTCGATCACAGAGATTTCCGCGATCCTGAAGCGCACTGTCGAGGATCGCTTCGGTTTTGTGCGGCTGAAGGGCGAACTTTCAGGGGTCAAACGAGCGGCATCGGGCCATTTTTACTGCGCGCTGAAAGACGAAGGCGCGGTGATTGACGGGGTGATGTGGAAGGGCAGCGCCGCGCGCCTGTCGTTCTTGCCCGAAGACGGTATCGAGGTGATCGCCACCGGCAAGCTTACTACCTATCCCGGCCGCTCGAAGTACCAGATCGTCATCGAGCGGATGGAGATTGCCGGGGAAGGCGCGCTACTGGCGCTGCTGGCGAAAACCCGCGCGCGGCTGGAAGCCGAAGGGCTGTTCGATGGCGCGCGCAAACGGGCACTGCCATTCCTGCCACTGGTGATCGGCGTGGTGACATCGCCCACCGGCGCGGTGATCCGCGATATTCTGCACCGGCTGGCGGATCGCTTTCCCACCCATGTTCTCGTCTGGCCGGTGCTGGTGCAAGGGCAGGGCGCGGCGGAGCAGATCGCGGCGGCGGTACGCGGGTTTTCCGACCTGCCAGAAGGCGGCCCCATCCCACGCCCCGACCTGGTGATCGTCGCGCGTGGAGGCGGCTCGGTGGAAGACCTCTGGGCGTTCAACGAAGAAGTCGTGGTGCGCGCCATCGCCGATTGTTCGATCCCGATCATCTCCGCTGTTGGCCATGAGACCGATACCACCCTCGCCGATTTCGCTGCTGATTGCCGCGCGCCAACGCCAACCGCTGCTGCTGAAATGGCGGTGCCGGTGCGTGAGGAACTGCTGAACCAGCTCGCCGAATTGGGTCTGCGCAAGCGCCGCGCCGTCGTTCGCCCGTTGCAATTGGGGCGTGAGCGACTTGCAGTGCGGGTGCAGCGCCTTCCCAAAGCCGAAAATTTGCTCGCCGCGCCGGTGCAAAAGCTCGATGAGCTGTCAGAGCGTTTGCGGCGGGGACTTTCAGAGCGGATCGTCATTGCCCGCACGGCGCTGCAAAAGGATGCCTCGCGGCTCTCCGCCCCGTTGCTTGCCGCGCGGCTGACCCATGCGCAAGGGCGACTGGCGGCGCAGCGATTGTCGCCAGCATTGCTCACCGCGCGGGTGGGAAACGGGCAGGAACGACTGGCTGCGATGACCCGTGTCATGGCCTCGCTCAACCCCGACAATGTGCTGGCACGCGGCTATGTGCGGGTGACAGGTGCCGATGGCCGGACGCTGACTGACGCTGTGGTAGCGGCGCAGGAAGCGCGGCTTTCCCTGCATTTCCGCGATGGCGAACTGGCGGTTGTCCCCAATGGAGCAAACCCCGCACCCACCCCGTCCCGCCCGCCCAGTCCCAAACCGACACGCCGTGCCGAATCCGCCGATCAGCCGAAATTGCTTTGAGCGCCCAGCGCAGCTAGACTCCGCTCATGTTGATGACTCCCAATGATCGCACCGCCATACTGCGCTATGAAGCCAATGGCTTTCGCGTACTTTCGCCCGGCAACCACGTGAAATGCGCGATAACCGGCGAGGCCATCACGCTGGAGGCGCTGCGTTACTGGAGTGCGAAACATCAGGAAGCCTATGCCAGTTGCGCCATCGCCACGCGCCGCCTTACCGGCGAGGTTTGACCCCGCCATGGTGCGGGCGCTGCGAGGCAGCTCGCTGGCCGGAGCGGCGCTGTTGTCGCTGGGTAGTTGCAATCTCTATGTCATGGCCGAAGCGGCCCCGCCTTTTCAGACTGCGTCTTCCCAGCCCGTCAGGCTGCAACTTCCCGCCCAGCAATCGGGTGATTTCGCGCTGATCGGCGCGTTTTCCCAAGGCGGCTGGATCAAGGGTGTCGCGCCAGCGGGAACAGAAGGGCTGGCGCTGAACGGCAAGCCGGTGGAGATCGAGCCAGACGGGCATTTCTTCGCCGCCTTTGATCGCGATGCCGCCCCCGTTGCCGAACTGGTCGCGAGGCGGGGCAAGGCACCTGTGATCCGCCGCAACATTGCCATCAGCCCGCGCGACTGGATGATCGAGCACATCAATGCGCCGTTCCATCCTCCCAAACTGCCAAGCGCCGATTTCGCCCGTATTCGCGCCGGTGAACTGGCGCAAATCGGGGCATCGCGCAGGATATCGACTGCTGCTGCCGGCTGGCGGCAAGAGTTCATCTGGCCGGTGAAGGGCCGCGTTTCCGGACGGTTCGGAGCGCAGCGCGTCTATCAGGGCAAGCCGGGTAGCTATCATTCGGGCATGGACATCGCTGCCGCCCAAGGCGCGCCCTTCATGGCTCCGGCGGACGGGGTGGTGGTGCTGGCGGCCGCTGCGCCGTTCACGATGGAAGGCAATCTGCTGATCATCGATCACGGCGGCGGGCTGTCGAGCGCATTCTTGCACGCCTCGAAGCTGGCGGTGCGTGACGGTGACCCTGTTCGGCAAGGCCAGCTCATCGGTTATGTCGGCATGACCGGCCGGGCGACAGGGCCGCATCTGCACTGGGCGCTGAAGTGGCGCGAGGCGCGGCTCGATCCGTCGCTTTTTGTTGCACCGCAGCGGTGAGGCCACCCTGAAAAATCAACAGCCCTGTTGTGGAAATGGCAATGTCATTCGCCTGTAGTGACGCCGCAGCGTAACTTTCATATACTGTCGTAGACTTGTTTGAAATATAATTGCAACAATTGCTTAATGAGATGGATGCCGGTGTGACGGCTCCACTACTGACCTTGTTGTAGATTGGCCACACAGCGCGGAAATCTGCTTTCGCAAGCAACCAAATTCTTTGCTGCAACCCAAGCTTTACGCCAATAAACCCTATCTTTCCCGGTTGGGACGTCTGCGTAACGCCATTTTGGCAGGGGGGCAGACAACCCGATCCACACACCGGGAACGCACAGGGGGTATGCCGGAAGTCCCGGTATCCTGCCGTGAAACAAAGGGACTGACTGTGAAAAAAACCACTCTTTCTGCACTGAAGGCTGGCGCGGCACCGATGGTGCTCTGCCTGGCCCTAGCCAGCACATCCGCCTTCGCGCAGGACGCCGCTCCTGCCGATGATGCCGCAACCGATGACGCCAATGTCATCGTCGTTACCGGCTCGCTGATTTCCAACCCCAATCTGGTTCAGGCGAACCCGGTCAATGTCACCACTGCTGACACGATCGAACTGAAGCAATCCAACACTGCTGAAGACGTCCTGCGCGAAATCCCCGGCGTTGTCCCGAACATCGGTTCGGCAGTGAACAACGGCAACAACGGCGCCAGCTATGTTGACCTTCGCGGTCTTGGCGCCAACCGCAACGTCGTACTTCTCGATGGCAACCGGATCGTCCCGGGCGACCTTCAGGGCCGCGTCGATCTTAACAACATCCCGCTGGCGCTGATCAGCCGCGTTGACGCGCAAACCGGCGCTGCTGTGACCGTCTATGGTGCAGACGCCATCACCGGTGTTGTCAACTTCATCACCAAGAAGGATTTCGCTGGCGTCGATTTCTCGGCCGGCTACCAGATCACCGAAAAGGGCGATGGCGGCTACTTCCGTACCGACCTTACCGTCGGCGCGAACTTCGACGATGGCAAGGGCAACGCCGTGCTGTCGATCGGTTACCAGAAGTCCGACCCGGTCTATCAGGGCGATCGCGATTTCTCGATTTTCGGCATCGACAGCTTCACCGGCACGCTCGGCGGTTCGGGTACGGGCGTTCCCTCGCGTATCACCGGCACTCGCCCGCTGATCACCGGCACCAGCACGCCCAATACGACCATCGACGCTACCGGTTCTGGCAATGGCGGCACCCGCCAGATTAACAGCTCCGGTCAGGCCGTTGGCACCTACGCCTTCTTCAACTTCAACCCCTACAACATCTTCCAGACGCCGTTTAAGCGTTACAATATCTTCGCCCAGGCGAATTACGAGATTTCAGACGCGGTTGAGGTTTATACCCGTGCGCTGTTCTCGAAGAACACCGTTGATACCATCATTGCCCCCTCCGGCTCGTTCGGCGGTTCGGTGACGATGAACCTCAACAACCCGTACATGACATCGACACTGCGCAATCAGTTCTGCGCATTCAACACGCTTGGCGCAGGGGCATATAAGCCGCTTTATACGCAGTCCGAATGCGACCTCGCAGCAACGGCTACCGGCCCGACCGATGCGAACTACAAGACCGTCACCTTCAACCTCAGCCGTCGCGCTGTTGAAGTCGGTCCGCGTATCAGCAACTACTCGACGACGATTTTCGACTATCGCATCGGCCTGCGTGGCCACATCAGCGATGCGATTAACTGGGATCTCAACGGCTCCTACGGCGAATCGGAAAAGCTGCAGACCATCAAGAACTACACCCTGCAATCGCGCTGGCGGCAGGCGCTGCTCGCCAACAACACGACCACCTGCATCACCAACACGGGTGGCTGCGTTCCGGTTAATCCGTTCGGAGCTGCTGGTACGATCAGCGCCGGTGCTGCCGACTTCCTCTCGGACGACAGCTCGTCCAAGATCAGCACTTCACTGGCGCAGCTTCGCGGCCTGATCAGCGGCGAAACCGGCTTCACCTCGCCGGGTGCGACCAATCAGGTCAGCTTCGCTCTGGGTGCGGAATACCGCAAGTATCACGCCCAGCAGGCGTCGGACGTCTTGGCCAAGACCCCGGGCGAACTCGGCGGTGCGGGCGGTGCAGCTCCGGACATCGACGGCGGCTTCAGTGTCTGGGAAGGTTACGCTGAAATCATCGCTCCGCTGGTCGAAGACAAGCCCATGATGAAGAGCCTGACACTCGAAGGCGGTGCCCGCTATTCGAAGTATCAGATCGATGGTGCGGGTACCAATGAGACCTGGACCTACAAGGGTGCCCTCAGCTGGGAGCCGATCGACGATCTCAAGTTTCGCGGCAACTATGCCCATGCGGTTCGTGCGCCAAACATCAATGAGCTGTTTAGCCCGGTTTCGACCGGCCTGACGACTCTGCAAACTGATCCTTGCGCCGGTACGCTTGCAGCGAACACGGGCCTGGCGGTTGGCCAGAACCTGCGCGCGGTCTGCCTGGCGCAGGGCGCGCCGGTCGGGACGATCGGATCGATCCTCAACCCGACTGCGGCGCAAGCCAACAGCACGGGTGGCGGCAACATCGCCCTGAAGCCGGAAACCGCGAACACCTGGACCATCGGTGCCGTGTTCAAGCCGCAGGCCATTCCGGGCTTCTCGATCTCGGTCGACTATTACAACATCAAGGTGAAGGGTGCGATCACCACCCCGACCTCGGGTGACGTAATGTCTGCCTGCTTCGGTTCGCTCAGTTCATCCAGCGCAACCAGCGCGGCTTGCACCACGATCCGGCGTAACCCGGTGACGGGCGGCCTCGACGGCGATCCGGCAACCACGCTGGGCTTGCCGCAGTCGCTGAGCAACCTTGGCACCCTGTCGACCAAGGGCGTCGATGTGATTGCCAACTACAGTCGCGATCTGGGCTTTGCCAAACTGGCATCGAGCTTTGTGCTGAACTACACGGCCAGCCAGAAGTTCCAGGCAACGCCAACCGCGATTGACCGTGAATGCGTTGGGCTCTTTTCGGCCGACTGCGGCTTCACTGGATCAATCCAGCCGAAGTTCCAGTGGACCTGGCGCAACACCTTCACCGTGGGCAAGTTCGACATGTCGGTGCTGTGGCGCCATCTCACGGCCGTGTCATACGAAGGCACAGGGGCATTCGTCGGGGATGTCGTAACTCCCAACGGAACCTTCCACGTCGATGCGCAGAATATCCCTGCATACGACTACTTCGATCTGACTCTGCGCTGGAACGTGAGTGATAACTTCACTTTCACGGCTGCAGTTCAGAACCTGATGAACAAGCAGCCGCCGATCGTCGGCAGCTCGATTGGTTCGACTGCGTTCAACAGCGGCAACACCTATCCGTCGACTTACGACGCGCTGGGTCGTCGTTTCGCGGTCTCGGCCAAGGTCAAGTTCTGATCATCTGATCATAACGCATGAACGGGGGCGGGCAGTAATGTCCGCCCCTTTTCATTAGTGGCACCTTGACCTGTACAGTCTGACCGCCTTGAACATCGCTTGATGACTACCGATCCCTACACCCTTGTCGAAATGGCAGTCGACCTGCGCCTGCAAGGCCGTTTGCGCGATGCTCTGCTCCACTGCGATGCCGCGCTGCGGATCGATCCGCGCTATGTGCTAGCATGGCTGGAACGCGGCTTTATCTTTGCCAGTGGCGGCTCAATGTCCTCGGCGCGCGATTGCTATGCTCAGGTCGTGGCTCTGGACCCGGCCAATGTCGATGCCCACGCTGGTCTTGCCTCGCTCGCCGCGCGCGATGGCGATAGCGCTGAGGGCCGCGAACATGCACTGCTGGCGCTCGCCGCCGATCCGGCCAATGCCATTGCCGCCGCTGCGCTTGCCACCATGGAGATCGAAAGCGGCGCAGCGGACAAAGCGCGCGCCTTGATCGAACCGATCGTTTCGGCCTTACCCCAGGCTGACGCTGATCGCGCCCTGCTGCGCGGCCTGCTCGGCGATGCCTGCAACAAGCTGGGCGATGCAGATGCCGCTTACCAAGCCTATGCCGGGGCCAAGTCCGATTTTGCCGTGATCCATGCCGACAAATTTTCCGGGCGGGAGAACCATCGCACCTTCGTCGAGACCATTCATCAAGGCATGCTGGCGATGGACCCGGCGCAGTGGCATACCGATGCGGCCCAAAGCATGGCCAATGCGGCCCCAAGCCCGGCCACTGCGGCCCCGAAGCACCTGTTCCTGCTCGGCTATCCGCGTTCGGGCAATACGCTGGCCGAGAACATCCTCGCCTCGATCCCCGGCGTTGTCGCGTTAGAGGAACGCCCGACAATGCAGGCGGCTGACATGGATTTCCTTGTTGAACCGCAGCAAGGATTACCGCGCCTTTCGGCCTTGAGCGAGGCAGAAGTGGCCGGATACCGCGCCGCCTATTGGGACAAGGTCGCCGCCTCCGGGATTGATTGTGCGGACAAGTGCTTCGTCGATATGGACCCGCTCAAGGGCCTGCGTCTGCCGCTGATCGCGCGGCTGTTTCCAGATGCCCGGGTCATCATCATGCGCCGCGATCCACGCGATGTCGTATGGAGCTGTTTTCACACCAATTTTGCCCTGACCAATGCGGCGATGGAATTCACCACACTGGAGCGCGCTGCCCGCCATTATGATGCGGTGATGCGCCTGATCGAGGCGTCGCTGGAGCACCTGCCGATCACCGCCCATGTCGTCCATTACCACCGGCTGGTACGCGATTTTGCGGCGACCACGCAGGAACTCTGCGCCTTTGCGGGTTTGCCGTGGAGCGAAGATCTCGCCCGCTTTGATCGCACCGCCATGAAGCGCGGCGTGGCCACCGCCAGCGCCGGGCAGGTTCGCAAGGGGCTATACGACGGCACCCGCCAGTGGGAACCCTATGCGGGATTTCTGGAGCCGGTCCTGCCGATTTTGCAGCCATGGATCGACAAGTTTGGTTATGCCTAGAGCAGCGGGTTTGGCGCATCCATTGACACACCCACAGCCTTCGCCACCGCCTCTGCCCAGACCATGACCATGCCGATTTCCTCGCCATGCGCCTCGCGAACCCGCGCATAGTCGGCGCTGCGCGCCTCGCTCGAATAGGCAGCGCCCGATTTGGAATGCTGGGAGAAAGCGGGGCCGCCTAACATGGCAGACAGATGCGCCTCGCTCATCGCCAGACCGTAATGTGCCGTTACCGCCCGCAATGCCTCTGCCGGATCGGCCAGCATGGCATCGGCATCAAGGCTCGCCAGCCGCTCAGGCCCCAGCTTTGCCGCCAGATCGGTAAACAACCGGTGCTGCGCCAGCCAGCCGACCGCGGCCACTTGCAGATCGCTCTGGCGGAAATGGTCCTGCGCTTCGAAGCCCAGCCCTGCTATCGCCCCGTCGAGCAGATATCCCTCCAGCAGTTCACGCACCCACATGCGGCAATGCAGCCCCTTGCGCGCCACAGAGATCAGGAATGTTTCGAGCGGAGCGTGCAGAAACACCGCCTTGGCCTGAGGACGCAGGGCCATCAGCAGCGCGGCGAGCGGGTTGATCAGGTTTGACGGCTTGACCACCGCCGCCTCGCCTGGTCCGAACGCGCGTCCCAAAAGCCGTGTTGCGGCATCGGCAGCGCGGGCGACGGCGCGCGGATCCGCCCCGCGGCGGCGAAAGCCGACCAGATCATTGAGCACTCTGGGTTCGGACAGGCCCATTGCCAGACCGGGCAGATCCAGCGCGCGCACCAGCATGGTCGATCCGCAAAATGCCGAATGAAACAGGAAGTGGAGCGGCACATCACCCGGAAGCGACAGGCATAGCTGGGCCGAGACATCGCCGCCAATTTCACGCTGCCCCAGATAATCATCGGTCAGAAACGGCATGACCGCATGGTCTGCGCGGGCCACGCGCATGAACCGAAAAGCATCGTCACTCTCGACAAAGCGATGCGCCAGCCATTCGGGATCGTTCAGCAGGGCAGCAGTATCGGCCATAGGCGCAAACCCTAAGGCCGGTCGCCGCTTCGGGCAACTCCCCCTTGCCGAGACCCGCTAGCAGACTTATCGCAGATTGCATCATGGCCAGTGAAACCCAGATTGATCCTGCGACCGCACAGGCGGCCAATGCCGAGGGCATGGCGGCCTTGCGCGCTGGCAACCATGATCTGGCCATTTCCGCTTTCATGCGCGCGACCAAGGCTGATCCTAGTGCCTTGCCGCTGTGGTCCAACCTTGCTCATGCCTGCCGCCTTGCCGGCAATAGTGCTAGCGAAAGGGCGGCACTGAACAGCGCCCTGGCGCTTGATCGCACCGATTTTGGCGCGCAGCTACGCATGGCGCAATTGCATCAGCGACTGGGTGAGGAAACGGAGGCCCTGATCGCCTGGAGCGGAACGCAGCAACTGGCCGCGCAAATGCCAGATATCGCTCCTCATGTGGCTGAAGAACTTGCCGCTGGCCGGGCCTATTGCGATGGGCTGCAGGCGCAGCTTTATGAGCGGATCAATGAGGCTCTGGCTCTGAAAGCAGCCGATTGGGACGAGACAGAGCGCCGCCGCATCGGCGCCTTCGTTGATCACGCGCTCGGGCGGCGGCAGGTCTATCATAATCAGTGCGCCGGGGTGCTCTATCCCTTCCTGCCCGAGGATGAATACTTCGACCGCCACCATTTCCCCTGGCTCGATCAGCTTGAGGCACAGCACAGTGCAATCAAGGCTGAGTTGGCGGCCCTGCTGATCGATCCCGGCGAAGCCTTGCGGCCCTATGTGCAGATGGAGGCGGGCACGCCGGAAAATGACTGGTCGGCGCTTGATGGTTCGCTCGATTGGGCGGTCTGCTTTCTATGGGAATATGGCAAGCCCAACGAGCCGGTGCTTGCGCGCTGCCCGCAGACAGCGGCTCTGCTCGAAAGCCTGCCGCTCGCGCGCATTCCGGGCCGCGCGCCCAATGCCTTCTTCTCGATGCTTCAGCCCCACAGCCATATTCCGCCGCATACCGGCGTGACAAACACCCGGGCGATCATCCATCTGGCGCTCGATATTCCGCCCGAATGTGGTTTTCGCGTCGGGAATGAGACACGCGAATGGGTGGAAGGCAAGGCCTTCGCCTTTGATGATACGATTGAACATGAGGCGTGGAACAACAGCGGCAGACGCCGCGCCGTGCTGATCATTGATGCCTGGAACCCGCATCTGAGCGAGGGTGAATGTGCGGCACTGGTCAGCTATTTTGTCTCTGCTGATGCGGCGCTTTCGGTTGGGCAAGCCTGACAGAAGCTTTTCGTCGAGTGCGGCTTGCTGGAACCCATCGGCGGCGATAGAATTGGATCATTGGCGAAACTATCGTCCCAACCATGAGCAATCAGGAAAACCGCCCTTGTTCAGTTCCATCCTCATCCTGCTGGCAGCCGAAGCATCGGTGCAGGCTGCAAATCCGCAACCGCTCGTCGAACCAAACCCCAAGGCGATGAACCAGCGCGAGATCCGCGCCTACAATGCCCATGTGGCGAGGGACCACCCCTTTTATATCCGCTGTGTCAGCACGATTGAAACGGGCTCTCTATCGAAGCGCAATTACTCGTGCCGGACCAACCGTCAGTGGCGGCTTGCTGAGGAGACTGGCAACCAGAACGCCCGCGACACCTATGAAGCGATGCAGGGTAAGGCCACTTCGGGTCAGTAGGGAAAACCCTAGTTCTCAGGCAAACGAATCACCTTGACCCCTGGCTGCTTGTTCACATTGGCCATGAAGCTGCCCAGCGCGGCGCGTTTGACGGTGATCGGCTGGCCCGGCTTGGGATAGGTAAATCGCCCGTCGGTCTGTTTCCAGCGCGATCCGTCCGCCAGCACGAAAACGCTGTTGCCATCACGCGCGGCATAGGCCGTGGTGATCGTGCTCTCGATCGAATTGACCTCGACATCATCATTGCCGCCAAACAGCTTGATCTTGGGCAGGCTGATGCCGAACAGCCCGCGCTTGGTCTGGCGGATGGTGGCGCGATCAATGATCACAAGATCCTTGTTCTGCGATGCAGCGGCCATTGTGCTGACACTGCGATCAAAGCAGGCAAGCCGCGCGGCGCTATCGGCGATCTTCTGGCAATCGAGTACCGCCTGATAGGTGGGCGGCGGCGCGGTGGATGCATCCTCATCCTTGTCTTTGGCGCTGGCGGGTGAGGCCAGCAGCATCAGTGCGGCGAGAGGCAAGGAAACTTGAGGCAGGGAAATTTGCGAAAACCGGATCATTGATCGTCCCCCAGGGCATGCTCATAGCTATGGCAACATGGCTGGCAGATCGGGGGTTAGGCGTCAATCAGCCAGAAAGTGTGTGCCCATAAACGCAAAAAGCGCCCGGAATGCCGGACGCCTGTGCTTAGTCTGTCTGAAGTCCTGCGTTTAAGCAGCCTGCTTCTTGGCCAGCTCGCGCTTGACCTTGACGGCGTTGGTCGAAAGCTTTTCTTCCGAAGTCTTCATCAGCCAGTTGTCGAGCCCGCCGACGTGCTCCACCGAACGCAGACCATTGGTCGAAACGCGGAACTTGAAGCTGCGGTCGAGCGATTCGGACATCAGCGTAACTTTCTGCAGATTAGGCAGAAAGACGCGCTTGGTCTTGTTGTTGGCGTGGCTGACATTGTTGCCAACCTGGCGACCCTTGCCGGTCAATTCGCAGATGCGGGACATGGCTATAAACTCGCTTGAATTTCGTTACCGTTTCCGGGGAAGGCGCGCCATTACCGATTCCCCCCCCCAAGGTCAAGTTGTGTGAGGGCATTTCGCGGTCTAGGGGAAATTGATGAGCCGCTGGCCCCTTCCCGAACCGATGATTGCAGCCCTGGCTGAGGCCGGAAAGGCCGCAATCGCGGGCGAAGTGCCAATCGGGGCGGTGATCGTCAAAGATGGCCAGGTGATCGCCGCCGCGCATAATGCCCCGCGCATGCTGCATGATCCCACGGCCCATGCCGAGATCATGGCGATTCGCGAAGCGGCGCGGGCGCTCGGTAATGAACGGCTGGAGGACTGCGAGCTGTGGGTGACGCTGGAGCCTTGCGCCATGTGCGCCGGAGCCATCGCCCACGCCCGCATTGCCCGGCTCTATTATGCGGCGGCCGATCCCAAGGGCGGCGCGGTGGAACACGGCGCCCGCGTGTTTGAACAGGATCAGTGCCTCCACCGGCCCGAAGTCTATTCGGGCATGGGGGAGGTAGAGGCTGCGGAATTGCTCAGGGCATTCTTCCGGGACCGACGCTAAATCCCCCGCCAGATTATCAGCGACTTGCTATCGCGCACCCCGCGCTGGAAACTGGAGCAGGGCTTCTGCTTAAACCCGCGATCATAGCAGAGCCGCACCTCGCGCAGCCAGCCGCCACCTGAGACGATCACACCAATGGCATCAGCGCGCCAGCCGGGGTTGGCGGCCATGAAGGCCTGCCGAAGATCGCCTGCGGTCAGATTTTCCTTGCGTGAGAGTCGGTCCGCATCGGGCCAGACCACGCTTTGCCACGCGGTCCGCGACATGCGGAAATAGGCGTCGGGTGTTTTGGCGGCACAGCTGCCGTGCTTGGCCCATTCGTGTTCCAGCAGGCTGGGTGACGGGCTCATGCACAGGTTCTGGCGCAGTTCTTCGGGGCTGGGACGCGGGGTGAGCGCGCACCATTGCGGCGGCGGGCCGTAGGCGGCCTCTGGCCACAGGCCATGCAGGATGAAGCCGAAGCGGCCACTCCGCCCCGAACATTGCATAGA
>CAMDSM010000074.1 GCA_945906905.1 Altererythrobacter xiamenensis | reverse complement strand
ATCGGGACGGACATGGCCCGGACCTGCCTCCAGACCTTCCTCGTCGCCGAATTCGCCGGCGGTCGCCACACGCAGCGCGTCGAGAAACTTACAAATCCCCCCGCACGCAAGATGTAACCCCCAGTTCGCAGGAAATCGCTTGATGTCTTCCAATGCCAACCCCGCCCGGCACCTCGCGCTGACCCGCTTCTGGCAGGATGACCTTGCGGATGCCGATCCCGCAGTTTCCGCCATCATTGGGCGCGAATTGGGCCGTCAGCGGGATCGGATCGAACTGATCGCCAGCGAGAACATCGCCAGCCCGGCGGTTTTGCAGGCCACCGGCAGCGTCTTCACCAACAAGTATGCCGAGGGCTATCCCGGCAAGCGTTATTACGGCGGTTGCGACTATGCTGACGAGGTGGAAACGCTGGCGATAGATCGTGCCAAGGAGCTGTTCGGCTGCGCCTATGCCAACGTCCAGCCCAACAGCGGATCGCAGATGAACCAGGCGGTGTTCCTGGCGCTGCTCAGTCCGGGCGATACCTTCATGGGCCTTGATCTGGCCAGCGGCGGGCATCTGACCCACGGCAGCCCGGTGAATATGAGCGGCAAGTGGTTCAACGCCGTGCCTTATGGCGTGCGCCGTGAGGACAGCCTGATCGACATGGATCAGGTCCGCGCGCTGGCCCATCAGCACAAGCCCAAGCTGATTATCAGCGGCGCCACCGCCTATCCGCGCCAGTGGGACTTTGCCGAGTTCCGCAAGATTGCGGATGAAGTCGGCGCCTATCTGCTGGCCGATATCTCGCATTTTTCGGGCCTGGTGGCGGGCGGCGAGCACCCCAATCCCTTCCCCCATGCCCACATCGTCACCAGCACCACCCACAAGAGCTTGCGCGGCCCCCGCTCGGGCATCATCTTGTGGAATGACGAGGCCTTGACCAAGCCGATCAACATGGCGGTGTTCCCCGGAATGCAGGGCGGCCCGCTGATGCATGTCATCGCTGGCAAGGCCGTGGCCTTCGGCGAGGCGTTGCGGCCCGATTTCAAGATCTACGCCGCCAATGTGGTCGAGAACGCCAAGGCGCTGGCCGCCAGTTTGGCGGAAAGTGGCGTCAACATCGTGTCTGGCGGCACCGACAACCACCTGATGCTGGTTGACCTGACCCCCAAAGGCGTAACGGGCAAGGCGACCGAAAAGGGCCTCGACCGCGCGTTCCTCACCTGCAACAAGAATGGCATTCCCTTCGATACGGCCTCGCCTTTCGTCACCTCGGGAGTGCGTCTGGGCACGCCTGCTGGCACCACCCGCGGCTTTGGTCCGGAGGAGTTCCGCAAGATCGGCACGCTGATCGCCGAGGTGATCGACGGGATGAGCCGCAACGGCGAAGTGGGCGACGCCCAGGTTGAAGAACGCGTCCGCCGCCAGGTGACCGAACTGTGTGCAGCGTTTCCAGTCTATCCCGGGAGGTAAGTGCAATGACCGATCCGAACAAGCCGATCGACAGCCGGATCCTTGTCGATGCTGTAGCCGAAGTGAAGGACATGGGCCGCGAAGGCATGGCCCATCCCTCCACCAAGCCAGTGCTGACCGGCGCTGCCATTGGCGCGGTAGCTGGCTGGATATTGCCGGTTGTGCCGCTTGGGCTGGGCCTGCTCGCTGGCGCAGGATTCATGCTCTACAAGCGCATCAGACCCTAAGCCGATGCGCTGCCCGTTCTGCGCCCATGATGACAGCCAGGTAAAGGATTCGCGTCCGACCGAGGATAACACCGCGATCCGCCGCCGTCGGCAATGCGAAAGCTGCGGTGGGCGTTTTACCACGTTCGAACGGGTGCAATTGCGTGATGTCACCGTGGTCAAGAGCGGTGGGAAGCGTGAGGCGTTTGATCGGGCCAAGATCGAGCAATCGGTCAGCCTGGCCTGCCGCAAGCGCGGGATCGAGCAGGAGCGGATCGACCAGCTCGTTTCGGGCATTCAGCGGCAGGTTGAAACCGTCGGCGAAGGCGAAGTCCCCTCCTCGCGCATTGGTGAAATGGTAATGGACGGACTACGGCAGCTGGATTCGGTCGCCTATATCCGTTTCGCATCGGTCTATCGCGATTTCAGCGAGGCGAGCGACTTTGCCGAATTCGCCAGCCAGGTCCGTGATGCCGCGAGCGATTAACGCGCCGATCATCGTGCTGGTCCGCCCGCAACTGGGCGAGAACATCGGCAAGGCGGCGCGGGCGATGCTCAATTTCGGGCTCACCGAGTTGCGGCTGGTCAGCCCACGCGATGGCTGGCCCAATCCTTCAGCTGGCCCTGCTGCTGCTGGTGCCGATGCGGTACTTGAGAACGCCCGTGTGTTCGATAGTGTGGCCGACGCGGTCGCCGATTGCGCCCATGTCTATGCCACGACGGTGCGCAAGCGCGGCGTAGCCAAGCCGGTGGTCACGCCCGAGCAGGCCGCTGGCCAAATCCGCATGGCCGAAGGGCGAAGCGCGATCCTGTTTGGTCCCGAGCGGTCCGGGTTGGACAAGCCCGACCTAACGCTCGCCCGGGCGATCCTGACCGTGCCGATCAATCCTGAATTCGCCTCGCTCAATCTGGCGCAGGCAGTGATCCTGGTCGCCTATGAATGGTCCAAGGGTGCCGCCGAGCTGGTCATGCCGACCGAGGAGGAGCTGCTGCCCCCCGCCTCGCAGGACGAGTTGGAGGGGCTGATCGGCCATTTTGAGGCGATGCTGCGCCCCAAAGGCTATTTCCTCCCCGAAGGGCGCGCCAAATCCACCGCGCGCAACTTGCGCTCACTGCTGACCAAGCCGGGTTGGAGCCATCTGGAAGTGCGCACCTTGCGCGGGGTGTTGAACCACCTCGGCAGACGCGACAAGAACTAGTCGTCCGGCTTGACGCAGGAGCATTTCCTGTTAATGGCCCGCCTTCACTTCGACAGTCCGCTCCGGCTTGGGGCGTTCTTTCGATTGGCCCCGCACCCCGGTGAAGCGGTGGCCGCATTGTCGCAAATCAGCGGCAATGGTGCAGTTCCGGGTTCAAGCGTTGCCACTGGGGCAGCGATGCAGATTGGAGAAGACTGATGACGAAGCGCACAAGCGCCAAGCACAAACTCGACCGGCGGATGGGCGAGAACATTTGGGGTCGCCCCAATTCCCCGGTTAACAAGCGCCAGTATGGCCCCGGCCAGCACGGCCAGCGCCGCAAGGGCAAGGTTTCCGATTTCGGCCTCCAGCTGCGCGCCAAGCAGAAGCTCAAGGGCTATTACGGCGACGTGACCGAAAAGCAGTTCCGCCGCACTTATGACGAAGCCGCCAAGATGAAGGGCGATGCCAGCCAGAACCTGATCGGTCTGCTCGAACGCCGCCTCGACATGGTCGTCTATCGCGCCAAGTTCGTGCCGACGGTGTTTGCCGCGCGCCAGATCGTCAGCCACGGCCACATTCGCGTCAACGGCGTGAAGTGCAACGTCGCCAGCCGCCGCATCAGCGTCGGCGATGTCATCAGCCTGGGTGACAAGGCCAAGACCATGGCGCTGGTTATCGAAGCACAAAGCCTGCCGGAACGTGACATCCCCGACTATGTCGCGGTCGATGGCACCGACAAGGTCACCTTCACCCGCGTTCCCAAGCTGGACGAAGTGCCCTATCCGGTGACGATGGAACCCAACCTGGTGGTTGAATTCTACTCGCGCTAATTCGGCAACGGATAAGCGACACAATGGGGCGGCCTTCGCGGGCCGCCCTTTTTGTTTGTGCGGCCGGATCGGTCAGCCCAAATAATCCCGCCGAAACCCCCGCGCAAAACCCGCAAATGTCCCCCCCGCAATCGCGTCGCGCATCGCCGCCATAAGCTGCTGATAAAACGAAAGGTTATGCTCGGTCAGCAGCATCGCCCCCAAAATCTCGCCGGCGCGGATGACGTGGTGGAGGTAGGCGCGGGAATAGCTTGTGCAGGTGGGGCATGGGCAGCGTGGGTCGAGTGGGCCGCTGTCTTCGGCGTGGCGGGCGTTGCGCAGGTTTACCGGCCCGGCCCAAGTGAAGGCCTGGCCGTTGCGGCCTGATCTTGTGGGCAGTACGCAATCAAACATGTCCACGCCGCGCTCCACCGCGCCGACCAGATCATCGGGCTTGCCCACGCCCATCAGATATCGCGGAGCATTTTCGGGGAGCATGGCGGGGGCATAGTCGAGCGCGGCGAACATCGCCTCCTGACCCTCGCCAACGGCCAGGCCGCCGATGGCATAACCGTCAAAGCCGATCTCGGTGAGTTTCTCAGCCGAAATCCGCCGCAAATCCTGATCGAGCGCGCCTTGCTGGATGCCGAACAGCGCGGACCGTTCGGCATGGTCACCGCCAATATCAAACCCGTCGCGGCTGCGTTTGGCCCAACGCATCGAAAGCTCCATGCTGGCGGCGATTTCGTCACGCGGACGGTCGGCGCGCGGGCATTCGTCGAAGGCCATGACGATGTCGGAGCCGAGCAGGCGCTGGATTTCCATGCTGCGTTCGGGCGTGAGCATGTGTTTCGAGCCATCGATGTGGCTTTTGAAGGTGACGCCTTCCTCGGTCAGCTTGCGCAAGTCAGAAAGGCTCATCACCTGATATCCGCCGCTATCGGTCAGGATCGGGCGGTGCCAGTTCATGAACTTGTGCAGGCCGCCCAGCCTTGCCACCCGTTCCGCACCGGGGCGCAGCATCAGGTGATAGGTGTTGCCAAGGATGATGTCGGCCCCCAACGCGCGGACGCTCTCGGGCTTCATCGCCTTGACCGTGGCGGCGGTGCCCACAGGCATGAAAGCGGGCGTGCGGATGGTTCCGCGCTGCATGGCGATCTCGCCGGTGCGGGCGGCGCCGTCGGTGGCGTGGATGGTGAAGGCGAAGCGGGTCATGCCAAACCCGCTAGCGCCTCATTCGCGCAACCGCCAGCCTGTGCGGAAGATGAAGCTGATTACCGTCACGCAGGCGATCATAAAGGCCATGGTGATGCCGAAGGACAAGCCGATGGGGAAATCCGAGGTGCCAAGGAACGTCCAGCGCAGTCCATCGACCAGATAGACAATCGGATTGGCCATCGCCACCGTCTGCCACGGTTCTGGCAAAACGCTGATCGGATAGAAAGTGCCGCCCAGAAACGTCAGCGGGGTCAGCACCAGCATCGGGATAATCTGCAACTTCTCGAACCCGTCGGCCCACAGCCCCAGGATGAAGCCGAACAGCGAGAAGGCTGACGACACCAGAATAATAAAGCCCAGCGCCAACAGCGGGTGGGCCACCTCATAATCCACGATCAGAGCCGCCGTGCCCATGATGATCGCCTCCAGAATCAGTGACTTGGCCGCAGCCGCGCCGACAAAACCGATCAGCGTTTCAGCCACGCCAACCGGGGCCGACAGCAACTCATAAATCGCGCCGGTGAACTTGGGCATGTAGATGCCGAAACTGGCGTTGGAGGTGCTCTCTGACAGCAGTGTTAGCATCAGCAGGCCGGGCACGATGAAAGCGCCATAACCTGCCCCGCCCAGCCCCGGCATCCGGTCCTGCATCGCCGCGCCAAACACGATCAGATAGAGCGAGGTGGTGATGACAGGTGACAGGATCGATCCGAAGATGGTGCGGAAGGCGCGCATCAGCTCGTTCTTGAAGATGGCGAACGCACCGCGAAGGTTCAGCCCCGAATTGTAGGTCCGGCCGCTCATGCCGCAAGCTCCCGCTCGCGCTGTTGCACAAGGTCGACGAAGATCTGCTCCAGCGTCGATTCGCGGGTTTCAAGGCCGGTGAAGGCGATCTGCGCGCGGGTCAGGTCTTGCGCCAGTTCGGCCACTTCGCGCTTGCCTTTGCCCGTGCCATCACCGCCGCGATAGACTAGGCGTTGGCCGCCATCCTCCAGCACAATCGGATAATGCGCCAGCACTGGCGGCACTACCTGCATCGGGGCGGCGAGGATGAAATGCGCCTCGGTGGTGCCGAGTCGGGCCATGATCGCGCTCTTGTCGTCGGTCAGCAGCAGCTGGCCCTTGTTGATCACGCCCACACGGTCGGCCATTTCCTCGGCCTCCTCGATGTAGTGGGTGGTCAGGATGATGGTGGTGCCGCGCTGCCGCAAGGCTTCGATCTGGGCCCACATGTCACGCCGCAGTTCCACATCGACCCCGGCGGTGGGTTCGTCGAGGAACAACAGCTCTGGATCATGCGCCAGCGCCTTGGCGATCATCACCCGGCGCTTCATTCCGCCCGACAGCTTGCGGATCGGCTCCTCGCGCTTGTCCCACAGGCTGAGCGAGCGTAGCACTTCCTCGATCCGGGCTTCATCGGGCGCGCAGCCGAACATGCCGCGCGAAAAGCGCACCTGGCGGATGACCTTGTCGAACATGTCGAAGGCCAGTTCCTGCGGCACCAACCCGATGCGGCGGCGGACTTCGCGCCAATGCTGGCGGATATCGAGGCCGAAGGCGGAAATGGAGCCGCCCGTGGGGTTCACCAGCCCGCATACTGCACCGATCAGCGTTGTCTTGCCCGCGCCATTCGGCCCTAGAAGCGCAAAAATCTCGCCTCGCCTGATCTGCAAATCCACCCGCCCAGCGCGGTAACGCCGCCCTTGTAGGTCTTTTCGAGGCCGCGAATATCGAGAATCGGATCAATCATCTGGGCTGGTTGAACGCACGGCACCAAGTTTGCAAGGAACCCGCATCCCATTTGCGCATTCTCAAAGACGAGCCGCATTCGCCAGGCGCATAAAGGCCTTGCACAACATCCACAGGAGGTAAGGCCATGCACGGTTTTCACGCCAATATCGAAGATCTCACCAAGGCCAACGACCACTTCCGCCAGGTGCTCTACACCGGCCACAAGCTGCAACTGGTGGTGATGACGCTCCAGCCGGGTGAAGAAATCGGCGCCGAAGTGCACAAGGATCGCGACCAGTTCTTCCGCTTCGAAAAGGGCCGCGGCGAGGTGACGGTGGATGAAACGGTCTATCAGGTGGAGAAGGAAGACGCGGTGATCGTGCCCCAGGGCGCGCGACACAATGTCCGCTGCACTGGCGACAAGCCGCTGCGCTTCTACACCCTATACGGTCCTCCCGAACATATCGACGGCACCGTGCACGCGACGCCTGCCGATGCGAAGGCCAACAAAGAGCATTTTGATGGGAAGACCAGCGAATAGCGGGTCGGCCTAAGGCAACAGCAGCGACGAATCCCCATAGCTGTAAAACCGATACCCCCCGGCAATGGCGTGGGCATAGGCAGCCTGCATCCGCTCGCGCCCCATCAGCGCGCTGACCAACATGAACAGCGTGGACTTGGGCAGGTGGAAATTGGTCATCAACCCATCCACCGCGCGGAACTTGTAGCCCGGCGTGATGAAGATCGCGGTGTCGCCCTCAAAGGGATGGATCACGCCTGCCTCATCCGCTGCGCTTTCCAGCAGGCGCAAGGCGGTGGTGCCAGCGGCGATAATCCGTCCGCCGGCCGCGCGGGCATCGTTGAGCGCGGTCGCCGTATCCGCATCGATCCGGCCCCATTCAGCGTGCATGACGTGGCTTGCGGTGTCGTCGGCCTTCACCGGCAGAAAGGTGCCTGCGCCGACATGCAGGGTGAGCGTGTGGCGGGTGATCCCGGCCTCATCGAGAGCGGCCAACAGCTCGGGCGTGAAATGGAGCGAGGCGGTGGGCGCGGCGACGGCGCCGTCGTGGGCGGCAAACACCGTCTGATAATCAACCTTATCGGCCTCATCCAGCGCGCGCTTCTGGGCGATATAGGGCGGCAACGGCATCCGGCCTGCACGTTCCAGCAGCACTTCCACCGGCTCATCACCAGCAAAGCACAAGGTGAAGCTGCCGTCATCGTGGCGCTGTTCGGCGGTGGCTGAGACGCCTGCGGCAAAGGCGATGGTGTCGCCTTCCTTCAGCCGCTTTGCGTTGCGGATGAAGGCCTGCCAACGCCTGAGATCAATCCGCTTGTGCAGCGTGGCACCGATCCGCGCCTCACCGCGTGTTCCTTCCAGCTGGGCTGGGATCACGCGGGTATCGTTGAGCACCAGCACATCGCCGCGCCGCAACAGCTGCGGCAGATCACGCACGCCTTTGTCCTCAAATGCGCCCACTCCGCGAACCACCAGCATCCGCGAAGCATCGCGCGGGCGCACCGGGCGCAGGGCGATGTTTTCCGGCGGGAGGTGAAAATCGAACAGGTCAACGCGCATGGGGGGGCGTTAGATCAGTTTGTGGAGCGACGAAAGCGGCAGGAGAAATGGCAACCCGGCGGCGCGCAACCTTTTGCGTTCCGCCGGGTGAACCCTAAGTCCCTATTCCCCAGCCGTTGGCGGCACGTTCAGCATATCGGCCGTAAAGTTCTGCGCCCGGCGCGGAGCCTGCGGCATCAGCTGCGGCACGTGATCGGCGGCGATGCTGGCCTGCAGGATGCTGGAGGGATCGGCCGGCGGTTCACCCCGGACAATCGCATCGACCCCGGCCATGTTCGAGATCACCCGGCCGAAATTGGTATAGTTCCGGTCGAGCGCGAAACGCGGGTAGAACACGATGAAAAACTGGCTGTTGGCGCTGTCTTCCGATTGCGCGCGGGCCATCGACACCGTGCCGCGCACATGCGGCATCATGTTGAATTCTGCCGCCAGATCGGGCAGCTCCGATCCGCCCTGACCGGTGCCAGTGGGATCGCCCGTTTGCGCCATGAAACCATCGATCACGCGGTGGAAGATCACTCCGTTGTAAAATCCGCTGCGTGCCAGTTCCTTGACCCGCGCGACATGCGCTGGTGCCCATTCTGGCACCAGCCGGATCGCCACGCGGCTGCCATTGGACAGGTCGAGATAAAGGATATTCTCCAGATCAACGGTGATATCTGGATTGGCGAAGATCGGTATGCGTCCGACAACAGGCGCTACTTCGGGCGCTGTAACGGGGACCGGCTCAGCGGGCGCGGCATCCTGTGCGACCACGGGGAAAGCCAGAGCAGCGCCGGCCAGCAGCGCCAGAAGTGGGGCAAAAAACGTGTGTTTGGTCACGATCGGTTCGGTCCTGCTTAAGTTCTGAGCCTATGGCTTGGAAATGTGCCCTAGGGCGTCGGGCCTGACAGTTCAATGAACATGGAAGCCGAAGCCCACAATGATCAACTATCGCCCTTGCGGCCCAGCTTCTCCACCCGCGCCTGCACCGCCACGCACACCTGCGGGCTGACAAAGCGTGACACATCACCGCCATAAAAGGCGATTTCCTTGACTAGCTTGGAGGCGATGGGCTGCAGTGAGATGTCGGCCATCAGAAACACCGTCTCGATCCGGCCATTGAGCTGCTGGTTCATTCCCGCCATCTGATACTCATATTCAAAATCCGCCACCGCGCGCAGTCCGCGCACGATAATGTCGGCCCCGGTGCGCTCAGCCACGTCCATAAGCAGGGCGTCAAAGCCCTTGATCTCTATGTTCTCGAGCCCCAGCCGGGCCACTTCGCTGGCGACCATCTCCATCCGCTCGGCGGGCGAGAACATCGGGTCTTTCGACGGGTTGGTGGTGACGCCCACGATCAGCCGATCCACCAGCTTGGCCCCGCGCCGCATGATATCGGCATGGCCCAGCGTGAACGGGTCGAAGGTGCCGGGATACAGGCCTATGCGTTCAGTCATCACCCTTCCCTCTCAACAATAAATCGTGCCAAGGCCCGCAGCAGGTCCGCTTCCTTGCCGTGGCTGGCGAGGTGGCCGACCGCCTGATCGGACAGCGCCCGCGCCTGTTCGCGGGCTTTTTCCGCGCCCATCAGTGACACGAAGGTGGCCTTGCCCTGCCCTTCATCCTTGCGCAGCGCCTTGCCGGCCTTGGCCTCGTCGCCCTCATGATCGAGCAGGTCGTCGGCGATCTGGAAGGCGAGGCCGATATCACGGGCATAGGCCCGCAAGTGCCCGCGCGCTTCTTCAGGGACTTTGGCCAGAATTGCGCCCATCTCCACCGATGCCATCAGCAGCGCGCCGGTTTTGAGTTGTTGCAGCCGAGTGACCGCGCGCAGATCGAAGTTCTCGCCATCGGCCACCATGTCCATCACCTGGCCGCCTGCCATGCCATTGTGGCCACTGGCCCGCGCCAGCGCGCCGCACAGTTCAGCGCGGGTGAAGGGATCGGCGCCCACTTCCTTACTGGTCAGCAGATCGAATGCCAGCGCGTGGAGCGAATCCCCTGCCAGCACGGCAATCGCCTCGCCATAGGCCTTGTGCAAAGTGGGCTTGCCGTGGCGCATGTCATCATCGTCCATGCACGGCAGATCATCGTGGATCAGCGAATAGACATGGATCGCCTCAATCGCGCAGCCCGCCTGAATCGCTGCGCCGTGCGATGCGCCGTACATTTCGGCCACGGTCACCACCAGAAACGGCCGCACCCGCTTACCCCCGCCGATAGCGGCATAGCGCATGGCCTCGACCAGCTTGGCGCGGGAATCATCGGGCAGCGGCAGGATGGCATCGAAAGCGGCGTCAACCTCCCGCTGGATGCGCTGGAGCGCCCGGCCCAGCATGTCATCGGCGAGGACGAGTGCCATGGGCTGGCTATTCTGCATCAAACGGAACGGTGCCCGATGGCTTGCCATCCGGGCCAGCGACAATCTTTTCGATCCGTGCCTGCGCGGCATCGAGCCGCGCCTGACAGTGACGCCGCAAAGCCTCCCCGCGTTCATATTGCGCAATCGATTCGTCGAGCGGCACATCACCGCTTTCGAGCCGTCGCACCACCTCTTCAAGCGCGCGCAGGGCGTCCTCGAAGTTCAAATCACCGATTGGGGCAGGCTGTTGGTCCATGCTTCACGGTTTGGCGGGGACAGCGGGCTTGGTCAAGCGCAGCAGGGCTAGCGAAGCGATTGGAGGCTCGCTAAGGCGCTTCTATGTCCCAAATCACTCCCGAAATCGTCGAGGCCCACGGCTTCAATTCCGAAGAATACGCCCGCGTGCTCCATGCCCTGGGCCGAGAACCCAATATGGTCGAGCTGGGGATCTTCTCAGTCATGTGGTCTGAACATTGCAGCTACAAGTCCAGCCGCCTGCACCTCAAGAAGCTGCCGACAGAGGCGCCGTGGGTAATTTGCGGTCCGGGTGAGAACGCGGGCGTGATTGATATCGGCGAAGGCCCGAACGGCACCAAGCTGGCCTGTATCTTCAAGATGGAGAGCCACAACCACCCCAGCTATATCGAGCCATACCAAGGCGCTGCCACCGGCGTTGGCGGGATTTTGCGTGACGTGTTCACCATGGGCGCGCGGCCTATCGCCAATCTGAATGCGCTGCGCTTTGGCCGCCCTGATCACCCCAAGATGAAGCATCTGGTGCAAGGCGTTGTCTCGGGCATTGGCGGCTACGGCAATTGCGTGGGCGTGCCCACTGTGGGCGGCGAGACCAATTTCCACCGCGCCTACGATGGCAATATCCTCGTCAACGCGATGACCGTGGGCGTGGCCGATCAGGACAAGATCTTCTATTCCGCCGCCACTGGCCTTGGCAATCCGATCGTCTATGTCGGCTCAAAGACCGGGCGTGACGGGATTCACGGCGCAACCATGGCCAGCGCCGATTTCGGCGAGGATTCCGATGCCAAGCGCCCCACAGTGCAAGTGGGCGATCCGTTCACCGAAAAGCTGCTGATCGAGGCCTGCCTCGAACTGATGGCGACCGATGCCATCGTCGCCATTCAGGATATGGGCGCGGCCGGCCTCACCTCCTCCAGCGTGGAAATGGCGACCAATGGCAAGGCCGGTATCCGGCTTGATATGAACATGGTCCCGTGCCGCGAAACGGGCATGACGCCGTATGAGATGATGCTGAGTGAAAGCCAGGAGCGGATGCTGATGGTGCTCAAGCCCGGCAAGGAACCGATGGCTGAGGCGATCTTCAAGAAGTGGGAGCTGGATTTCGCGGTGATCGGCGAAGTCACCGATACTGGCCATATGGTTCTGGAATTCAACGGCGAAGTGGTGTGCGATATTCCGCTCGGGCCACTCGCCGCCGATGCGCCGCTGTATGACCGTCCCTACCTCTCCCGCGCCGAATATCAGGCATGGGCGGGCACCAAGCCGCTGGAGAATATCCCCGGCGGTGAGGATATCGGCGGCGATCTGCTCAAGCTCATGGCCTGCCCCGATCTCGCCAGTCGAGCGTGGATCTGGCAGCAGTATGACAGCCAGGTGATGGCCGACACCTTGCAAACCGGCGGCGATGCGGCGGTGGTGCGTCTGCATGGCACCAACAAGGCGCTGGCGATGAGCACCGATTGCACCCCGCGCTATGTTTACGCCGATCCTTACGAAGGCGGAAAGCAGGCAATTGTAGAGGCTTATCGGAACATCAGCGCAGTTGGTGGCAAGCCGCTGGCGGTGACCAACTGCCTCAACTTCGCCAATCCGCAGCGGCCCGAGATTATGGCGCAATTGGTCCATGCTTTGGACGGCATGGGCGAGGCGTGCCGGGTGCTCGACTTCCCGATCGTGTCGGGCAATGTCAGCCTGTATAATGAAAGCAAGGCGACTGGCGGAGGCTCAGCCATTCTGCCCACTCCGGCCATCGGCGGTGTCGGTCTGCTGGAAGATTACAACAAGATGATGACGCTGGGCTTCAAGGCTTCGGGCGATGCGATCTATCTGATCGGGGCCGAACCATGGGCCACACCCAATCCTGAGCGCAGCCTTGTGGGCCAGTCGCTGTGGCTTCGCGAAATCCACGGACGCGAAGAAGGCCGCGCCCCCCATGTTGATTTGACGCTGGAAAGGCACAACGGCGAATTCGTGCGCGAACTGATCGCCGCGGGCCTCGTCAATGCCGTGCACGATGTG
>CAMDSM010000073.1 GCA_945906905.1 Altererythrobacter xiamenensis | reverse complement strand
TGGTTCACTTCGTCGACCAGCTTTGCCAATCCGGCGATCACCGTGGCGCGGAGCCTGTCAGACACTTTCGCCGGAATCGCGCCAGCTGATGTGCCGGGATTCATCGCGGCACAAATGGCCGGAATGGCGCTGGCGCTTGGCGCGGCCAGATTGCTGTTCCCAAGGGCTAAATAATCCCCACAGCCTTCCCGGCACGCTCGAAAATGCCGAGGATTGTCTCAACCTGCTCAGCGCTGTGTTCGGCGCACAGCGAGCAGCGCAGCAGCGTCATATTGGCAGGCGTGGCTGGAGGGCGGGCGAGATTGACGTAGAGCCCTTCGTGCAGCAGCGCTTCCCACATGGCGGCACCGCGCTGCAGATCGGGCATGATCACCGCCACAATCGCGCTCTGCGGTTCCTTGGTGCCAAGTTGGAAGCCCAGCGCGGTGAGGCCGCCGTGCAGGCGCTTTGAATTCTCCCACAGATGCGCCCGCTTGTTCGATCCGTGCATCAACTTGCGGATCGAGGTGGCAGCCGTTGCCACCACGCTTGGCGGCAGGCTAGCGGTGAAGACATAAGGGCGGCAGACCAGCCGCATGATCTCAAACTTGGGATGGTTGGAAACGCAGAAGCCGCCGACCGTGCCCACGCTTTTGGAGAAAGTGCCGATGATGAAATCGACATCATCGATCACCCCTTGCGCCTCGGCCACGCCGCGCCCGTGCTCGCCAATGAAGCCCATCGAATGGGCCTCGTCGACCAGCACCATCGCGCCGTTTTCCTTGGCAATGCGGACCATTTCCTTGAGCGGCGCAATATCACCCAGCATCGAATAGACGCCTTCGAGGATCACCAGCTTGCCCGCGCCCTCAGGAATGCGCTTGAGGCGCTTTTCCATCGCCTCGATATCATTGTGCTTGAACGGCACGACTTCGGCATCGCCCAACTTGCAGCCGTCCCAGATGCTGGCATGGCTATCGATGTCGAGCACAATATAATCACCCTTGCCAGCGATGGTGGAGATGATTCCGAGGTTCGCCTGATAGCCGGTGGAAAAGACCATGGCATGATCCATGGCGTAAAATTCCATTAGCGCATCCTCCACATCGCGATGCCCGCGATAGGTGCCATTGAGAACGCGGCTGCCGGTGGTGCCTGCGCCGAAATTGTCGAGCGCATCCTTGCCCGCCTGGATCACATCGGGATCGAAGGTCATGCCCATGTAGTTATAGGTGCCAAGCAGGATAGTATCGCGCCCGTTGCAGATCGCGCGGGTGGGCGAGAGCACCTTTTCCATCACCAGACTGAAGGGATCTTCCACCCCGCTGGCGAGCAGGTTCTCGCGCATGGCGATAATGTCATCGAACTTGGAGAACAGATCGGTCATGCCTCAGCTCACTCCCCCTGCAGCCGGGTCACGGCATCGACCAGCTGGCCGTAATTCTCAATTTCGGCCTGCTGATTCATCGAGATGATGATATCGAGCGCGTCTTCGATCTCGGCCACGAAATCCATCACTGTCAGGCTGTCAAATTCCAGATCACCGGCAAATGTAGTGGCATCAGCGATGACCACACCCTTCTTGTTGAAAGGCTCGATGATCGAGCGGATGGTGCTGTCAATTTCGGCGCGATCCATGCTGGATATTCCCGTTTTCGTTGTTGTCCGAACCCATTGTCGGAACTCGTAGCCGAAAAGCGGTTCTTTCATCCGCTTGTCAAGCGCGCCAGCAGGTGTAATCCCGCTGCCAAGCAAAAATGCTGGGCGGTTGGGGGCGATACGTGGCAGAACTGGAAACCAAGTCTGAACCGCTGCTGGCGGCGCCATCGCTGCCGTCGCCATCTGGCTATTCGAACCACGCCATCCATCTGGTGCGCACTTCGCAGCAGCTGAACTTGGCTTTGAGCCAGATGGCCGACGCCAAGGCTTCAATCCTGATGGGTGCGACCTTCGTGGTGTTCACCATTGCGGTCGGGCAGGCACGCAATGGGACGATGCCCTGGGCATTGGGCGTGCTGGCGCTGTTTGCCTTCATTTCCGCCAGTTGCGCGGTGTTTGCGGTCTTGCCGTCGGTCAGCGGACCAAAGTCAGCCAAGATCAACGATGGCAAGCCGAACAAGCTGTTTTTCGGCTATTTCGTGCATATGCCAGAGGGGGAATGGGTCGAATCCATTCTCGATGAATTGCACGCCGACGAAACGGTGTTTCGCACCATGCTGCACGATATCTACCAGAACGGGCAGGTTCTACAGCGCAAGAAATACCGCTATCTCTCCTATGCTTACAGGAGTTTCCTGGTGGGGCTGAGCCTGACACTGGCAACCTTCATGGTTGAAATGGCGCTGTCGAGCTAAACCCCCGGTTCGATCAATCCGCGCACCGCCGCCATGAAGGGGCCGATCGAAACGGGCTTTGATAGATAGCCTTTCGCCCCCACTTCGCGGATCCGCTCCTCATCACCCTTGCCGGCATAGGCGGTGACGGCCAGCACGGGCACTTCGCACAGCACCGCATCACCCTTCATGCTGGCGATCAGATCGAGGCCCGAAACATCCGCCAGCTGGATATCCATCACCACCAGATTGGGCAGGAAAAACCGCGCATGTTCCAGCGCCAGATTGCCGTCGGAGCAAGGCTCGACCGAAAAACCGCCGGCCCGCAGGACGTCGCAAAAAAGTTTCCGGTTGAGATCGTTGTCCTCGACAACGAGGATTCGTTTGGTCATTGCGTCCCCGAAGCCACCATTCCCCCGCGGTGACCCTAGCCTGCGCCTTTACCCCCTTATCGGAGCACTGACAATTCGTATCACGGATGACGCTTTTCCCACTGATCCTGCCGCCATCGCCTTGCAGGCGCTGGGTTTTGTGCTGGCGGATGAGCGGCGGGCGCAGCGCTTTCTCGATCTCACCGGCCTGACACCCGAAACGCTGCGCAGCGCGATTGGCGAGGCGGGCACGCAAGTGGCCATTATCGATTTCCTCTGTTCGCATGAGCCGGACCTGATCGACGCCGCCGAGGCGCTGGGCGTTACCCCGGCAAGACTGGCACAAACGCGAGGCGAACTGTTGCGATGAACCGCCCATTGGTCATCACCGATTGCGATGAGGTGCTGCTGCATATGCTGCGCCCCTTCAGCGACTGGCTGGGCGAAGAGCACGGCGTGGATTTCCCGCTCGATGGCAATCCCTTCGCCACGCCCAAGTTTCGGCGTGGAGAGACTGAGCGAATGCCTGATGCGGAGATGTGGGCCTTGCTCGAGTGCTTTTTTGATAGTGAAATGGGTCGCCAGACCGAAATTCCCGGCGCAGTTGCCACCATTGCTCAATTGCAGCGCGATGCCGATGTGGTGGTGCTGACCAATCTGCAGGACAGATTCAATGAAGCGCGCACCCGGCAATTGCTCGACTTGGGGATCGGCGTGCAGGTCTTTACCAATCAGGGGCCAAAAGGCGCGGCGCTGGCGCGGATTGTTGAGCAGTTCAGCCCCGCGCGCGCGGTATTTATTGATGACATGGCGGTACATCACCATTCGGCTTTCGAGGTGATCCCGCATGTCTCCCGGCTGCATTTCTGCGGCGAACCAGCGGTATCGCCGCATATCCCTTGTGCGCATGTGGCGGGCCATGCCCATGCGCGGATTGACAGCTGGGACAAGGCCTTGCCCTGGCTTATCGAAACATTGCATGGAGATGCCGCATGACCATCGAATCTCGTCTGGCTGATCTGGGCATCACCCTGCCCATCGCTGCTGCTCCAGTGGCGGCCTATGTGCCCGTTGTGGTGGCGGGTGGGCTGGCGCATGTTTCCGGGCAATTGCCTTTCGCCGAAGGCCAGTTGGTCACCGGACGACTGGGACAAGGTGTGACGCACGAGCAGGGCTATGAAGCGGCGCGGGCCTGCGGGTTGATGCTGCTGGCACAGCTCAAGGCGGCGGGTCTGCTCGAACGGGTCAGTCAAGTGGTCAAGCTGGGCGCTTTCGTCAATTCTGCGCACGATTTCACCGATCAACCCAAGGTTGCCAATGGCGCTTCGGAGCTGATGGTGGAGGTGTTCGGCGATGCCGGGCGCCATGCCCGCAGCGCCGTCGGCGTGCCGGTGCTGCCCTTGGGCGCGGCGGTAGAAGTGGACGCGATCTTTGCCATTGGCCCTGCTTGACCGCTGGCGCGCGCCGCCGCCTGCCCCGCAAATTGCGGGCTGGATGGGCGCGCATATCTTTGCCCATCGCGGGGTGCATGGCGCTGGAATTGCTGAGAATTCTCCGGCTGGATTTGCTGCCGCCATCACCGCTGGCCTTGGCATAGAATGCGACGTGCGGCGCACCCTTGATGGCCGCGCGGTGGTGTTCCACGATGCCGATTTGCAGCGGCTGGCGGGGCGCGAAGAGCGGATCGATCAGCTTTCCGTGGGCGAGGTTACGCAAGTGCCATTGTCGGTCGGCGGCGAACTGATCCCGACCTTGCGCGATCTGCTCGCCCAGGTGGCGGGCCAAGTGCCGCTGCTGCTGGAATTGAAGAGCGATTCCGGCCACTCGGTCGATCGCCTGTGCCGCGCGGTTCGGCGCGATCTGGAGGGCTATCTGGGGCCTGTTGCAGTGATGAGCTTTGATCCGCGTATCGGCGCCTGGTTTGCAGCGAAAGCCCCCGCAATCCTGCGCGGGCTGGTGGTGACAGAGGCGGGCAGCCGCACGCTGTCGGGCCGGGTGAAACGCCATTTGGCGCTGTGGCATTCGGCGGCGCAATTCCTCGCCTATGACGTGCGCGATCTGCCGAGCAGTTTCGCCCACAGCCAGCGCCAACGCGGCCTGCCATTGCTCACATGGACCGTCTCCAGCCCGGCCTTGCGCCAGCGGGCTGCTGACTATGCCGATGCGCCGATTGCCGAAGGGGCGGGGCTTGTGGTCGGGGGTCATGGCTGAGCTGATCGCCCGCGTCGCAGCTTCGGTCGGCTCGCTCGATGCGGCGCACTGGGATGCGCTGACGGGCGGCGGTAACCCCTTCATGCGCCATGCTTTTCTCAGCGCGCTGGAGGATTCAGGCAGCGTCGGCGAGGGCACCGGGTGGCAGCCGTTGCCGCTGGTTATCGAGGACACAGACGGGCACTTGCTGGCGGCGTTGCCAGCCTATGCCAAGTTCCATAGCCAGGGCGAATATGTGTTCGATCACGGCTGGGCCGATGCCTGGCAGCGGGCGGGCGGCGACTATTACCCCAAGTTGCAGATCGCCGCGCCGTTCACTCCGGCCAGTGGTCCGCGACTGTTGTTGCAGGACGAGGCCTATGCCGCGCCGCTGCTGCGGGCGGCAGAAAAGTTATGCAACGGCAATGGCTTATCGTCAGCCCACGCGACATTTGTCGAACCCGCGCAGCACCATTTGTTCGAGGCGGCGGGCTGGTTGCGGCGTGAGGATATCCAATTCCATTGGAACAACCGCGATTACAGCAGCTTCGAGGACTTTCTGGGCGCGCTTTCCAGCCGTAAGCGCAAGGCCGTCCGCAAGGAGCGTGAGTCGGCGCAGCAAGGGCTGGTTATCAAGCACTTCTCCGGCGCAGATATCCGCCCTGAACATTGGCAGGCCTTCTGGCATTTTTATCAGGATACCGGCGCGCGCAAATGGGGCACGCCCTATCTCACACGGCAAATGTTTGATCTGATTGGCGAACGGATGGGCGAAAGCGTGCTGCTGATGCTGGCCTTTGATGGCGGGCAGGCGGTGGCAGGCGCGCTCAATTTCATCGGCGCAGAGGCGCTTTATGGCCGCTATTGGGGCTGCCTAAACGAGCGCCCGTTCCTGCATTTCGAAATGTGCTATTATCAGGCGATTGAGGCCGCGATTGCTCGGGGACTGAAACGGGTAGAAGCGGGTGCACAAGGCACCCACAAGCTCGCGCGTGGCTATGAACCGGTGGCAACCACGTCGATGCACTACATCGCCGATCCGGGCTTTCGCAAAGCCGTCGCCGACTTCCTCGATCGCGAGCGGCGCGGCGTGGCGAGCGACCGCCTGCATCTGGGCGGACATACACCCTTCAAGAAAATCTAAGCGGCGCGGCGCACTCCGGCGGACAGCCATTCGCGGGCGCGGCGCTGGGCTTCGGCGATTTCGCGGGCGGTCATCTCGTCGGAGATATCAGCCCGGCACCAGGCGGCTTCCTCGTGACCGCGCGATGCGGACAGGTTGAACCATTTGTGTGCCTCGATCAGATCGGCGTTCACCCCGTGGCTGCCGGTTGAATAGATCACGCCAAGGTCGAAATAGGCGCTCTCATCGCCCGCCGCGGCGGCGGTCAGGCATTGCGCCACCATGAGATCGGCGACGTTACCTTCAACCGGATGGATTTTTGCGAAAGTCTCAAACTTGGCAAGTTCCATAATCATTTACCCCACATTTACCCGTGCACCCCATTCGCCCAGGCTTCGTTGGACCAAGGTTTTGACTAACATGGTCAAGAATTGGTTAACGCGGGCACCAAGAACTTGTTCGAGGCGAGCTGGCCACACTTGGGACACAGTCAACAAGCCACGGGGATACCCCCTATTTGCCGCTTGTGCGGGGCCAGCGCTCCCACTATAGGCCCGCCTCAAATCCCGCCTGGTTCAAGCTGCTGACAGACCCTCAAGGGCACAGCATCCGATGACGCAGGACAGGCTGGGAAGGATCAGGATGCGGAGTGCATAATGGCGTCGGTTCCCCGTGACGATATCGATATCCTCACCAAGGCCAAGCGCGCCTTGCCCAGCGACTATGCGCCGTCCGAGGACGAGCCGTATATGTCGGATGCGCAGATGAACTATTTCCGCGTGCTGCTGCTCGAATGGAAAAAGTCGATTCTCGAAGCATCGGTCGGAACGCTGCAAAGCCTGCAGGACGGGCCGATCCGCGAACCCGATCTGAATGACCGCGCCTCGTCCGAAACCGATTGGGGGATCGAACTGCGCACCCGCGATCGGCAACGCAAGCTGATCGCCAAGATCGATTCGGCGCTACGGCGGATTGAAGAAGGCGAATATGGCTGGTGCGAGGTCAGTGGAGAACCGATCGGGATCAACCGCCTGACTGCCCGCCCCATCGCCACCATGACGGTGGAAGCCCAGCAGGCGCACGAGCGGCGCGAAAAGATCTCCCGCGACGACTGACGCCAACTCCGGCGCCAACACTGGCGCCAACTCTGGCCCACATTGGGACACTAGGGGCTTGCGGCCCGGGCCATTAACCAACGGTTAGCCATTCCTGAGGCAATTCCACTGCATGAGTCTTGTGCGCGTTTCACCCAGGCGCGCTTCGAGGCGCGCTCCGGTTTGGGCCGATCAGGGATTGCTTGCGAAAATGAACAACGTTGATACCCGCCACGTCAACCGCGACAGCCTGTTCTTGCTCGCCCAGTTGCGGGTGGACGGGCAGGACATTGCCTACCGCGTCAAGGTCCGCAACCTCTCCGCCGGTGGCATGATGGCCGAAGGCGCGGTCGACGTGCAGCGCGGACAGCAGGTTGCCGTGGAATTGCGCAACGTCGGCTGGGTCAACGGCTCGGTGGCGTGGAAGCAGGACGAACGCTTCGGCATCGCCTTCCTCGACGAAATCGATCCAGGCAAGGCGCGAGCGGCCACATCCGGCCCCGCGACCATGGGTGTCAGCCATGCGCACAGGGCGCCGCCGTCCTCCAGCACCTACTCGCCTGATGAAACGCGCCTGCGCAAGCTGTAGCTTCCATACAGGTTGAAGCCGGGCGGCGGCAGGCCTAAGCCTGCGCAATGGCTCGCTTCCTGACCCACCACACCGTGATCCTGTCTGTTGCACTGGCTCTTGCTGGCTGCGGCAGTGGGGATAATGGCAACTTCGATGTCGCCTTCATGGAAAGCCCGGGCAACCTGTTCGCCACTGGCGTGCGCCTGTCTGAGGGAGGACAGCACGTGCTTGGCGCGACCCGGTCGGGGCTGGTCACACTCGATCAGTATGGCGAAGTTGTGCCGGCGCTGGCCGATCGCTGGAATGTAACCGAAAACGGCAGCATTTTTGTGTTCCGGCTGCGCGATGGCACCTGGCCCAATGGCGAGGAGCTGACCGCCGAAAGCGTCCGCGTGGCGCTCAACCGAGCGATTCGGGGGCTTCGCGGCACTTCTCTGGGCCTCGATATGGCCCCCGTGGACGAGGTGCGGGCGATGGCCGGGCGGGTGATCGAGATCCGCCTCGCCAGTCCGATGCCCGATCTGCTGCAACTGCTGGCCCAGCCCGAACTCGGCCTGACCAATGGGACAGGCGAGACCGGGCCAATGGTTCTGCTGCGCAATGAAGGCAGCGCGGTGCTGTCGCTGCGCCCACCGCTCGAGCGCGGCCTGCCTGAAATGACCGACTGGCGCGATGATACGCGCGACATTCATGTTCATGCCTATGACGCTGCCGATGCGATCGACCGGTTCGACAATGGCGAGCTGGAGGTGGTGTTGGGTGGGCGGCTGGCCTCGCTGCCGCTGGCCGATACGGGACCGCTGTCACGCGGGACGGTTCGGCTCGATCCCGCCATCGGCCTGTTCGGGCTGCAGGTGGTGCGCGCATCTGGCCTGTTGGCCAATGCCGAGACGCGCGCCGCGATCGCCATGGCGATTGACCGGCCTGCGCTGGCCAGCGCCTTCAACGTCGGCGGCTGGACCCCGACCACGCGGCTGGTCACCCCCGATCTGCCCGACGAGAGCGGACTGGTGAGCGAACGCTGGACCGATATGGAAATGGCTGAACGCCGCAGCGTGGCCCGCGGGCGGATCGCGGCCGCGCGTGGCGCAGGCAGTCCGGCGGTGCTGACGCTGGCGATTGGCACGTCGCCCGGCCAGCAATTGTTGTTCGAAGAATTGCGCCGCCAGCTGGGCAGCATCGGGGTCACGCTGGAGCGGGCGGAGAGTGCTGACCGGGCTGATCTGCTGCTGGTCGACCGGGTGGCCCGCTATGCCTCGGCCCGCTGGTTTCTCAACCAGTTCAACTGCCAGCTTGGGCGCGGTCTGTGCTCCGAGCAGGCCGATCTGCTGGCCGGGCGCGCGCTCGACGAGCGCGACGACGCCCGCCGCTCGGCCCTGTTGGCGCAAGCCGAGCAGGCGCTGATGGCGGCCAATGTCTATATTCCGCTTGGCCCGCCGCTGCGCTGGTCGCTGGTGCGCGGCAACGTCGATGGCTTTGCTGCCAATATCTGGGCCTTCCACCCCTTGCCGGATATGGCTGTTATACCTAGATAAGACACCACTGGAGACTTTGCCAATGGTTGAACCACAACGCCCCCGGCCACTCGCCGTCGAACTGCCTTTGGGCAGGGATCCCGCCGCGATCAGGCAGCGGGTCGAGGCATTGGAAAAGCTGCTCGAAGGCGTGTTTGTGATCCCGGTCATCAACCGCCGTGTTGGCCTTGATGCCATTGTCGGGCTGGTGCCGGTGATGGGCGATTTCGTGACGATGGCGATGGGCGCCTATATCGTGTGGGAGGGCCACAATCTGGGTTTGCCCAAGTGGAAATTGTGGCGCATGGCGGGCAATGTTCTGTTCGATAGCGCGGTGGGCGCGGTGCCGGTGGCGGGCGATCTGTTCGACTTCCTGTTCCGCTCGAACACTCGCAACCTCAAGATAATCAAGCGCCATCTGGATAAGCACCACCCAGCGCAAAGGGTGATCGACGGCTGACTGGTTGGCCGCAGAATCACAACAAGGTTGTGTCGTCATTCGGCTCACCCTGGGCGGAATGACGATACAACCTATTCCTCCAGTTCGATGTCCCAGTAGAGCCAGTCGCGCCAGGTTTCGTGGAGGTAGCCCGGCGGAAAGCTCTTGCCTTGTTGCTGCAATTGCCAGCTGGTCGGGCGGATAGGGTCAAGCCGCAGCCGCATACCGGCCTCCTTCGGCCTGCGCCCGCCCTTCTTCATGTTGCACGGGGCGCAGGCGGTGGCGATGTTTTCCCAGCTGGTCTTGCCACCCAGCCGCCGGGGCAGCACATGATCGAAGGTCAGGTGCTGGCCGCTGCTGCAATATTGGCAGCAAAAACGATCGCGCAAAAACAGGTTGAAGCGGGTGAAGGCGGGAAATTCGCTTGGCCGGACATATTGCCGCAGCGCGATCACGCTGGGGATTTTCATGTCGAGCGAGGGCGAATGGACCTGCCGCTCATAGCTCGCCACGATGTCCACCCGCTCGAGGAACACCGCCTTGATCGCGGTCTGCCACGGCCACAGGCTGAGCGGATAATACGACAAAGGCGTGTAGTCCGCGTTGAGCACCAGCGCGGGGCAGCTTTCCAGCGCGCGCTGCGGATCACCCTCCGACTTGCGGAAGTGCGCGGCACGGTCAATCAGCTCGGCGTTGAACACGTGATGGTGTCCTCCCTGACAGTCCTTGGTGGAGCATTTGCGCCAAAAAGCGTCAAGCCTGTTACAAGGGGCGAATCCACAGCAATCGTGCAGGGTGAGGGTAAGGGAGGTGTGAGATGGTTGTGACCAGGTTTGCCCCCAGCCCCAATGGCCCTCTGCATCTGGGCCACGCCTACAGCGCCATTGTCGCGCATGATCTGGCGCTTAGCGGAGGCGGAAGGTTCCTGCTTCGGATCGAGGATATCGACGGCGGCCGCTCGCGCGAAGACCTTGCCCAGCAGTTCCGCGACGATCTCGCATGGCTCGGGTTGGCGTGGGAGGAAATGCCTCCCCAAAGCAGCCGGGTCGACGAATATGAGGTCGCCGCCGCAACCCTCAAGGCCATGGGCCTGCTCTATCCTTGCCAATGCACCCGCGCTCAATTGGCGGGATCAGTCTATTCCGGGCGCTGCAAGGCCAATCCGCCGCCGCCGGGCACGGCGGTGGCGTGGCGGCTGGATATGGCCGCAGCGATGGCCCGCAGCGGCCCGCTCAGCTGGGTTGACGAATTGGCGGGCATTCAGCTGGCCCGGCCTGACCTCGGCGGAGACGTGGTGCTGGTGCGCAAGGATGCCGACACCCCCGCCTCCTATCATCTGGCAGTAACGCTGGACGATGCGGCCGACGGGGTCACGCTGGTCACCCGCGGGGCTGATCTGTTTGCCGCGAGCCATATTCACCGGCTTCTGCAAGACCTGCTGGGCCTGCCAGTGCCGCGCTGGCACCATCACGCGCTGCTGCTCGATGCGGAGGGCCGCAAGCTGGCCAAGCGGCGCAATTCGCCCGCGCTAGTCGACCGTCGCCTTGGCGGTGAGGATGGGCTGGTGCTGGCGGATCAGCTGCGGCGGGGGCAATTGCCGGGTGGCATTATGCTGTCTGCTGGCTTAAGGGATGCGCCATGAACTGGTTCATCACATTGGTCATCATCGGCCTTGTCATCATGGTCGTGGTCTCGCTCGTGCGCGGGATCATCGCCTTCCTGCAAACCACCAAGCTCGATCTGGAAAACAAGGCTGATATGGAGCGGATGGCGCAGATGCAGGCGCGGCAGAACCAGATGATGTTCGCCCGCATCAAATATCAGGCGCTGGCGATTGTCGCCATTGTGATCCTGCTGGCTGTAAACCGTTGAGGCAGGGCTGATGGTCAAGCTCAACCGCATCTACACCCGCACCGGCGATCTCGGCACCACCGGCCTCGTCGATGGCTCACGATTGCCCAAACACGCCGCGCGGATGGAAGCGGTGGGCGCAGTGGACAACGCCAATGCCGCGCTCGGGCTGGCGATCATGGTGCTGGACGGCGTCGCCAAAGCCGATTGCACCCGCGTGCAGAACGATCTGTTCGATCTTGGCGCTGATCTGGCAACGCCCGGTGATGATTTCACGCCATCGCCCATGGTGCTGCGGATCGTGGCTGATCAGGCGACCTGGCTGGAGGCCTGCATTGATGCGGTGAACGCTGATCTGGCCCCGCTCACCAGCTTCATCCTGCCCGGCGGGACAGAGGCATCGGCCCGCCTGCATCTGGCCCGCACCGCCACCCGCGCGGCCGAGCGGGCGATGTGCGCTTTGGCCGCGAGCGATGCGGTCAACCCGGCGGCGCTGGCCTATATCAACCGCCTGTCAGACTATCTGTTCGTGCTCAGCCGCGCGGTCAACGATGGCGGCGCGGGTGATGTGCTGTGGCGTCCCGGCGCTAATCGTTGAGCGCATCCCGCTTGAGTTGATACAAAAGTTCCAGCGCCTCGCGCGGGGTCAGGGCATCAAGATCGAGCGCCTGCAACGCCTCGCACACCGCATCAACCTTTACCTCCACCGGCTGCATTGCCGCAGCGAACAGCGGCAGATCGCCAAGGCCAGCCGCCAGACCGCCCGTTTGCGCGCGGCCCTGTTCTAGTCGGTCGAGCACTGCCTTGGCCCGTGCCACCACGGGTGCCGCCACCCCCGCCAGCCGCGCCACGGCAAGGCCATAGGAGCGATCCGCCGCGCCTGTCGCCAGTTCGTGCAGCAGCACCAGTTCGCCCTTCCACTCGCGCGCCCGCACATGATGCAGCGAGAGCGCCGGGCAGGTCTCGGCTAGCCGCGCCAACTCATGGTAGTGGGTCGCGAACAGGCAGCGGCTGCGGTTGCCTTCATGGATCGCCTCGGCCACCGCCCAAGCCAGCGCCAACCCGTCATAGGTGGAGGTGCCGCGCCCGACTTCATCCAGAATCACAAAGCTGCGTTCACCGGCTTGCGCCAGAATCGCGGCAGTCTCGACCATCTCGACCATGAAGGTGGAGCGCCCGCGCGCCAGATTGTCTGACGCACCGACCCGGCTGAACAGGCGGTCGACCAGCCCA
Source organism: Altererythrobacter xiamenensis (assembly GCA_945906905.1). GTDB lineage: Bacteria > Pseudomonadota > Alphaproteobacteria > Sphingomonadales > Sphingomonadaceae > Alteraurantiacibacter > Alteraurantiacibacter xiamenensis_A. Next base: position 123 of record CAMDSM010000073.1, on the reverse strand, counting down.
ATTGTGGCGCTGTCTGCGGGGACAAAGCCGCCTGCCTGTGCCAGCAGCACGATCAGGGCATTCTGCCGCAGAAAGGTCGATTTGCCGCCCATGTTCGGTCCGCCAACCAGCCACAACCGATCG
>CAMDSM010000072.1 GCA_945906905.1 Altererythrobacter xiamenensis | reverse complement strand
AACGGCTGCGATCATGCCTGCACTTTCTGCGTCATCCCGCAAGGGCGCGGGGCCAGTCGCTCGCTGACCATTGCCGCCGTTCTGGCCGAGGTCGAGCGCCACCTTGATGCAGGAGCGCGCGAGGTGGTGCTGACCGGGGTTGATGTCACCAGCTGGGGCCATGATCTGCCCAATGCTCCGCCGCTGGGACAACTGGTGCGCGCGATCCTCGATGCCTTCCCGGCGCTGCAACGCCTGCGGCTGTCCTCGCTCGACGGGGTGGAGATTGACCCGCTGCTGTTCGAATTGCTGGCAGGCGAGGCGCGCGTGATGCCGCATCTGCATCTGTCGCTGCAACACGGGGCCGATCTGATTCTCAAGCGGATGAAGCGGCGGCACCTGCGCCATGATGCGGTCGATCTGGTCAGCCGCCTGAAAGCCGCCCGACCCGAAATCGCCATCGGTGCCGATCTGATCGCTGGCTTTCCCACCGAAACGGCTGAGCACCACGCAGCCAACCTTTCGATCATAACTCAGCTTGGCATCGTCCACGGCCACGTGTTCCCCTATTCGCCCCGCCCCGGCACGCCTGCCGCGTTGATGCCGCAACATGCCAAGGCGCTGATCCGCAGCCGCGCGGGCGAACTGCGCGCACTTGTGGCGACTACCCACGCGGCCTGGCTCGACACGCTTGTGGGCAGCACGCTGCAAGTGCTTACCGAGCGCGACGGAACGGGCTATTCGCCGCACTTCGCCCGTGTCGCGCTTCCCGCTGGCACGCCTGCGGGGACCGTGGTTCCCGTCACCCCTGTTTCCGTTTTCCAAGGCCTGCTGCAATGAGCGACAAAAGCTGGACCGAGCGCCTGTTCGGTGGTTTCCGCAAAACCTCCGAACGCTTGTCCGAAAACCTCACCGCAGTGGTCGGCACCGCCAAGCTCGACGATGCCACGCTCGACGGGGTGGAGGACGCGCTGATCATGTCCGACCTTGGCCCCGCCGCCGCGCGCCGGATCCGCGACAAACTGAGCGCCAAGCGCTTCGGCCTGGCCATCACCGAGCGTGAGCTGAAAGAGGCCGTGGCTGAGGAGATCGCCGAAATCCTGCGCCCCGTCGCCAAGCCGCTGCAAATCACCGCCTTCCCGCGCCCGCAGGTGATCCTGGTGATCGGCGTCAATGGCAGCGGCAAGACCACCACCATCGCCAAGCTGGCGCACCTGTTTCAGGAAGACGATTACGGCGTGATGCTGGCGGCGGGAGACACCTTCCGCGCCGCCGCCATCCGTCAGCTGAAAGTGTGGGCTGACCGCATTGGCGTGCCGATCGTCGCTGGCCCCGAAGGCGGCGATCCGGCCAGCGTGGTGTTCGATGCGCTCAAGCTGGCGACCGATACCGGCATTGATGCGCTGGTTGTCGATACCGCCGGCCGCCTGCAAAACAAGCGCGAGCTGATGGACGAGCTGGCCAAAATTCGCCGCGTGCTGGGGCGCCTCAACGCTGAGGCTCCGCATGATGTGGTGCTGGTGCTCGATGCCACCAATGGGCAGAACGCGCTGGCGCAGATCGATGTCTTCAAGGAGGTGGCAGGGGTGACCGGCCTGATCATGACCAAGCTCGACGGCACCGCACGCGGCGGCGTGCTGGTGGCTGCGGCCGAACAATACGGCCTGCCGATCCACGCCATTGGCGTCGGCGAAAAGATTGACGACCTGCGCCCTTTCGATCCCGATCTGGTAGCGCGCGTGATTGCAGGAGTGGCGTGATGACGGAGACAACCAAAGCTGCCCCTAAGGCCGCATCGGGCTGGATCAACGTGGCGGTCGATTATGGCCCGCTGGTGGTGTTTTTCCTGGCCTACAAATACTACGCGCCCGATGGGCCAGACGCGGCGGGCGAAATCCTGGCGGTCATCCGCGGCACTGGCGCGTTCATCGTTGCCGCTCTGATCGCACTGGCGGTGTCGAAGCTCCGGCTGGGCAAGGTCTCGCCGATGCTGTGGCTGTCGACGGTGCTGATCGTGGGCTTTGGCGCGTTGACGATCTATTTTCAGGACCAGCGCTTCATCCAGTGGAAGCCGACAATCATCTACGTCGGCTTTGGCGCGGCGCTGCTCATCGGGTGGTTCAAGAGCAAGCCGCTGCTGCGCTATCTGCTGGAAACCGCCTTCGAGGGGTTGAGCGAGGCTGGCTGGCTGAAGCTGAGTTTCAACTGGGGGGTGTTTTTCCTCGTGCTGGCGGTGCTCAATGTCGCGCTCACCTATACGCTCAGCTTTGAAAGCTGGCTGGCGGCCAAGTTGTGGCTGTTCATGCCCTTGAGCTTCCTGTTCACCTTCACCCAGATTCCCATGCTGCTGCGCCACGGCCTGAAACTGGCCGAGGATGAGGAAGTGCTGCAAAATCCGCCACACGAGTAGGGCGCTCTTGGCATAGGGCGCCTCTTGGGCTTACAACGCATTTCTGTGACAACGGTCGAAAACAACGGGGATCAACATTATGACGAAATTCTTTGGCAATCTGCACGCCGTGCTGGCGGTGGGGCTGGTGGCGACGGTGGCCATGATGCTGCACTGGAACGGCTTTGTGGAAGTGAATGTGAACTCGGTGGTTCGCTGGCTGCACGTGTTCTTCGGGATCCTGTGGATCGGCCTGCTCTATTACCTCAACTTCGTGCAGGTGCCGACCATGCCTTCGGTCCCCGCTGAACTGAAAAAGGGCGTCACCGGCTATATCGCCCCCAAGGTGTTCTTCTTCTTCCGCTGGGCCGCGCTGCTGACGGTGGTGACCGGTCTGGTCGTGGCCTATGTCGGCAATTACCTGCATCAGGCGATGGCCTTCCAAGGCACCGGTCAGGTTACGCTGATCGGCGTTGGCATGTGGCTGGCGCTGATCATGGCCGCCAACGTGTGGTTCATCATCTGGCCCGCGCAGCAAAAGATCCTCGGTCTGGTCGAAGCGACCGACGAGGCCAAGGCCAAGGCCGCCCCGCGCGCGCTGATCGCCAGCCGCACCAACTTGCTGCTGAGCCTGCCGATGCTCTACGCGATGGCGAGCGCCAATTTGGGCTGATCGCCTTTACGGCAATCGAAAAATGGGGGCGCTCCGGATGGTCTGGGGCGCCCCTTTTTTGTCTCTACTGCTCCGGTGTGGCAGCGGTCAGGCGTTCCAGCCATGCCCGTGCCTGCTTCGGCTCACCCACCTCGCTGGAAGACTGGCGCCGACCACGCGCGGCCAGAAATTCCTGATGCAATGTGAAAGGAGCAATAAACAACCGCTCGCGCATGTCGTCGATAGCTTCGGCAAGTTCATCAAGCGCGGCCAGCGCCGGTGGCGCCTGATAAGCGGCGCGTCCTTGCCATTCCTTATGGCCGAACAGCCCCCATTGCCCAGCCGCCGTAATGCGCAAGGCTTCGATCAGAGTGGCGAGATAATCGGCCTCTGTATCCAGACGGTGCGCATCGAGGCGTTCAAGACGGTCGGCGCGCGCCAAGGCCCAATCAAATCTCCAACTGGCTACCCAGCTCCACCACGCGGTTGGTGGGCAGGTGGAAGAACACCATCGGGGTGGCCGCGTTGCGCATCATCCAGCTAAACAGCCGCTCGCGCCAGATGGCCATGCCCGGCTTGTCCGATGCCAGCAAAGTCTGGCGGCTGAGGAAGAAGCTGGTGTGCATCATGTCAAACTTGCCGCCGCAGATTTCGACGTCCTTCAGCGCGGCGGGAACGTTGGTTTCTTCCATGAAGCCATAGTGCAGGACCACGCGATAGAAGCCTTCGCCAAGATTGGCGGTTTCGATGCGGGCGTCCTCGCCGACAAACGGCACGTCGGCGATCAGCACCGTCAGCACCACCACGCGCTCATGCAGCACCTTGTTGTGCTTCATATTGTGCAGCAGCGCCGATGGCGTGCCCGACGAGCCGGAGTTCATGAAGATCGCCGTACCGGGCACCCGCTTGGAGGAATTGTGCGCCGACTTTGCAAAAATATCCAGCGGCAGTCCCACCTCGGCCATCGAGGCGCGCATCAGTTTGCGCCCGCGTGACCAGGTGGTGAGCAGCGCGAAAATGATGAAACCGATCACCAGCGGCACCCAGCCACCTTGCGGAACCTTGATCAGGTTGGCACCGAAATAGGCCACGTCGACCACGATAAAAGCTGCCACCAGCGGCAGCGCCTTCCACAGCGGCCACTTCCACAGCGTGATCAGCACGGCCGCCAGCAGCAGCGTATCGATGAACATCGCCCCGGTCACTGCGATGCCGTAGGCCGCCGCCAGATTGCTGGAGGAGCGGAAGAACAGCACCAGCAGGATCACCATCACCATCAGGCCCCAGTTGATCGCCGGAATGTATATCTGTCCAGCTGCCGAGGCGCTGGTGTGTTTGATCACCATGCGCGGCATGAAGCCCAACTGGATCGCTTGCTGGGTAAGGCTGAAAGCTCCCGATATCACCGCCTGGCTGGCGATAATGGTGGCCAACAGCGCCAACACGATAACCGGAATGCGCACCAGATCGGGGATCATCAGGAAGAACGGATCTTTGATCACCTCGGCTGCCTCAGCCGAACTGAGCGAGAGCACAAAGGCACCTTGCCCCATATAGTTGAGCATCAGCGCGGGCAGTACGAAAGTCAGCCACGAAACGCCGATCGGCTTGCGCCCAAAATGGCCCATATCGGCATACAGCGCCTCAGCCCCCGTCACCGCCAGCACCACAGAGCCGAGCGCAACAAAAGCGCGCCAGCCATCGGTGAGGAAGAAATTGAGCGCATTTACCGGGTTGATCGTTTGCAGCACGATCTGCGGATAGGCTTGCAGGTGAAACAGCCCCAAGGCCGCCAGCGTGAAGAAATAGGCCAGCATGACCGGGCCGAACAACTTGCCGACATTGTCTGTCCCGCGCGCCTGAATGGCGAACAGGCCGAACAGGATCGCCACTGCCACGGGCACAATATACGGCCCGAACCCCGGCACGATATATTGCAGCCCTTCGGTGGCCGAAAGCACCGAGATCGCCGGGGTAATCATCGAATCGCCATAGAACAGCGAGGTCGCAAACACCCCCAGCAGCACCAGCACCGCCGTCAGCGCCACGTTATCGGTCTTGCGGTTGAGCAGCGCGAGCAGCGCCAGGCTGCCGCCCTCGCCACGGTTGTCGGCTTTCATGATCGTGAGGACATATTTGAACGTCACAACGATCATCATCGACCAGAACACCAGGCTCAAGACGCCGTGGATATGCCCGGGGTCAACCTCGATACCCGGCGCGCCGTGGTGCGAGGCGAAGGTTTCGCGGAAAGCGTAAAGCGGACTGGTGCCGATGTCGCCAAAGACGACCCCAATCGCGCCGACCGCCAGCTTGAGCTTGGCAGCCGCATTGTCACTGCCGTGTGTCGCTGTGCTCATCGGGGTTTACGCCCTCATTCCCGCTGCGGATTGCCCCGCTGTTGGACCCGTTACTATAGCGCGGGAAAGCGCGGCCACTAGCAGCGCGCGAACCCTTCGGCAACTGATGCTATGGCTGGACATTCGGGCCTGTCGTTGCGCCCTGAGTCTGGCCCTGAGCCTGGCCCTGCATCTGGCCCAGCATCGTCTCCAGCCGGTCCACCCGATCGGCCATAAAGGCCCGCGCCTCAGATTCCTCCGCGCCCATCTGCTCCAGCGCGCTGGTCCACACCCCGCGCGCCTCCATCATCCGCCCTTGCCGGATCAGCGCCAGCCCGAGGAAATAGCCCGGAGCGGGATTGGTCGGGGCGAGCACCGAAGCCTCGCGATAGGCATAGACCGAGGCTTGCGTCAGCGCGCCATCGGCCTGCTCGGTCAGCACGTTGCCCAGCGCCAGCCATGCCTCAAAATCGCGTGCATTTTCCGCCAGAGCGCCGCGCAGGAAACCAGCCGCAATCTCAAGCTGGCCACGCTGGGCGAAGGCATCGGCGGTGACCAGCTGATTGCTGTGCGAGCGGGCACCCGTGCCCACCAGAAGCCGCCGCGTTTCGAGCATCTGCCACTCGTCCTGATAGGGTTCCTGCGATTGCGCCGCAGGTGCGCCGGGCAATTCGGGGCTGGCCTGCAAGGTATAACCCGCCAGACCCAGCAGCAGCGCCGTGCCGAGGCTGGCCCAGGTCACCCGATTGAGCCGGAACGCCAGCACCGCCACTGCAAACGCAACGACAGCCAGCACGATTGCCACGATCCAGCTCATGCCCCCGGCTCCCGTCGTTTACCAAGCCGCCCGCGCAGGATGAACGCTGCGAGCAGCGCCAACAGCAGCGGAATGGCGAATAGCGGCCAGGTGCTGGCGGAAACGCGCGGCTGATAGCTGACATAGTCGCCATAGCGCTGCACCAGCCATTGCCGGATCGCCTCAGGATCCTCGCCCGCCGCAATCCGCGTGCGGACCTGATGGCGCATGTCGCCCGCCATCGGCGCGTCGCTGTCAGCGATAGACTGGCTCTGGCATTTTAGGCAGCGCAGTGTGGCCATCAAAGCCGCCGCTTCAGCCTCTTGCGCCGGGTCAGCCAGCTGCTGATAGGCATAGGGCGCGGGCGGCAGGGTATCCTGCGCGGCGAGTGGAGCGGCGCAGATCAGCGCCACCAAGGCCAGCAAAACCCTCACGCGCCTCGCTCCGTCAATTCGGCCTCGCGCAATTCGTACAGGATCGTTTGCACATGTTCGGGCCGGATATCGCCGATATGCTGGTATCGGATCACCCCGCGCCCGTCGATCACGAAGGTTTCCGGCACGCCGGACGAGCCGAGCGAAAGCTGCACCGCGCTGATATCATCAGCGCCGATGGCGGTGAAGGGATTGCCGTAGATTTGCAGGAAACCCGCCACATCCTCGGGCCGATCACGGATGGCTATGCCGACGATTTCGGCCCCGGACTGACGCAGCGCCTCCAGCTGCGGAGCCTCAACGCGGCAGGGAATGCACCAGCTGGCAAAGATATTGACCAATCGCGCACGGCCATCGGCCAGATCGGTATTGGCGAGACCCGGTCGATCACCCACTGCCGGGCGCAGGTCAAAGGCCGGGAGCGGCTCACCGATCATCGCGCTTTCGACGAATTCATCCTTCGGCTGCCCAAGCTGATAGGCAAACAGCGCGAACAGGCCACCAACAACCGCCACCAGCGCCCACAGGAATATCCGCAGCCGCCTCATGCCGCCAACACCTGCTCATCGGCCTTGCGGCGGGCAATCTTGCCAGCGGCGAGGCGGCGACGCACATCGACTGACAGCCTTCCGAGCAGCGCCAGCAAACCGCCCAGCGCAATCATCATGCCGCCATACCAGATCCAGGTGACAAACGGCTTCCACCACAGGCGCAACTGCCAGCGCCCATCCTCAGTCTGATTGCCGAGCGCGGCATAGAGCTGGCCGTTCCAGCGCGTAACCAGCGCCACCTCGCTGGTTTCCTGCGGCGGCTGCCAGAAGGCGCGGGCTTGCGGGTGGGTCAAGGTGCCATCCCCGCCCTGATAGCGGAGCGTCAGCGAAGCCTCGATCGCCTGCCAATTGGGTCCGGCAACCGGGACAACGCCCTCCAGCGTGGCAGCCCATGGTCCAACTTCCACCACATCGCCAACATTGGCCGCTATCAGCCGTTCCTGCTGGAAGGCGCTATCGGCCGCCATGCCGAACAGGGCCACTGCCACGCCCAGATGCGCCACAACCATGCCCCACACCGCCAGCGGCAGCTTGCGCAGGCTGCGTCCTCGCAGCGGCAAAACGCTACCCACCGCCACCATCGCGGCAACCGCCATCCCCAGCAGCGGCAGAATCGCCACCCCGGCCCACAGCCACACGCCCAGCAGCACCGTCAGCGCCAACAGCACCAAGGCGATCACAGAGGCACGCACGCGGGCAAAACTGTCGCGCCGCCAGCGCAGCAGCGGGCCAACCGCCAGTATCGGCAGCATCGGCAGGAAGAACATCGCGCTGACCGGATTGAAATAGGGCGGCCCCACCGAAACGCGCACCCCAAAAGCCTCGGTCAGCAGCGGATACAGCGTGCCCAGCAGCACCACACACAGAATGGCTGAAAGCGCCACATTGTTGACCACCAGCGCGCCCTCACGGCTCATCACCGAGAACCGCTCACCCTCGGCCACGGTGCCGGCGCGGACTACGAACAGCACCAGCGCGCCGCCGATATACAGCGTCAACAACGCCAGAATGAAACTGCCGCGCTCGGGATCCACCGCAAAGGCGTGGACGCTAGTGAGAATGCCCGAGCGGACCAGAAAGGTGCCGATCATGCTCATCGAAAAGGCGATCACGCCCAGCAGCACCGTCCAGGCGCGCAAGGCATCGCGGGCTGCCAGAACACTGGCGGAATGGAGCAGAGCGGTGGCTGCCAGCCACGGCATCAGGCTGGCGTTCTCGACCGGATCCCAGAACCACCAGCCGCCCCAGCCCAGCTCGTAATAGGCCCAGTATGATCCAGCAGTGATCCCCAAAGTCAGGAACACCCAGGCCCCCAGAATCCACGGCCGCATCACGCGGGCAAATTCAGGCGTCACCTGCCGCGTCAGCAAGGCCCCGACCACGAAGCTGAACGCCACCGACAGGCCAACATAGCCGAAATACAGCGTGGGCGGATGGAAGGCCAAGCCCATATCCTGCAACAGCGGATTGAGGCCATTGCCCTCTAACGGAGCCGGGCTGAGCCGCTCAAACGGGTTGGAGGAGAACAGCAGAAAGGCGTAAAACCCCAGCCCGACAAAGGCCTGCGCGCCCAAGGTCGCCAGCATCGTGCGCTCGAGCAGCCGCCGCTCGACAGCCGCGATCAGCCCACCGGCCAGCGCCATCACCGTCACCCACAGCAGCATCGATCCTTCATGATTGCCCCAGGCTCCGGCCAGCTTGAAGATCAGCGGCTTGGCCGAATGCGAATTGGCCGCCACCAGCGCCACGCTCAAATCGGTGCGGGCGAACACCAGCAGCAGGCACACGAACGCCAGCGCGCACAACAGTGCCTGCACCAGCGCCGCCGGGCGGGCGAGATCGGCCAGGCCCTGCATCTTCGTCCACAGCGCGCCGAAGCCCGCCAGAAACTGCAAACCTGCCAGCGCGGCGGCCAGCCACAGGGCAACCAGGCCAAGTTCTGCGATCATTCGAGCGTGCCCTCAACAGCCGCGCGGACCTGTTCGGCGTTCATCCCTTCAAGTTCGCGCGGCATATAGTTCTCGTCATGCTTGGCCAGCAGGTTGGTGGCCACGAAGGTTCCGTCGGCCCCCATGCTGCCTTCCGCCACCACGCCGGAATTTTCCACGAACAGTGCCGGTGCAATGCCGGTGAAGCTGACGGGCACCCGCGCCGAGCCATCGCCGACGATGAAATGGATGGTCACACCGTCCGCTTGTTGCTCAATCGATCCGGCTTCGACCATGCCGCCAAGGCGCACGTCCTGATCAGGCGCGGGGGCTTGGTCCATAATATCGCTCGGCAGATAGAAATAGCTCGCCTGATTGCGCAGCGCCCAGGCCGCCAGCAGCCCCGCGCCCAGCAGCGCCAGCAGCGCGATCACCAGCAGCACGAGGCGCTGATGCTTGGGCTTGATTGCAGTGCTCATTTACCGCGGACCGCATCACGCTTGGCTTCGGCGCGGGTCATGGCGAGCCAACTCCAGCCCACCAGCAGCAGCGTGCTGACGACGCCGACAACATAGGCGGCATTGACATAGCCCATCATGTCGAGTGCTTCACGCATTGCCCGCTAAACCTTCCGCCACTTGCCCTTCTGCCGCTTGCATCGCCTTGCGCCGCAGCCGCGCTTCGGCCTGCATATCGGCCAATATGGTCCGCATCCGCGCCAGCACCACCCCGCCAAACAGCAGCGAAAAACCGATGGTGGAGAACAGCAGCGGATAGAGATAGACCGGGTCGATCGCCGAATTGCCCATCGTCAGGCTGGGTGGCTGGTGCAGTGAATTCCACCACACCACGCTGCGGTTGATGATCGGAATGTTGATCGCTCCCACCAGCCCGAAAATCGCCGCGATCCGGCTGCTCGCCCCCTCGCGCGCCAAAGCGCCGGACAAGGAAATATAGCCAAAATAGAGGAACAGCAGGACCAGAAAGCTCGTCAACCGTCCATCCCACACCCACCAGGTGCCCCAGGTCGGCCGGCCCCAGATTGATCCCGTCACCAGCCCGAGAAAGGTGAACACCGCGCCCGGCACCGCCGCCGCCCGCGCCGCTATGGCAGACAGCGGATGCCGCCACACCAGTTCGGCCAGGCTGGCAATCGCGATCATGCTCCACCCGCCCATGCCCAGCCACACGGTGGCGACATGCAGCGGCAGGATCTTGACCGAATCCCCCATCAACCGGTCTGGCGGCATGGCGAAATAGCTATAGGCCAGCGCCCCCAATGCCAGCACCAGCCCCGCCACCAGCAGCAGCGGCGTCAGCCAGTGGGCAAGCCTGAGAAAGCGGGCGGGATTGGCAAAGCCGTGCATGGTGCGTTTTCGGGGGACCAGTCGAGTAATTTCGACCTCTCCTTTGGCAGTTGCACCCACTAAGCTCAAGCGCAACCTTAGGGAAAACCTGTGGTGCACCGCGCAATTGTCAGGAGAAAATGGGGCGATCGACGGGTCTTGAACCCGCGACCTCCGGTACCACAAACCGGCGCTCTAACCAACTGAGCTACGATCGCCACATGCGGCTGCGCCAGGTCAAACGCGCCGCTGAAAACCGCCGTGCCGGGCCGCCAAAACGGCTCTCCACGCGGGCGGCTGCCTCTTGCACAAGCATGGCGACTTGCAAAGGAAAAACTGCGCTTGCCAGATGGCGGGCGGGCATTATCGTTTGCGGCATGATGATTCCGGGCGAAACCTCACGCGACATCCTGCTGGCCACCAGCGGAGTGCGGCGTGTGCCGAGCGATCGGCTGGAGGTGTTCGATTGCCCGCGCTTCCTGCCGCCGGAGCTGTGCGCCGAGCTGGTCGCCTTGATCGAGCGCGACCGCCGCCCCTCGACAATCGCCGATGCCAATGGTGACTACGCCTTCCGCACCAGCGAGACGTGCGACCTGGATGCCGACGAACCCGCCGTGCGCGATCTGGAGGCGCGGCTGCTGGCGCTCAATGGCATCAACCCCGCGCATGGTGAGCCATTGCAGGGCCAGCGCTATCTGGTTGGGCAGGAGTTCAAGGCCCACACCGACTATTTCGAACCTGATGGGGCGGATTACGCGCAATATTGCACCGATTCAGGCAACCGCACCTGGACCTTCATGATCTACCTTGGCGAAGTGGCGGAGGGCGGCGCCACCCGATTTAAGGTGATCGGCAAAACCTTTCAGCCCGAGACCGGCAAGCTCGTCTGCTGGAACAACAAGCGCCCCGATGGCCGCTGCAACCCCAACACGCTGCACCACGGGATGAAGGTGCGCGCAGGGGTGAAATATGTCATCACCAAGTGGTATCGCGAAGGGGAGTGGTGGTGAGTTTGCGAACGGGCAGTTGCCATTGTGGTGCGGTGCGGTTTGCGGTGGAATTGCCCGAAGTGCTCTCGCCATCGCGCTGCAATTGCTCGATCTGCGCCAAAAAGGGCACGGCGGGGGTCTATGTCCCGCTGGCGGCTTTGACGGTAACTGCGGGTGAGGATGTGCTGAGCTGCTACAGCTTCAACACTGGTGTGGCGCAGCACTGGTTCTGTTCGCATTGCGGCATTCACTGCTTCCACCAGACGCGCTCTGAGCCCGATAAATACGCGATCAGCGCCGCCTGCCTTGATGGTGTGGCGGTGTATGAGGACTTTGCTTCGGTGCCGGTGAATGATGGCGTGCGCCATGTGCTGGATAATGATGGCGTGCGGCGGTTGGCGGGTGTGCTGCGGTTTGAGAAATCGGGCGACTGAAACGAAAAGGGCGGCCCGCAAGGACCGCCCCATCGTATTCACAAGCCAGCCGAAGCCTACTTCTTGAGCGTGAGCCCGCCGAAACGCTTGTTGAACTGGGCCACGCGGCCGCCATCTTGCAGACGCTGCGGGCCGCCGGTCCAAGCCGGGTGGCTGGTGGGATCGATTTCCAGGTTCATCGTGTCACCTTCCTTGCCCCAGGTGGTGCGGGTCTGGAAAATGGTGCCATCGGTCATCTTGACCGAGATCATGTGGTATTCGGGATGCGTATCGGCCTTCATGGCATTGTCCTTTGCGTGTGGCTGGTTCCGACCAGCCTGAACGGATTTTGGCAGATGGGAGAAACTGGAAAGCGCGGCCCTTAACGGCCCCTCAATAGAAATTCAAGCGACAAACGGACCCATTTGGGTCCGCAAGGCCGAACGGCCGCCCGCAGGTGCCCCGAAGCGAAGCGTAGGGAATCGCACCGAGGACGCAGGCCCGGATGGGCCCACGTAAGGCATCAACCATCCGCGATCATGGCGGTGAACTGCACCTCGCAAGTCACTTTGCCGTCAACGCTGGCCTTGCCCCAGAACTTGCACACGCGGGCACGCTGTTGGAGGAAGCCGGCCTTCAGTTCGAGCAGGCAGCCAGGTTCCACCGGAGCGCGGAACTTGGCGGCCTCGATGGCCATGAAATAGACCAGCTTGCCGGAGCCTGCCAGATCGAGCGTTTCCACCGCCAGAATCCCCGCCGCCTGCGCCAGCGCCTCAATCTGCAAGACGCCGGGCATGATCGGGCGACCGGGGAAGTGGCCCTGGAAGAAGCCTTCGTTGAAGCTCACCGCCTTGATCGCGGTGATTTCCTCGCCCGGCTTGATCTCCACCACCTTGTCGACCAGCAGCATCGGATAGCGATGCGGCAGGGCCTTCAGGATACGCGCGATATCATAAGGCTTGTCGGCCTGACGTCCCTCAACCTCGCTCATCACCTGGGCTTAGCGGCCTTCGGCGGCGGGCGCCGGAGCAGCAGCGGCGGCTTCCTGCTGCGCTCGGGCGATCAGGGCGCCCAGGATCTGCTGAACCTGCTGGTAGAAGCCGATCGTTTC
>CAMDSM010000071.1 GCA_945906905.1 Altererythrobacter xiamenensis | reverse complement strand
GGTACGGATCGAGATGGTCGAAGGATCAACGCTCAACATCCCTGGCCTTTCAGGCCGCGTCGCCAATGTGATCGCACCATCGACCGGTGGCACGCAGGTGCAGTTTGAATGGCGCCCGCAGCTGGCGGCCGAATATGCCGATCACCGCTGGATGGAGGGGATTGTCTCGCTTTCGGGCACCACCGGCGGCCTCGAATACACGCTGGCGGTCGAAGGGCGGCCAGTGCGCAACGGCAATGGCGGCCTGAACCTGGTCACCTATGGTGATGGCCGGATTGAACAGCGTTACAGCGAGACCAATTCGCACGGCGATGACAAGCGTTTGTCGGCCTCGCTGCGCTATGAAACCAGCGGTGGCACGGTCGCCAATCTCAGCGGTGCCTACCTGCACCGCCGCTTCCGCAGCTTCGATAACGAGACGGTGATCGGCCCGGTGGGTGCGCTGCCGTTGACCGAATTCATCGACCAGCGCAATCGCGGCCACGATCAGGAAATCGGCGGCGATATCGAGTTTGCGCTGGGTGCCGGACGGATGAAGCTGATCGCGCTCGACAGCTATCAAATCCTCGACTTCCGCACCCAATCGGTGATCGATCCGGCCACCAACGCGAACCCTTTCGGTAGCCAATTTGCCCAGATCAGCGAGCGCGGCGAGCGGATCGGGCGCGGCGAATATAGCTGGGCGATGTGGGATGCCGATTGGCAGGCCTCGTTCGAAGGCGCGTTCAACCGGCTCGATCAGGTGGGCGAACTGTTCGGCCTGACGGCTGCGGGCACTTTCGATCAGATCCCGTTCCCAGCCGGTATCGGCGGCGTGCGCGAGGAGCGGTTTGAAAGCTCGCTTTCCTACAGCCGCCCGATTGCCGACGAGCTGACCATGCAGCTGATCGTGGGCGGGGAATATTCGACCATTCGCCAGACGGGCAGCAATGCCCTGTCGCGCACCTTTCAGCGGCCCAAGGGCTCGCTCAGCCTGGGCTGGGCTGCGGCGGACGGGCTGGACGTGTCCTTGCGGATCGATCGCCGGGTCGGCCAGCTCAACTTTGGCGATTTTCTGGCGGCGGTGAACCTGGGCGAGAACAACCAGAACGCGGGCAACAACCAGCTGCGGCCTGATCAGAGTTGGGGCATGGAACTGGAAGCGACGCGCGATTTCGGCGCTTGGGGCAGCCTGACGGCGCGCGGATTCATGCGCCGGTTCGAGGACTTCGTCACCATCATCCCCACGGCAAACGGCGGCGAGGCGCGCGGCAATGTCGCCTTTGCGCGGATAATGGGAATGGAGATCAACGGCACCGTCCAGCTCGATCCGCTCGGGCTGGCCGGAGCCAAGATCGACATTTCAGCCTCACTGCGCGATTCGCGTTACCCCGATCCAGTTACCGATGGCTTTTTGCCGGTGCAATTTGCCCAGCCGCATAATGTCGACATCAGCTACCGCCACGATATTCCGGGCAGTGATTGGGCTTACGGCGGCGGCTATCGCCACTCGGGCTACAACCGCTATTACCGCGTGGCCGAAGTGGGACTGGATTACGGGATCAACGAAAACCTGACCATGTTCATCGAGCACAAGGATGTGCTTGGCCTGACCGTGCAGGCCCGGATGGGCAATATGCTGGAGCGCGAAGTCATCCTTGAACGCTCGGTCTTTACAGGCCCTCGCGGCAGCTCGCCGCTGAGCTTTTCGGAAAACCGGCGGCGTGAGGTGGGCCGGGTGATGAGTTTCACAGTAAAGGGAAGTTTCTGACTTCCACCGCGAAACTGTCTGGCAGACCCCCCTTTGCCAGACAGAGGAAGGGCGGCCCCCGCGATCAAACGCGTAGGGCCGCCCTTTCTGAACTTCAGCAATGGCAGGCGGCTTACTTTTTCGCCGGTGCCTTCTTTGCGGCGGGCTTCTTGGCCGCAGCGGGTTTGGCTTCAGCGGCTGGAGCTTCAGCGGCCTTAGCAGCTTTCTTGGGAGCGGCGGCCTTCTTGGCGGCGGGCTTCTTGGCTGGCTTGGCCGCGGCGGTGGTTTCCTCGGCTTCGATCGCGGCTTCCAGTTCCTCGCGCGACACTTCGCGGGTGGTCACTTCGGCCTTGTCGAACAGGAAATCGACAACTTTGTCTTCATACAGCGGGGCGCGCAACTGGGCCTGGGCCATCGGTTCGTTGCGGATATAGTCCATGAACTGCTGGCGCTGCTCCGGGCGATACTGCTGGGCGGCCTGCTGGATCAGCATCGACATCTCCTGCCCGGAGACTTCAACGCCATTGGCTTGGCCGATCTCTGACAGCAACAGCCCCAGACGCACGCGGCGTTCGGCGATGCGGTGGTAATCGTCCTTCTCGGCCTCAATCTCGGCCAGCGCGGTGACCGGATCGGCCTCGCGGGCGACTTCAGCCTGCAATTGCTGCCAGATCTGCTCAAACTCGGCCTCGACCATGGTCGGCGGCACGGCGAAGTCGTGATCGGCGGCCAGCGTATCGAGCAGCTGGCGCTTCATCTGGGTGCGGGTGAGGCCGGCGGTTTCCTGTTCGAGCTGGATCTTCACCAGCTCCTTCAGCTTCTCAAGACTGTCGAGGCCGAGTGACTTGGCAAAATCGTCGTCGATCTTGGTGGCGTCTTCCACCTTCACCGCCTGCACAGTGATGGCGAACTGGGCGTCCTTACCAGCCAGATGGGCGGCCTGATAATCAGCCGGGAAGGTGACCGTAATGGTCTTGGCATCGCCGGTCTTGACGCCGGTCAGCTGTTCTTCAAAGCCGGGGATGAACTGGCCAGAACCCAGCACCAGCGGGGTATTTTCGGCCTTGCCGCCTTCAAATTCCACGCCATCAACGCTGCCGACGAAATCGATTATCAACTGATCGCCATCAGCGGATTTCTTGGACTTGGGCGCGTCCTTCCAGCTCTTCTGGTTGGCGGCGAACTTGGCCAGCGCTTCGTCCAGTTCCTTGTCGGTGACAGGAACCGTCAGGCGCTCCAGCGTCAATCCGTCAACCGAAGGGGCGGTGATATCGGGCAGCACTTCGAGCGAGACGCTGAGTTCCGCGTCCTTGCCTTGAGCATAGCCTTCAACCATGTCGACCTGCGGTTGCAGTGCCGGGCGCAGTGCCTTTTCGCGCAGCAGGCCGTTGACCGATTCGCGCAAGGCTTCGTTCAGCGCATCGTTGTGCAGCGCATCGCCGTGCATCTTGCGGATCAGGTTGGCGGGCACCTTGCCGGGGCGGAAGCCGGGCATACGCACCGTTGGCGCGATCTTCTTCACCTCTGTATCGATGCGTGCTTCGATATCCTTGGCCGGAATGGTCAAGGTATAGGCCCGCTTGAGCCCTTCATTGGTGGTTTCAACGATCTGCATTCTACACGCCTTCTGTTCAAACGTTATAGCGGGCCCAGAACGTGAAGAACTGGTGCGGGCGAAGGGACTCGAACCCCCACATCTTGCGATACTGGTACCTAAAACCAGCGCGTCTACCAGTTCCGCCACGCCCGCGGCCCGACGAAAGGATCAGGCACATGCCTGACAAACAAGCGTGCGCCATTAGAGGGGACGCGCGCAAAGGGCAAGCATCCAGAGTGGTCGATCTTGCGCTTTCTGAGGGCAATTGCGTTTGCCCGATTGATTAATGCCCCCGCCCAAGGCTAAGCGCGCCTCTATGAGCGACGAAAACACTCCCGACACGCCCCCCGATCACCTCGCGATCGACCCGTCCAGCCCGTTCTTCGATGCCGACAAGCTGCAACGGGGCGTGGGCATCCGGTTCAAGGGCAAGGTGCGCACCGATATCGAGGAATACTCGATCTCCGAAGGTTGGGTGCGGGTACAGGCAGGCAAGGCGATGGACCGCAAGGGCCGTCCGCTGACGATCAAGCTGAGTGGTCCGGTGGAAGCCTGGTACGATGATCTGGGCGAGAATGCGCCGGTCAACAAGCTGGCCGACTAGCTCCGTTTGCTCGCCAGCCTGAGCACGGCGTAACCCAGCAAAGCCGACAGTAGCGATCCGGCCAGAATACCGATCTTGGCCTGATCGATCAGCGCGCGATGCTGCGGGTATGCCAGCTCGGCGATGAACAGCGACATGGTGAAGCCGATCCCGCACAGCAGGCTGACGCCCCAGACCTGCACCCAGTTGGCGCCTTCGGGTCGGCGCGCGATGCCCAGTCGCTCAGCCACCGCGATGCAGGTGAAGATGCCCGCCTGCTTGCCCAGCACCAGCCCCGCCCCCACCGCCAGCGGCAGCGGGGCGAGCAATCCAGCTATGCCCAACCCGGCGAGTGCCACTCCGGCATTGGCAAAGCCGAACATGGGCACCACCAAATAGGCATTCCAGCCGACCAGCGCGTGTTCGACATGCTCCAGCAATGCCTCGCCATTTCTGCGTTGCATGGGAATGGTCAGCGCGGCGACGACACCCGCGATGGTGGCATGGATGCCTGAATTAAGCACGCACAACCACAGCGCCAACGCGCCCAGCACATAGGGCCACAAGCGGTCCACCCGGCCCCGGTTGAGCGCGATCAGCCCGGCCAGCACCAGCAGCGCCGCCAGCAGCCAGCCCGGCTGCAGCCCGCTGTTATAGAACACCGCAATCACCAGCACCGCGCCGATATCGTCGACAATCGCCACCGTCAGCAGGAACAAGCGCAAGCTCGGCGGCACACGGCGGCCGAGCAGGCCGATCACGCCCATGGCAAAGGCAATGTCGGTTGCCGCTGGGATCGCCCAGCCGCGCGCCAGAACCGGCTCGGAACCGGCAATCGCCAGAAAGACCAGCGCTGGCACGGCCATTCCAGCGGCTGCCGCCAGCACCGGCAGGGTGCGCTGCTTCGCGTCAGACAGATTGCCGACCACCAGCTCGCGCTTGACCTCCAACCCGACGACGAAAAAGAACAAGGCCATCAGCCCATCGTTGATCCACAGGTGCCCAGTGTTGAGGCTGAACGTGCTGCTGGGCCACCAAGGCGTGTGGAACAGCGCATGATAGGCCCCTGCCATGTCAGAATTGGCCGCCAGCATCGCGGCAATGGCCACCGCGATCAGCAGCACCCCGGCAAAGGCATCGCTGCGCAATAGCCCCTTTAGGCGATGGGCGAGCGGTGTGATAATCGGCTGGCGGGGCATACGATCCCTCCCTTCCGCAATTGCATGGCAGGCGCAAGCCCCGTTGCCTTTTTGCGCAGCGGCGCTACTCCACGGATAAATACGTATACGCTCAGGGGGAACGACGGGGGTTGATGGCAGACTGGACTATCCTGCAATGGCTGGCCTTGATGGAGCGAGAACTGCTGCTTTTTGCTGGCATTTTCTTCCTGATTGGTGCGGCTGATGAGCTGTTGGTTGATGGCATATGGGGCTGGATGAAACTGACCGGGCGGATACCCCGGCTGGTGCTCGACCGTCGCGATATCAAGGCACGGCGCCTGTCTGGTGCAGCGGCGGTGTTCATTCCCGCATGGCATGAAGACAAGGTGATCCAACACACCATCGCCCATGCCCTGGCATCCTGGCCGCATCAGGATTTCGTGATCTATGTCGGCGTCTATCGCAACGACATGGCGACGCTGGAGGCGGCGATGCGCGCTGCCGGGGCAGACCGGCGGGTGCGGCTGGTGGTGCATGATTGCAATGGACCATCGACCAAGGCCGACTGCCTCAACCGCCTTTATCGCGCGTTGGAAGTGGACGAGCTGCGCAAAGGTGCTCCGGTGCGGATGGTAGTGCTGCACGATGCCGAGGACATGGTCGATGCGGCCGAACTGGGTCTGCTCGATCACGCGATTGA
Source organism: Altererythrobacter xiamenensis (assembly GCA_945906905.1). Lineage (GTDB taxonomy): Bacteria > Pseudomonadota > Alphaproteobacteria > Sphingomonadales > Sphingomonadaceae > Alteraurantiacibacter > Alteraurantiacibacter xiamenensis_A. Next base: position 7,183 of record CAMDSM010000071.1, on the reverse strand, counting down.
CCGCGCCGACTTCGTGCAGATCCCGGTGGTGCCGCTGCCGCAGTCCGGCTCGCGCTGGATCGGCAGCCATTATTGCGAGGAATTTGCCGAGGCCCACGGCAAGACGATGATGGTGCGCGACTGGCTCGACACCTGTATGCCGGCCGCCGGCGTCGGCTGCGCGGTTGAACGGTCCATGCTGCGGCAATTGGCGCTGCAAGCGGATTTTGGCGGTGAGGGACCGTTCTCGGTCGCCTCGCTGACCGAGGATTACGAACTGGGCATGCGCATTCACACGCTGGGCGGACGCTCACGCTTCTTGCGCGTGCGGGGTGAGGACGGCACGCTGATCGCCACCCGCGCACTGTTCCCCGCCCGGCTGGATGAGGCGGTGCGGCAGAAGGCGCGCTGGGTCCATGGCATTGCCTTTCAGGGCTGGGACCGGCTTGGTTGGGGAAAGCGGTCTAGCGGAAAACTGGATGCGTCTGCGCGATCGACGCGGGCCATTGGCGGCACTGGTGCTGGCCTGCGGATATACCTTCTTTGTGCTGGCGACTGCGCTGTTCCTGCTGGGCGAGGTGGGGATCGAGCGACCGTGGCAAGCCGATCCGCTGCTGTCGGCGCTGCTGCTGGCCAATCTCGCCAGCTTCGTCTGGCGCGCAATTGTGCGCTTTGGCTTTACCGCACGCGAATATGGCGCGGCTGAGGGATTGCGGGCGGTGGCGCGCATTCCGCTGGCCAATGTGATCGCCATCATGTCCGGACGTCGCGCGCTGGCGGCCTATGTCCGCAGCCTGCGCGGCGGCGCTCAGCTGTGGGAAAAGACCCGCCACGACACCCATCCCGCTGCCGGCCTGGCCAACGCAGTGGGCGCGGTATGAGCGGGCCTGCTCGACAAGCACGGCGGAACACCGGCCGAATGCGCGGCCAGCCTCTGCTGGTGCTGGTGGCAGTGCTGGCTTGCTGGAGCACATTGCGCGCGGCCACCTGGACCGCGCCTGCGCCCAAGGAAGTCGCTGCTGCCTCGGTGGTCGAGCCGGGCATTCAGGCGCGCAGTCTGCAAACGCCCAACAGCGCCCCCGGCAACCTAATGGAGGAAGAGGTGCAGGCGGTTACGCCACATTCCGCATCCCAATTGCCCACATTTGCCGACCCGACAGGCTGGACCCCGCCGCAGGTGCCGCAGGGGCTGGAACAACTGTCACCCGGCGAAGCCCCTCAGCCATTGCCGCGCGCGCTGCGGCAACCGGCCAAGCCTGTCACTTCTGCGGCGCAACCCGTGCCCCCACGCCGCGCCACTGGCCATGCCCTGTTGCAGGCGGCAGGCTATGCCAGGCTGCAGGTTCCGCCGCAGTTGGCGGCCTATTTCACCCGCGCACCGCTTCCCCCTCCAAGCACTGCACAGCGCCGCCAACCGGCCACCAGTCTGGCGAACCCGCGGCAGGATGCCGCGCAGCAAGCTTCACCGCCATCGGCTCGCACCAGTCGCTGGAGCGGCGATGGCTGGCTGTTGTGGCGCGATGATACGACCACTCCGGTCACATCGGGCCGCCCGTCGTATGGCCGCAGCCAGATGGGCGCGGTGGTGCGGTATGAACTGGCACCGCAGTCGGGGCAGCGCCCGCAAGCCTATCTGCGCGCTTCGGGAGCCTTGCAGGGCGCGCGCGAGAATGTTCTGGCCGCTGGCCTTTCCGCCCGTCCGCTGGCGCGGTTGCCGGTGCGGCTGGCGGGTGAAGTGCGTGGCAGCGAGCGGACCTCGGGCACACGGCTGGTTCCGGCGGCCTATGCGGTAAGCGAGCTGGCTCCGCAGAATTTGCCCGGCCAAATGGTGGCCGAAGCCTATGTTCAGGCGGGCTATGTCGGCGGCCCCGATGCCACGGCCTTTGTCGATGGGCAGGCGCGGGTAGACCGCTCGCTGGCTTCGACCGATGACCTTGACCTGCGGGCCGGGGCGGCGGTCTGGGGCGGCGCGCAGGATGATGGATCACGGCTCGATGTCGGACCCAGCGCCTCACTCTCCTTCCGGATGGGCGATGCGCGCGGACGGGTGGCAGCCGATTATCGCTTCCGTGTGGCAGGCGACGCGGAACCCGCCAGTGGCCCAGCGCTCACACTATCCGCTGGTTTTTAAGGCAAAGCGTCAGTCCGGCTTCTATCCCGCGCGCCAATGGTTTAGGCTCTTGCGATGGACGTTTATCTTCCGATAGCGAACTTGGCCGTGAACGGCCTGCTGATCGTGCTGCTGGGCGGCGCGACGGGCATCTTGTCGGGCATATTCGGCGTCGGCGGCGGGTTTTTGACCACGCCGCTGCTGATTTTCTACGGCATCCCGCCAACGGTGGCGGCAGCATCGGCCGCCACGCAGGTGACCGGGGCCAGCGTCTCGGGCGTGATCGCGCAAGCGCGCCACGGCGGGGTCGATTACCAGATGGGCGGGGTGACGGTGGCCGGCGGCCTGGTGGGCGCGCTGCTGGGGTCGTTGATCTTCAACCTGCTCGAAGCCTGGGGTCAGATCGATGTCGTGATCAGCATCCTGTATGTCGTCTTGCTGGGATCAATCGGCGGGCTGATGGGCCGTGAGAGCCTGACCGCGCTCACCGCCGGGCCTGATACCAAGCACCGCGTGGCCAAGCGCCGCCACCATCCGCTGATCGCCAGCCTGCCGATGCGGTGGCGGTTCTATCGCTCGGGCCTGTATATCTCGCCGCTGGCCCCGCTGCTGCTGGGCATCGGGGTGGGTATCCTGACCATGCTGATGGGCGTGGGCGGCGGCTTCATCCTGGTTCCGGCGATGCTGTATATCCTGGGGATGAGCGGCAATGTCGTGGTTGGCACCAGCCTGTTCAACATCCTGTTCGTGACCATGATGAGCACCATGGTCCATGCGCTCACCACCCATGCGGTGGACATCGTGCTGGCCGGGCTGCTGCTGGTTGGATCGGTAACCGGCGCGCAGATCGGCACGCGGATCGCGGTCAGCGTAAAGCCCGAATATCTGCGACTGGGGCTGGCCGCAATCGTCCTGCTGGTGGCGCTGCGAATGCTGTTCGGGCTCGGCTTCGTGCCGGACGAGGTCTATACGGTGGCTCCGCTGTGATGCGCGCAATTCTCTTGATGCTGCTGGCCCTGCTGGCGTTTCCCTCTCTGGCCCAAGCGCAAGCCCAATCGCCAGCCCCGGCGCAAAACGGCGATCCGATCCTGGTGACAGAGATCAGCCAACACGAGGTGCTGGTGCGGCAGGGCTTCACCGGAACGCAATTGCTGCTTTACGGCGCGATCCTGGAACCCGACGGACGGCGGGCGGGCAGCGATTATGACATTGTGGTGATCCTGCGCGGCCCGTCCGAAGCGATCCGCATCCGCGAGAAGAGCCGCTTTTTGGGAATGTGGATCAACGCCGATTCGAGCAGTTTCCGCTCTGTCCCCTCGTTTTTCGCCTTCGCCAGTTCGGCTCCGGTGACCGACATCGTCGATGCGCGGACGGCGGCGATCTATGAATTCGGGCTCGACCAGTTGCAGCTATCGCCCACGGGCCAGATCGATCAGCAACAATATGACCGTTTCACCCACGGCCTTGTCGATCTGCGCCGCCGTTCGGGCCTGTTCCAGCAGGACGAGGCGGGCGTGGGGATCACCGAGGACGTGCTCTATCAGGCGCGCATCGCACTGCCGTCCAACGTGGTGGTTGGGCGCTATGTCGCCGAGACTTTCGCCGTGCGCGACGGGCGGGTGATCGCCTCATCGAGCACCGAGGTGCAGGTGCGCAAAGGCGGGTTTGACCGGGTGGTGGCCGAACAAAGCCAGCAGAACGCTTTCCTCTATGGCCTGCTGGCGGTGGCGCTTTCCGTGTTCATGGGCTGGGCTGCTGGCCGCCTCTACGCGCTGGTCTAGAGCTTGAAAGAACGCAGATTGCCAACTGGGCTCTTGCGGCAATCTGCGCATCCGGTAGCATCGGTTTCTGAGGAAACTTCGCCCCGGCCGGTTCGGGGCTAACAACAAGGGGTCTGTCGCCATGAGCAGCTTCGATTTTTCCACACTCAAGAACGGCCTGCGCCGCCGTTCAATCCTGCAGGGCCTCGGCGTTGCCGCAGTCGGCATCACCTTTGGCGGTTTGGCCGGTTGCCGCGAATCTGGCGGCGGCACCGCCTCCACTGGCGAAGAGGCCACACTCAACTTCTACAATTGGGATACCTATATCGGCGAAACCACGCTCGATGATTTCGCCGCAAGCAGCGGAATTTCGGTCAATATGAGCCTGTTCGCCACCAATGACGAGTTGTTTGCCAAGCTGCGCGCGGGCAATCCCGGGTTTGACGTGATCGTGCCATCGAATGACTTTGTGGAGCGGATGATCCAGTCGGAACTGATTCAGGAGCTGGACCAGACGCTGATCCCCAACATGGCCAATGTCGACCCCACCTTCATCGATGTCGCCTATGATCCGGGCCGCAAGTTTTCGATGCCCTACACCTGGCTGGCCCTGGGAATCGGCTATCGCAAAAGCGCCGTCAGCGCGGTGCCCGATAGCTGGAAGGTGCTGTTCGATTCGCCCGAATATGCCGGCAAGATCGCGCTTTTGTCTGAGGCGGGTGACGTGATCCGGCTGGGGGCGAAGTATCTGGGCCATTCGGTGAATGCGCTAACCCCCGAAATCATCGCCGAGGTTGAAGCGATGCTGATCCGCCAGAAGGCCAATATCAAGACTTTCCACGAGGACAATGGCCAGGATCTGCTGTTGTCGGGCGAGGTTGATCTGGTGCTGGAGTACAACGGCGATATCGCCCAGATCATGACCGAGGATGACGATATCGATTTCGTCATTCCGAAAGAAGGCAGCCAGCTCAATTCCGATACCCTGTGCGTGCCCGTGGGCGCCCCGCATCCGTTGAACGCCCATGCCTTCATCAACAATCTGCTCGATGCCGAAGTAGGCAAGAAGATCACCGAAGCTATCCTCTATCCCTCGCCCAATGCCGCGGCCAAAGCGCTGATGCCCGATTCTTACAAGAACAATCCGGTGATTTTCCCGTCGGCTGATCGGCTCGCGCTGTGCGAATATGCATCGTATAATGAAACGCTTCAGCCGCTGTATGAAGAAGCCTTCACCCGCATTCGCGCCGCCTGATCCGGGATCAGGGGGGCTAGATGGAGCACTGGAAAGACACCAAGGGGCTGTTCGCGACCGTGGCGGTCGCGCCAGTGGCGTGGCTGGCCTTTTTCTTCATCATCCCGCTGGGCATCGTCTGGCTGTATAGCTTTGGCACCAACACCAGCCTGACCGAAATCGAGATTTCGGGCACCTTCGCCAACTACGCCCGCGCGCTCGATCCGCTGTATCTCGGCATCTTGTGGAAATCGGTGCTGGTGGCAGGGGCGACCACGGTGATCTGTTTGGTGGTGGGGTTTCCGGTGGCGCTGGCGATTGTCTTTGCCAGCGACAAATGGAAGCCGTGGCTGCTGGTGGGGATCATGCTGCCGTTCTGGACCAACCTGCTGATCCGCACTTATGCCCTGATCGCGGTGCTGCGGCGTGAAGGCTATGCCAACCAGTCGATCGGCTGGATGCACGACCAGTTCGGTGCCATTATGCCCCTGCTGGGCCTGCCTCAACCCGGCGCTTATGAGCCGATGGAGCTGCTGTATAACAACTTCGCGGTGATTTTCGGGCTGGTTTACGTCCACCTGCCCTTCATGGTGCTGCCGCTCTATGCCGCGCTCGACAAGCTCGACAAGTCGCTGATCGAGGCCAGTCTGGACCTTGGCGCAGGGCATGTGCGCACGCTGCTGTCGATCGTCGCGCCATTGGCGGCACCGGGGATAATCTCGGGCATTATCATCACTTTCGTGCCAGCCCTTGGCGCTTACCTGACGCCCGATCTGCTGGGCGGGCCAGACAGCCAGATGATCGCCAACGTCATCGAGCGCCAGTTCAAGCGCGCCAATGACTGGCCGTTCGGCGCGGCGCTGAGCTTTATCCTGATGTATGCCACCTTCATCGCGATTGCCTTCCAGGCGATGAAATCGAAAAAAGCGGAGGCCCGGCAATGAGTTTTCTGGCCAGCCTGCGCGCCAAGCGCGAGCCCATCGCCCCGCTGGAATATACCCGCCGCCTGTGGATGCGGACGTGGGTCGGGCTGGTGTTGTTCTTCCTCTACGCCCCCCTAATCACGCTGGTGGCGTTCAGTTTCAACGACAGCCGCCGAAACATCGTGTGGCGCGGGTTCACGCTCGATTACTATGACAAGGCCATCAACAATGCGAGCCTGATGGAGGCCTTGCTCAATTCCATCACCATCGCATTCCTTGCGACACTAGCCAGCATTGTGCTGGGCGCGCTGGCCGCCGTGATGCTGTGGCGCTTCCGCTTTCCGTTCAAACCGGCCGCCGAAGGCGCGATGGCGCTGCCGATTGTGGTGCCGGAAATCTGTATGGGCGTGGCGATGCTGGTGTTTTTTGCCAAGATCGGCTTTCCGTCTGATCTGGTCTGGCCGTTCAATCTGGGCGCGATCACCATTGCCCACATCACCTTCTGCTTCCCGTTCGTGACCATGGTCGTGCGATCACGCCTGACCAGTTTCAACCGCGAGGAGGAAGAGGCGGCCAAGGACTTGGGCGCAAGCGAGTGGCAGGCCTTCCGCGATGTTCTGCTGCCGCATATGAAGCCGGGCCTGATCGCGGGCGGGCTGCTGGCCTTTACGCTCAGCCTCGATGATTTCGTGATCACCTTTTTCACCTCCGGCCCCAACACCATCACCTTCCCGGTGAAAGTCTATTCGATGGTCCGCTTCTCGGTGACGCCGGAGGTCAACGCCGCCTCGGCCATGGTCATCGCACTGACCGTTATCCTCACCACCATCGCGCTCAAACTGCAGAGCCGCATGGGCACTATCGCGCAAGGGCATTGATCCCATGGAAAACATCCAACCCATCATTTCGATCAATAATGTGTCCAAGCGCTTTGGCCAGGTGACCGCGGTCGACAATGTCAGCCTCAACATCATGCCGGGCGAATTCTTCGTTTTGCTCGGGCCTTCGGGCTGCGGCAAAACCACCCTGCTTCGGATGATCGCCGGTTTTGAAATGCCCACCGAGGGGCAGATATTCATCGACGGGCTGGATATGGCAAAAGTGCCGCCCAACAAGCGCCCGGTGAACATGGTGTTCCAGTCCTATGCCGTGTTCCCGCATATGAGCGTGGCCGATA
>CAMDSM010000070.1 GCA_945906905.1 Altererythrobacter xiamenensis | reverse complement strand
CACGAGCGACATGGTTTACGACATCTATGACCAGATTGCATATCTCTCGACCGTCATGACGCTGGAGCCTGGCGACCTTATCGCCACTGGTACCCCGGCAGGCGTGGGTATTGCCTGCGGCCAGTTCCTGAAGGCCGGCGATATCGTCCGCGTCGAAATATCTGATCTTGGCGCCATCGAGAACTCGGTGTCCCCAGAGGGCTAGCGGTTGGTCGTAAAGATCAATCAGACAAGACTTTAGATCAACGACGTTCACTGCGGCAATCGGATAACCGTAGCAAAGATAAAAGATGCAGATCGGCCCTGAGATCGAGGCTGACTGGCAAATTCTGGGAGAGGGATCAATGCCGAAGGAATTCTACGCGACATCTGCGCTCATTGCGCTTGCCATTTCGAGTCCTGCACTTGCTCAGGACACTGCTGCGGAAGGTGAGGCTGTATCCAACGACAACGCGATTGTGGTGACGGCAAATCGACGTGAGCAAAGTGTTCAGGATTCGTCTGTCATCGTACAGGCACTTTCTTCAGAAAGCCTCGAAAGGTCCGGCGTGACGAATGCCGCCGACCTTTCGGGTATGCTGCCCGGTGTTGAAATCGGAGTTGCCGGTTCGGCACTGCAGGCATATGTCCGCGGGGTCGGCAATCCTGGCTCGACCGCTGTGACAAACCCGGCGGTTCCGATCAACATTGATGGCGTTTATATCGCGCGCTCTCAGGCAACAGCCGGCAATTTCTTCGATCTTGAACGCGTGGAAGTGCTTAAGGGCCCGCAAGGCACGCTTTATGGCCGCAATGCCTCGGGTGGCGCGATCAACCTGATCCCTGTCCGGCCGCAATTGGGCGAGGTGAGCGGCTTCATTTCGGGTGAAGTGGGAAATTATGACCTGTTCGGCTTCGAGGGTGCGTTGAATTTGCCCCTCGGCGATAATCTGGCGGTGCGTGCCTCTGGTCAAATTACGAGCCGCGACGGCTATCTTTCTGATGGCACCGATGATGACAAGCATGAGTCGGGCCGGTTGCAGCTTTACTGGGAGCCAAGCCCAGACGTCTCGGTCGCTCTATGGGGCAACTATACAAACGTCCATGGGCGTGGCGGCGGTTTTTCCTATGTCGGAGCTTCCGATCCATGGGACAGCATCTACCCGGGTGGAAATGCAATCTTACTGGCCGGTGCTGCGGCAAGGGGGCTGATCGCGCCGCAACCGGCACTTCCACCGGGCGCAGATGGGCCGATTGCTGGCCCCGCCCCTTCACCTCCATTTCCCGCCGGTTCGAACCTTATTTACCTTGTTAACGAGGTGCAGGACGACAATTATACCGACCTAGAGTTTTGGAATGTCCATGCGACTTTCGAAGCCGACCTGGGCTTTGCGACATTGTCTTTCATCCCGGCCTATCAAGAAGGGAAACTGCGCTACAAGGCGCAGCCAGGCCTCAGTTTCGAAGTGCTTGGTGTAACAGATGGCGACGCCCCAGAGCGTTCCGAGGCGACTTCGCTGGAGCTCAGGCTTGCCGGCGAAACCGGACCACTTAACTGGGTCACGGGGGCATACTACTATGATGAATCCCAGAGGGTTTACAATCGGATCAACAACGGTTTGGTCCAGAATTTCTCGGTAAGCGCATCATTCGACACCGAAAGTATCGGGATCTTTGGCGATGTCTCGCTAGAGGTGACCCCTGATCTTCGCCTGCTTGGCGGCGTTCGCTATTCTCAGGACGAAATCGTCAAATCGGATTTTGAGCGATATGCTATTTTCCCCGCTCTCGCACCTGTCCCATGCCACCTTGGCAATGCCGAGGATGTCAATGGCGTGCTGGCCTGCCAATTCACCTTCGCGGGCAATCCAGAGTCAGTGAGCTTCAATGATGTCAGTTGGAAGGCGGGGCTCGAATACGATCTGACGCCCGACAACATGCTCTTCTTTACGGCTTCGTCCGGCTACAAATCCGGCGGCCTTAGCCTCGCTGCTGATTCGACATTCGCTCCGGAAACCCTTACGGCCTTCACTGCGGGATCACGCAATGCGTTTCTCGATGATGACCTGATACTGAACCTGGAATTGTTCTACTGGAAATATGACGACCACCAGGAATTTCTGATTGGCCCAGACTCCAGCGGAGCAGTTGCGCAACAGATCATTAATGCTGGCAAGGCCGAAGCACGCGGTGCTTCGCTTGACCTCGTGTGGTCGCCAAATATCAACGACCGGGTCGGCTTTTCTGTCGAGTATAACGATGCCAGCTACCAGACCTTCACCTATACACAATCAGCACAGTTCACAGATCCAACTACTGCTTGCGCCATTACTGATACGGGCCAGGCCGCGAACGATCCAGCGTTCAATTTGCTTTCGATCGATTGTGCTGGTCTCCAGCTAAGCCGTGCCCCCACATGGTCGGGGACCGCCTCCTACGCGCATGATTTCGAGCTCGGCGATGGCAGCCTGATCACTTTTGGTGTGGATGGGAAGTTCGCATCATCACGCTGGACCAACGTGACATTCCAGCCCGGCACGCGTGCGCCTTCCTATCAAGTGGTGAACGCGAACCTCACCTACTTTTCACCCGACGAATCATTCAGTGTCACTGCATATGTACGCAACATTTTCGAGGATGCCGTTTACAACAACTCGAATGCACACACTGTGGTGAGTGACCTGATTGGCATAACCGTCGGTGCACCTCGTACCTTTGGTGTGCGCGCCAGATACAAGTTCTGATCGCAAAAATGTCGCAAGATGGGATTCTCACAGGAGCGGCGCCGGGTATGACTAGGCGTCGCTTCACCAGCTCCGCGGCAGCGCTGGCAATTGTGCCGGCTTTCGCGCCTGGATTGATGGCCAGGACGCCGCCTCGCCCCAACATGATTTTCATCATGGCAGACGACTTGGGTTATGCAGACCTGTCATGTTACGGACGGCGAGATTATCAAACTCCGCACTGCGATCGCCTTGCGGAAGAAGGCGCGCGTTTTCTGCAAGCATATGCGAACAGTCCTGTATGTTCGGCAACCCGTACCGCGCTGATTACCGGGCGGTATCAATACCGGCTACCGGTCGGGCTGGAAGAGCCGCTTCAGGCGCGACCAGTTGGTCTGCCGCCAGAGCATTCAACCATGCCCTCACTATTGCGGGATGCGGGTTATCGGACCGCGCTGATTGGGAAATGGCACTTAGGTTCCTTGCCTGACTACGGGCCTCTCAAGAGCGGATATGACACATTCTTTGGCTTTCGCGGCGGTGGGGTCGATTATTTTTCTCATCGAGGGTTACCGGGGAATCCCGATCTGTGGGATGGAGACCATCCGGTCGAACAAAGCGGTTATTTGACCGATTTACTGGGCAATCGGACTGTTTCGACCATCGAGGAGTTTGCAGGCAGCGAACAGCCTTTCTTCATAAGCCTGCATTTCAGTGCTCCTCACTGGCCGTGGGAAGATGGACGGAGCGATGCAGAATCGCGCCGCCTGTCCTCGATTGATGATCCGCTCGCGCTGGTCCATTTCGATGGCGGTTCGATGGCGACTTATGCTGCGATGGTCCGTAGTATGGACGATCAGGTTGGCCGGGTTCTGGAAACGCTCGATCGGCTTGGCATTGCCGATGAGACGATTGTTGTATTCACCAGCGACAATGGCGGAGAAAGATTTTCAGATACCTGGCCCTTCACCGGCGTGAAAACCGAACTGCTTGAGGGTGGGATCCGTGTGCCGGCACTCGTTCGCTGGCCTGGAAAAATCGCCGCAGGGGTGGACTGCGATCAGGTGGCCATGAGCATGGATTGGTTGCCTACCTTCCTTGGTGCCGCAGGAGTTTCTTGTGCCGAAGACTATCCGACAGACGGGATCGATTTGTTCGCGAATCTTTCCGATCCGCCGATCCGACGAACCCTTTTCTGGCGATACCAGCACCTGCTCCAGGAAGCTTGCCGTGACGGCGATCTCAAGTATCTGAAAATCGACGGCAATGAATTCCTGTTTGACCTGTCACAGGATCCTCGCGAACGGGCCAATCTAAATCATCGCCAGCCAGAAGAATTTGCACAGTTGAAGCAACTCTATGCCGATTGGGAGGCCACCATGCTTCCGCGAGACCCTGAAGCCTTCACTCACGGTTTTGAAGGGTCAAATCTGGCTGACCATTTCGGTGTAAAATAGCGCGAACTGGAAATTATTTACCGTTAGCTGGGGAACTCATCCTGCGATTTCTTCATTGCGGAGGCTTTGGCGCCATTCTCCAGGTGTCTTGCCAAACTGGCGCTTGAATGCACGCAGGAAAGCCGCGGCCGATCCAAAGCCAATTTGCGCCGCAATATCGCTGAGTGAGGCACTTGTGTAGAGCAACATTTCGGAGGCCTGTTGCAGGCGCAAGCGATTAATCGTTTTGAGCGGCGGTTCTCCAAATGCCCGTGTGAAGCGTTCGGAAAAAGCCGCTCGGCTTAGCCCTGCTGCCTTGGCCAGGCTTTGCACGGTCCATTGCTCGCCCGGGCTGACAAAAAAAGCTGTCATCGCCCGCAATATATACTCGTCATGGGCAAAACCATTGGTCTGCGTGATACCGTGCAGCAGGCGCGCACGGGCATAGGCGACGAGCTGGAGCATGATAATTTCGGCCAGGCGCCTTGTTACACCCGTCTCCTCTTCGCCCGACGCTCGCTCAATGTCGATCAGCGCAGAACAGCCATGGATCATATCCGAATAGGGGGAGGCATTTGCCGGGATGATGATAGCGCCGTGCGGCAGCCGCTGAAGCACTGCCGCGCTCCGGTCAATGCTGCTCGCCAAAATCTCTACTGGCATGTCGTGATCAGCGGCTATGTCGTCGACCACGCGTCGGATATCACTGATATGGACGTGTGAGCGATCCATCCATTCGTGCGAATGGCCCTCGACCCCGATAGCCATACCCTGCGTGACATGGTGAAGCTCGTCAGCGGCAGGGCCAGTGCGGAACCATGCGGCCCCCCGTTTGACATGGTAGAAGCAGGCGCGGCGGGTATCGGGAAAGCTCCTGAGAAATGGGCGATCAAACCGCCAATCTTCAAAAGTCAGACCGACCAGGCGCAAATCAGGCGCGCGCAGCAATTGGGCGTAGTCTCCCGACGTCAGATCAATTGTTCCATCCTTTCAATCAATGATTCATCGCTTACCTTCCGGCAATCAGGTGTCAACAGTCGCGTTTACAGGCGCGGATAACAACAACAGGGATGAGGGTCATGGCGATAACCGCTTTGGGCTATGCCGGGATCGCCGCACGGGATCTGGGAGCATGGCAGAAATTTGCAGAAACGATATTGGGCACGCAAGTTGACGCCGATGAGGGCTGCCTGAAGCTTCGCGTGGATGAACGTGCCTGGCGCATTTGGATAGAGCGCGGCGATGCTGACGACTTATCCTTTGTGGGCTGGGAAACGGCCAATGCAAACAGTTTCGCCGAAACGCTCGCTGAATTGGCGGCCCTGGGTGTGGCCACCCAACGGCGCCCAGACCTTGCGCTTCGCCGGGGCGTCAGGGAACTTGCCCTCTTCGTCGATCCCGCCGGTATCGTCTGCGAACTCTATTGGGGAGCGACGACCCGGCTCGAAAAGCCCTTCATTTCGCCCACCGGGATTTCCGGCTTCGTCACACGAAATCAGGGTCTCGGGCACGTCGTCATCGCCGTCGCTGACCCCGCTGGATATGAGACGTTTTACAACCGCCTTGGGTTCGCGGTGAGCGACTATATCGACATGGCGATGGGGCCGGACATGGTGCTGCCGATTTGCTTCATGCATTGCAACCCACGCCATCACACATTGGCATTTGCGCCAGCCCCCAGCCCAAAGAAGCTCCTCCATCTGATGTTACAGACGAGGACGATGGATGATGTCGGCCTTGTCCATGACCGCGCAGTAAAGGCCGACGTGCCAATCTCTATGAGTCTGGGGCGGCACAGCAATGACCTGATGTTTTCTTTCTACATGCTCACGCCCTCAGGCTTCGAGTTTGAATATGGCTGGGGCGCGCAAGAGGTTGGTAAAGATTGGCATGTCACGCGCCACGATGTCACCAGCGTCTGGGGACACAAAATGCTGATCGCGCCGGGAGGGGCAACACATGACTGATGGAAAATTCGCCGATGTGAACGGCTGCAAGGTTCACTATCACGAGATGGGCAACGGTCCGGCGCTGATCATGATCCATGGTTCGGGGCCCGGCGCTTCGGGCTGGTCGAACTATAGCCGCAATGCCGACGCGATGGCGGGGCATTTCCGGGTGATCATTCCTGACCTCCCTGGCTTCGGCAAATCGGACATGAAGCCGGTTGATGCCAGGACGCCGGGCTGGTGGGCCGATGCAATACTCGGGCTGATGGATCGGCTCGGTATTGCCCAGGCGCATTTTGTCGGCAATTCGATGGGTGGGATGGTCACGCTCAAGATCGCCCTGGAGCATCCCGATCGGGTCGACCGGATGGTCCTGATGGGCCCCGGCGGCGGGCAAGCGATGTTCAGCGTCTGGCCGACACCCGCAATCATCAACCTCGTCACCGCGTATGAGGGCGAGGGCATCACCGCCGCCAAAGTACGCGCCTTCATCAGTGCCTGCCTGTTTGATCAATCTGTCATCACGGATGACCTGATCGCCCAGCGCCTTGAGGCGGCGATGGACCCTCGCATCATGGCGCAGCCCCCCATGCGACCCGGCCCTGGCGGGATGCCCGAAGAGCTGTGGCGCGATCCGCGCTTGTCCAGATTGCCACACGAAACGCTGATCATCTGGGGCCGCGAGGATCGGGTGATGCCGCTCGACACTGGCATGATCCTGATGAAGCAAATCCCGAATGCGCAGTTGAACGTCTTCCCCAAATGCGGCCATTGGGCGCAGTGGGAGCACCCTGAACGCTTCAACCGCACCACCCTGTCATTCCTTGGGGTGCCCGCATGAGCAAGACTTTCGACGCCGATGTGGCGATTATCGGCTATGGTCCGACAGGCGTTTCAGCGGCCAACTTCTTGGGCATTCGCGGTGTGCGCACGATTGCGTTTGAACGCGACGCGAACGTCTATTCAAGAGCGCGGGCCGTTACTGTCAACGATTGGACGATGCGCATTTTTCAATCGGTTGGACTCGATGCGGCGCTCAAGCGTGACATGGATGAAACCTATGCTTTGCGTTGGGTCACCTATGACGGGCAAGAGTTGAGCCGGGTTGCTTTTCCGCCATCCGAACTGGGCCATGCAAGGTCCTATGCAATCTATCAGCCCGAAATGGAAAAGACGCTGCGGGCTGGTGCCGCGCGTTACAAGGAACAGGTCTCGGTCGATTTCGGCGTCGAGGTCAGCGGCCTCACGCAAGATGCCGACGGGGTGACGCTGACGGTTACGAACCCCAAAACCGGCACCGCCCGCCAGAGCCGTGTCCGCTATGTTCTGGCGTGCGACGGCGGCTCGAGCGGCACACGCGAGCAGCTCGGGATTCCGCTGATCGGTGACACGCTCGAAACCCGCTGGGTCGTGATTGATGCCAAAGTGAAACGCTGGTGGCCCAATCGCCACATCCTGACCTTCTGGTCTGACAAAAGGCGTCCGGTCGTCGATATTGCACTGTCGATGGGCAATCACCGCTGGGAATTTCCACTTGAGCCAGACGAGTCTGAAAGCGATTTTGCCACGCACGACCAGCTCTGGCAGTTGCTCGACACATTGGGCGTCAACCGCGACGATGTTGAAATTCACCAGCACGCCTTTTACAAACACCATGTCCGTCATGCCGACCGGTGGCGCGACGGCCGGGTGATGTTGCTGGGCGATGCCGCGCATCTGATGCCGCCCTGGGCCGGATCCGGGATGCAATCGGGCATCCGGGACGCGGAAAATATCTGCTGGAAGCTGGCCGCTGTATTGAACGGAAGCCTGCCCGAATCTGTGCTCGACTCCTATCAGCAAGAACGCGCGCCCGACGTCGCGCGTTACACCCAAATATCGGTCGATCTCGGCCGCATCATCAAGCAGGAATTGAGCCCTGAAGAGGTTACTGCGATGCAGCCCCCCCCAGAGGCGCCGCCGCAACTGCCTCCCTTGCTGCAACCGCCCACGCTTCAGCAGGGGTGGGTGAATGCAACCACGCACGAGGCCAGTCCAATTGGCAAGTATATTCCACAGCCCCGCGTTGCAACGACCAACGGGCAACTCACCCTGCTCGATCAGGCCATCGGCAATGGTTTTGTCATGCTGGGCGACGGCGTTGACCCGGCGACCCTGCTGACGCCAGAACAAAAGCGGGGCTGGGATGCTCTGGGAACCCGCTACATCGCGGTATACGCCCCTCATCAACCCAGTCAGCAACAAGGCGATGTGATCGATATTGATGGCACTTTGCTGGTCTGGATGCGCAGGCATTGCACAACTGTGATTGCGGTGCGGCCAGATCGCTTTGTCGCCGCAGCCCAGAGTTACAGCCTGTCCGTTCCGGCATAGCCCTCTAAAGGGACACTACAAGCCTTCTGAATCCGTCTGTTTTTGAAGTCGCGCGCTAATGACTGCGACGGCTGTGCGGAGCGATGGGAGAAAGCGTTCGGCTGCCGTTTCAATCGCCATTGCCGATGTGAAGAAGAGTAAGTTCACACTGCCCAGGACCGATTCCGAAACCTTGACCGGTAAAGCAATGGCGCTAATCCCCTGTTCTGCTCCATCAACTGCCCATGCATAGCCGCGTCTGGAATAATCCTCGAACAACGACGATATCGCTTCCTTTATCCGGTGTTCGGGCAGGTCAGTTGCCCGTGCACTTTGCGCAATGGCGAGCATTTCTTCACGGTGCAGAGGCTCGGCACCTGCCAACATGGCCCGACCGAGTGCGCTTTCGATCAAGGGGCGGCGGCGCCCAACCATCGCCCGATGGACAGAATAGGGGCTGAACCGGTGCGTTGTCTCGCGGATGACCATCCAGCCGCGCTCAAATGTCGCATAATCGGTGGGCCAAAGAACGTGGGGAAGGAGTTCGAACAGTTCTTCGGCCACAATTCGCGATGCCTTGTCGGAGCGAGTGAGTCCTTCGCTCAGGTTCCTGACTGTCGGCAGCAGGACATATTTTCCGTCAGATTGGCTCCGGGAGACATAACCCAGACCCTCAAGCGTTTCGAGCAGGCGATAGGCGGTTGTCCGATCGATTTCCGCGATTCTCGCCAGCGCGGCCGGATCTGAGCGGCCCGCCTCATTCAACGCGACGAGCAGCCGCAGGCCGCGATCCAGCGCCCTGACATGTGCGTATCTTTGTTCTGCCACTCATATACGCCTTGTTGTGCATTAGATGCACACTTCTGGACATGATGTTGCGCGATATCAACCTGAATGATGAAAGAGCGCGTGCGTCAGGTCCGCCTGCCAAGTCAATCGGGAGTAAGCTATGCAGAATGGTCCACCCGGCCTCTATTTCGATGATGTCGTTGTGGATGCCGCGCTTGTTTCCAGCGAAATGCCGCTCGAACGGGAAGACGTCATGGCATTTGCCAGGCAATGGGATCCGTTGCCGGTCCATGTCGATGATAGTGCTGCGCGCGCAGCAGGGTTTGACGGGCTGACAGCCTCGGGTACGCACCTGCTCGCGATCAAGCACCGGCTGCTGTACGATTTTGGGTTCGAGCAGACTGTCATCGCCAGCTTTGGCTTCGATGAAATCCGGTTTCGCGCACCGGCTTACCCTGGCGACATGCTCCATGTGCGGCTGCGCTGGATCGAGAAGCGTCTCTCAACGTCTCGTCCCGGAAAGGGCATAGCCAAGCATTACTGCGAACTTACGCGCGGCGACGGGACAGTGCTCCTGTCGCTCTTTGACACGATCCTGATGCACTGTCGGGCACCAAGGGAAGAGGAACAAGGCGCATGACCATTTTGAGCCATGACCAATGGAAAGCCATTGAGCCAGGTCACCGGAGCCTGTGGGGTGACTTGCGCGGGGTGTCGTTTTCACAAGGCTGGATCGATGCTGGAGGGATTGATACACGCTATCTCCATTCAGGCGACAAGGCGCAGCCACCGCTCATCCTGCTGCACGGCGTCGGCGGTCACGCCGAGGCGTACATCCGCAATCTCGGCGCGCATGGCGCGCATTTTTCCACCTGGGCCATCGACATGATCGGTCATGGCTGGTCGTCCAAGCCGGACCATGACTATGAGATTGAGGCCTATATCGACCATCTTGGCGCCTTTATCGATGCCATCGGGGCAGAGAAGATCTATCTCAGCGGGGAGTCGCTTGGGGGCTGGGTCGCGGCTCGGTTCGCCGCGCGATACCCCCAGAAGATCGAGCGGCTGGTGCTCAACACGATGGGCGGCTCAAAAGCCGATCCAGCGGTGATGGAACGGTTGAAGACGCTGACCACCCAGGCTGCAACGGACCCGAGCTGGGATTTCATCAAGGCGCGCGTCGAATGGCTGATGTTCGACAAGCAAGACGCGACCGACGACCTGATCGCGAGCCGACAGGCGATCTACCAGCAACCGGACATGGCACGCACGGTTGAGCATCTGATGGTGCTCCAGGATCTCGAAACCCGGCTCAGAAATCTGCTGACGGATGCTGAATATGCCGCGATCCAGTGCCCAACCATGGTTTTGTGGACATCTCACGATCCCAGCGGCCCGCCTGAGGAAGGTGCCAGAATTGCCGCCAAAATTCCCGGTGCTGTCCTCAAGATCATGCAAGACTGCGGGCATTGGCCGCAGTGGGAAAAGCCTGAGGAATTCGACCGCCTTCATCTCGACTTTCTGCTTGGTCGAGGATGACAAGCGGTGGACGATCCTGATTTCGACATCATCGTCATCGGTGCTGGACCCACCGGACTGACCATTGCCAATTTACTCGGGCAGGACGGCATCCGGGTATTGGTGCTGGAGGCTTTGGAAAACCTGATAGATTATCCACGCGGGGTCGCGCTCGATGACGAGGCGCTGCGCAGCTTCCAGTCGGTCGGGCTGGACGCCAAAGTTGTGCGGCACACAACGCCGCAGCATATCGCGCGCTTCATCAAGCCAAACGGCAAGATATTGGCGGAGATCAACCCGATTCTGCGGCCATATGGCTGGGCCCGGCGCAATGCGTTTAACCAACCGCTAATCGATCGCGAACTGCTTGAGGGCTTGAGGCGTTTTCCAAATGTGGTGGTCAGGTTCGGTGCCCGAATGGATACTGTCATCGACCTAGGCACGATGGCGAAGGTTGAAATCGAAAATGGTGGGTGCGTTACGGCACGCTATGTGATCGGTTGTGATGGCGGGCGTTCTCCTGTGCGAGAGACAATGGGGGTCGCTTTTGAAGGCAAGACCGCGCCCGACCGCTTCCTGGTGGTTGATCTCGCCAACGACCCGATCGGTCGGCCGAATGTTGATTTCATCCTGCATCCGACCAGACCAATCGTATCAATCGCGCTTCCGGCCCAACTGCGCCGGTTCGAATTTGCCGTCGAAGATCGCGAGATCGTCAACGAGTTCGATGTGACCGAGGCGGCGCTTCGCGACAAGCTGCGGGACATCTTCACCGATGAGGAAATTGACCGCCTGCATATCCTTCGTCGGCGGGTCTACACGCACAACGCGCGTATTGCCTCATCCTTCCGCAAAGGAAGGCTGTTGATCGCCGGTGACGCAGCACACGTCATGCCAGTCTGGCAAGGTCAGGGTTTCAACACCGGGATCCGCGACGCTGCCAACCTAGGCTGGAAATTATCTCTGGTTGTTCAGTGGCTTGCCGATGAGAAGCTGCTTGATACCTACGACATAGAGCGGCGGGCTCACGCCAAGGCGATGATCGATGTGTCGGTGATGATCGGCCGGATTTTCGCCCCCAGCAACATTTTCGTGCGATGGGTACGCGATTTTACGTTTGCAATGATGGCCGTTATTCCGCCGCTTAAGGCCTATGTCACCTCGATGCGCTGGAAGCCGATGCCACGCATGATACAAGGGGCGGTCGTACGCAGTGCAATCGCACAGAAGCCGGATATCGCTGGCACCATTTTCCCGCAGTTCACGGTGAACGACGGTGCCGGCGAGCGGCGGCGATCTGACGACGCCGTCGGGCGCGGCTTTGCCATTCTCAGCTGGGGTGTAGATCCCCACTATTATGCCGACCCATTGGAGTTGGCGCGCTACCGCAAACTGGGCGGCCGGATTTTCGCGATCTTCCCGGAAGGCCAGCGCGAAAAGATACAGGAAACTGCGATCGATGCCGAACCGCTGTTCGATCCTGACGGGCAGATCAAGGCCTGGTTCGATGACAAGGAATTCACCACCATCCTTGTCCGCCCGGATCGCATCGTCGGCGCATGCGGTCGCCCGGTCGATATCAACAGCCTCATTAAACGATTTTGCGATGTGGCCCACATCTTCACAGGCGATAAAGCGTGAAGGGATCCCGCGCACTTGCGATCGGCCAATCCCATTCACCGCTCATCGACTATGTGCGACCGTCGCCCGACGTCGATCTCGCTGTCGCTGAAGCGCTCGCCGAAAGCAGGCGCCAGTATCACGCGTTCACACCCGATTTGGTGGTGCTTTTCTTTCCCGATCATTTCAACGGCTTTTTCTACGATCTGATGCCGCCCTTTTGCATTGGAGCAGCGGGGCGGGCGATTGGCGATTATGGAACGCTGGCGGGACCGGTAAGGATTGACGAGCGATTGGCTGAGTCCTGCGCCCAGCATGTTCTGGATGCCGGCTTCGACATTGCGCTTTCCTATGACATGGTGATGGACCACGGTGCCGCGCAGCCGCTTGCGAACCTGGCCGGCGCACTGGATGCGGTCGATGTTTTGCCAGTCTTCCTGAACAGCGTTGCCGTTCCGCTCGCGCCCATGAGCCGCATTGTCGGCCTTGGCCGCGCTATCGGGGAATTCACTCGGACCCTTGACCGGCGCGTTGCTTTCGTCGCTTCCGGAGGCCTTTCGCATGACCCCCCTCTGCCGCACCTGAGC
>CAMDSM010000069.1 GCA_945906905.1 Altererythrobacter xiamenensis | reverse complement strand
CGTCGCGGACCTGACCTTCCCATACCCCCTTGATATGCCCGACAGAAGTCCAATCGAAGGTGGTTTCCGGCAAGAAAATCCGGTCCAGAGTTTCATAATCAGCGTCATCGGTTGCGTGAACATAACGCGCATAGAGATCCGTGATCATCACGCGATCTCCGATTTCACCCAAGTCATAGGCTACAGTCATATTAATGCTCCGGTCGATTAATGTGATTCACAACGCAACTGATCAAACAAGGAACTCGAACTTGAAGCTCGCTTCGTCGCGCTTCACAAAGCCGCCCGACGTGCCGCAGAAATGGGCCGGGAAGAGTGCTATCTCCTGCTCGGCCGCACGTTCCAGCAGGCTCTTGCGAACAACCGACGCGCGCGCTGGATCCTCGTCGGCAAAGAAATGCAGGTCAGGCCTGACCATTTGCACCGGATGATGGATGATATCGCCCGAGAACACCGCGTGTTGCCCGCCACACTTTGCATTGACGATGCAGCTGCCCGGTGAGTGCCCGAAGGCTGGCTCAAGCCAAATGCCGTCACCCAGTTCATGATGTACGACAGTGCTCTCCTCCACGATGTCGGCAAGGCCCGCCGCCACCACCGGGAGCACCGAATCCAGATAGGCTTCGCGATGGAATACTTCGTGTTCCTGTGTGCTAAAAAATTCATAATCTGTGCGGCCAAAGATATACCGCGCGTTGGGAAATGTCGGCACCCATTGGCCGTTGTCGAGCCGGGTGTTCCAGCCGACATGATCGGCGTGCAAATGCGTGCACATGACCATGTCAACATCCTCGGGGCGCACACCTTGGGCGGCAAGATTTGCCAGGTAAGGCGTATCGAGCATATGCGCGAAAGGGACCGAGCGCTGTTTGTGATTTCCGTTGCAGGAATCGATCACGATCACTTTACCATCGCAATGAAGCACATAGGAATGCACATTGAGATAGAACAGGCTCGTCTCCACCTCGGCGGTGAGGGAATCGTGCTGAAACCAGCGCGCAAGGCGAGCCAGGTCCGCGTCGCCGATACCTGGCAGAGCCATGGACATTGGCAGGCCGGCGCCGCCTTCGTCGACCCGGTTGATCCGAAGGCGGCCGTATTGTTGCTCAGGCATGGGGATCATGGCGGTATCCTTGTGTTGTTAGGGGCGGCGCGCACGCCATCTGTCGGTCAGTATCGCCGCCAACAGAAAGGCGGTGGCCAGCGAGTACGGAATGATGTCATACATATTCATGGGAAAACCCTTCCTTGTTCGTCGTTCGTCACCGGGTTGCGACCCTCGATGGATAGCGCGCCGCGCCAGATCGGTGACCATTGCGCAGAAGTGGTCAGCAGAGGTCGGAAATAGGCCCAATAGGCGGCAATGAGAACGAGGTTGTAAAACAGCTCGCGTGGTCCGGTATACAACTGCCTTGGCGCCCCATCGACAAAGGTGTTGAGATAGAAGATCGACATGGTTGTTGGCATCTCAAGCACCAAGGCGAGTGGCACAAAGCGGTTGGAAATCAGCGACAAGCCAACGGCAACTTCGACCACCTTGATAAACTGATAGAGGCCCACCGCTTCCAGCTGCCCAATAAAGGCGGCAGACGGGGACAGTTCGATGGGTGGCAGTGGCACCATCCCGACGAAATAGTTGAAACCTGACAACAGGCAGTGCGCGCCAAAGGCGATCCGCAGCCACATTACCGCATAAGGCAGCCAACCACCCTTTCCGTCCAATGTTCCAAACAAGCTATTACCCATAAATCATCCTTCCATTTTTGCAGATTGCGAGGCGGATTGCGGGGATCTGGCGAGAATGAAGGCCGCTGCTCCCGTCGCAGCGATCGCCGCCATGGTCAGGAAACCAAGGTTGGCACCGGCCATCGGGCTTGTCGCCGAATTGGCGAGATTGAGCAGGAGCACGCTGCCAAGCGCTACGCCGATCTGCTGGCAGGTGAAAATCACCGCCGACATGACACCCTGGCGCGCTTCGGGATATGGCTGGGCAATTGCCGCCATCAGCATGGTAACGGTAAAAATGCTCCCGGCAGCTGCGATAAGCATCGGGATCAGGATGTTCAGCAGATAGCCAAAATCGGCCTGCATGAAGCCGTTCAGCAAAGTGCCGGCGAACAGGGCAGAAAAGCCGATCAGGACATTACGCCGCAGCGTAAAGCGCATCATGAACCAGCCGATCATTTGCCCAGCAATGATCCCGGCCACCGAATGGGGCACCATGCCCGTGCCCGCTTCCGCTGCCGAAAAGCCGAGCGATTGCTGCATCACCAGACTGGGCAGGATGAACAGGCCGGACGATGCCGTCATCACCGCGAACATCGCGAAGAGCCTCAGCCCGGTCCCCTGATAGCGAAACACATCTAGCGGCAGCAGGGCATTGGGTTTGCCCTTCTGGCTGAACGCGAACAGCAGCAGCAGCGCGGCGCCCCCGGCAGCGGCGACCACACGTTCGGTCGCGCTGCTCAGAAGGCCGCTTCCTCCGCCGATTCCCACAACCAACAGGGTTAGCGCCGGAACAAACAGCAGCGTCCCGGTCCAGTCGAAACCGGTATGGCCACTTGCGGCAACCGGTTGGACCAGTCTGCGGCAACAGATCAGCAGCACGGCAACGAATACCGCAACCGCCCAGAACACCGAATTCCAGCCGAAGCTGGTGGCCAGGAACCCTCCGGCGGAAGGGCCGACGAACATGGCGATGCCCTGCGCAATGCCGAAAATGCCAAAGGCCCGCGCGCGCCAGTGGCCTTCAGGGATGACTGTGTTGATCAGTGAAAAGTTGGCTGGCACCAGCACCGCCGCCCCGAGTCCGAACAGAACGCGCCCGGCGAGCAGGACTTCGTAACTGCTGGCGCTTGCAGAGAGCACCGCCCCTGCGGCCGCCGTCGCAAGTCCAAAACCCAGGCAATTGCGCTGGCCGAACAGGTCAGCCAGCCGCCCACCAACCAGCAACATGCTCGCGAACACCAGCGAGCTGAACCCGATCAGGCCGCCGATGCGTTCCGGCCCCACCCGCAAAGACTCGCCGATGGACGGCAGCAAGACCCCCATCGTGATCAGATCCATGGTCACG
Source organism: Altererythrobacter xiamenensis (assembly GCA_945906905.1). GTDB lineage: Bacteria > Pseudomonadota > Alphaproteobacteria > Sphingomonadales > Sphingomonadaceae > Alteraurantiacibacter > Alteraurantiacibacter xiamenensis_A. The sequence continues at coordinate 9,922 of CAMDSM010000069.1, read as the reverse complement.
ATCATCTGGCAGGCGCCGATGAAAATGGCGAGGGGAAGGTAGTTGGGGGGAGGGCTGCTGACGTCCGGCAAAGGTTGCTGCGCGTCGGCCATCAGTGCTTCGCGAAGCCGCCGTCGACGACCAGAACCTGGCCGGTTACAAAATGCGCCTCATCGCTGGCGAAGAAGGACACCACCGAGGCCGAATATTCCGGCAGGCTGATCTTCTTGATCGCCTGCTGTTCCAAAAAGCCAGCCATGAATTGCATGAAGGACTCTTCATCGGGAAAGTCCGCCCGCGTCCCCTTGGTCACCGTTGGCCCGGGGGCGACAGCATTGACGGTAATGCCATATTGGCCCACTTCGCCCGATAGCGACTGGACATAGCCGATGCTGGCGCACTTGCTCGCGACATAGGCTGACAGGCCGGGAGGGGCGAGGAAACAGCTGTTGGAAGCGACATTGATAATGCGCCCCCAGCCTTTTTCCTTCATCCCCGGCAGCGCCGCCTGGGTCAACAGCAACATGCCATCAAGATTGATCGACATGATCCGCCGCCAGGTCTCAAACGTCATCTGTTCGTGCGGAGTGAAGGTATAGATGCCGGCATTGTTCACCAGCACGTCGACCGTGCCCATGTCAGCGGCCAGTTGCTCGAACAGGGCGTCGATTGCAGCTGGCTGCGCGACATCGCAGATGAAGGCCTGTGCTTCGCCGCCAGCTTGGGTGATTGCTTGGACCGTGTCGTGGGCATCAAGGATATCAACCGCCGCGATCCGGTAACCGTCCGCAGCAAGTCGCTTGGCATAGGCGGCACCCAGGCCGTGCGCGGCACCCGTCACCAGCGTAAGTCGCCCATTGTTGGCCATGAAATCCCCTTACCCGTCTGAACTTCCTATGAAAGTGAATGGCCGGAACCCGAAGGGCCCCGGCCATTGGATCATCAGAAGTTGCGGCGGACCGTCAACATCCATTCGCGCGGGCGCCCCATGTTGTGCTGGACCGTGCCCGAGAACGGAGTGGCATCGAAGGCTGTGCCGTAATACTCCTTGTCGAACAGGTTCCGCACGTTGAGCGATGCTCCCCAGCCGTCATCGGCCGATTCCCAGCCGAGTGCGGCATTGAATAGTGTGTAGCCTCTGATCAGCGAGGTGATGGCATTGTTGGGTTCCGAATACATGTGGCTCTGCGTCGTCATGTCGAGCCGCGGGGTAACGATGCCGCTGTTGCCCATGTCGATCCCGTAGCTGATGCTGGCGTTGGCATTGAATTCAGCGGTGTAGGGCGCGATGAACGGCAATTGTCCGGGAACTGGCCCGGCAATGGCACCGGTCAGCGAAGTGTATTTGAAATCAAGCAGACCACCGCCAGCTGAAATGATCAGGCGATCAACCGGCTCCCAGAACAGTTCAGCCTCGATGCCCGTGATTTCTGCAGTGCCGGCATTTCGGGGCAAGATGGCAAACGGCGCCCAATCCGGACCGCCGACGGGGCCGCAACAGGCCGCGCTGTCGATCAGGATGATATCACTGTATTCATTATAGAATGCCGAGACATTGAACCGCAGCGTGCGATCAAGCAGATCGCTCTTGAAGCCCACTTCCCAGGCCTGGAGCGTTTCAGGATTATAGGCCTGAATTTGCGCCAGCGTCACCGGGCGCGGGTTGGTGCCGCCACCCTTATAGCCGGTTGAGAACTGGCCATAGACCATGAAGTCGGGGCTGAAGCGGTAATCGACCCCAAGCCGGTAATCGATATGATCCCCGATATAGGACGCAGTCCGTCCGTCCTGCGCGGTTGGAACAGTGCCACTGCCCCGATACTGGTGGAACAGATAGCTCTTTTCATCGTCGGTATAGCGGATGCCGGCCGTCAGATTAAGCGCGTCAGTCAGGTGAACGATGCCGTGGGCGAAGACCGACTTGCTGGTCTGTTCAACCAGATCGTTGTTGTTGAAGTTGAAAAATGCGCCTGAAGCGATGCGATTGGCAAGGTTGTTCGAGGATTCGAAATAATAACCGCCAACGGTCCAGTCGAGCATTTCACCCACCACGCCCGAAAGGCGCAACTCTTGCGAGAACTGATCGTAATTCATCCGGTTGAAATTCAGCCGATCAGTCAGCGGGTTCGAATCCTGGTCGTTGGTATACTCGGCCAACATTTCGCGATAGCTGGTGATCGACGTGATCGAGAGATTATCGGTAAGATCGCCCTGGATATTGAGCGAGATACCCTGCGTGTCCACCGCGCTGATATTTGGGTAGACCTCCCCAGTGCTCGGATCCTTGAAATTGACGTAGCTGGTATAGGGATCGGGCGACACGAAACGCCTGTCTGGCGTCACGACCTGGCGCAATGGCGCCATTTCAGAATCGTCACGAACGATGTCGGCGCTCAGCTGCACGTCCCAACCATCGGTCGGCTGCCAGCGCAAAGCCGCGGCCAGGCCCGACACATCCTTGCCGCCCAGCGTGCCCCACTCGCAACCGTTGTTGGCAGTGACAACGTTGACGACCGGAATACCGCTGGCGGGGAAGGCGCAGCCATAATCGACCAGGTCGATGAAGCCGTCCTGCTGCTTGTGCATGCCCGAAACGCGTAGGGCGAGCGTGTCCGAAAGGCCCACGTCGAATGCCCCGCGCACCATCATGAAATCGTCGGTGCCATAAGTTGCTTCAACGTAGCCGCTGTTGTCGCCCTCAGGACGGCGGGTGAAAATCCTCACCGAGCCGCCGATCGAGTTCTTGCCCGACAGCGTGCCTTGCGGACCACGCAGGATTTCAATGCGCTCAATATCGAACAGATCGACAAACGAGCCGTTGAGTGCCCCGTGGTAAACGTCGTCGAAATAGATGCCCACACCCGGCTCAAACGCCGGATTGCTGTCATACTGGCCAATGCCGCGGATATAGACGGCCGCTGCCGGACCGTGGACCGCCGCGGTGGCACTGATGCTCACGTTAGGCGCGAGGCGGCCGACACTGTCGAGGCTGGTGATACCGCGGGCAGCCAGCATGTCGCCGGTTACTGCGGTGATGGCCAGCGGCGTGTCCTGCAAGTCTTGTTCGCGGAACTGCGCGGTTACGACGATGGTGTTGTCGTCCGCAGCTTCGGCCCCGCTATCTTGGGCATATGCCATGCCGGGGGTCATTGCCGCTGCGAGAGCAGCCGTACTCAAAAGAAGCGATTTGCGGAACATAGCCCAACCTCCCATTTCAAATTATACCCTTGAGGTGTTTCAAACCCCGGGTTGCGTGGACACCTAAATGTCTCCATATCGCTAGTCAAGATTGTATTCTGTTTTGTGATGCGGCTTTGGCTATTGCGGGCAAATGTGTGGGGAAATGGTGACAGTATGAAAGAGCAATCCGTTGGGCGGTCCAAAATCACCTGTGCCTTCCTTGCGCTGCTTGCCGTCCTTGCGGGCTGTGGCCCTGAGGCCTCCCGCGATGAAGTTACCGACTGGGCCTATCCGGGCGGTAATCAGCTTGGTTATCACTATCAGGACGCCTCCCTGATCGACGCTGCCAGTCTGGATCGTCTGGGCCTGGCATTCGAATTCCGGGATTTCGTCGTTCGCGGGCGAACGCATCGGGGAATGGAGGCCACGCCGCTGATGGTCGGGCGCACGCTCTATTTCAGCGGCCCCTGGGGCGTAACCTACGCGGTCGATGCGGCAACAGGAGAGCATCGCTGGACATATGATCCCGAGCCTGACGGCGCGTATGCCCGCAATGCCTGTTGCGATGCGGTCAATCGCGGTGTTGCCATTCAGGATGGCCGGGTCTTTGTCGCTTCGACCGATGGGCATCTGGCGGCGATCGATGCCGCATCGGGCGAAGAATTGTGGAAGACCGATACTATCGTCGACCGCCAGTGGAACTATTCCAGTTCGGGCGCGCCGATTGTGGCTGGCGACGTGGTCCTGATCGGAAATTCGGGCGCCGACATGGGATCGCGTGGGTATCTGACGGCCTATTCGGTGGCAACGGGCGAACTCGCGTGGCGCTTCTGGGTCGTGCCCGGCGATCCTGCCGCTGGCCCGGACGAGAACCCCGATGTCACCGCCGCCCGCGCAACGTGGCCCGCCGACACCCGCTGGAACCTTGGACTGGGCGGCAATCCCTGGGACGGTCTGGCCTACGATCCCGAGCTTGATCTGGTCTATGTCGGCACCGGCAATGGCGGCCCGCATCCGGTATGGATGCGCAGCGAAAGTGGAGCCGAGGGAGCCGGGCTTTACCTCTCCAGCATTGTTGCACTCGACGCGGATACCGGCCAGGTGGACTGGCACTACCAGACCACGCCGGGCGACAGCTGGGACTACGCCGCAACATCGCCCTTCATCATGACCGAGCTTGAATTTGACGGCTCCCCACGCAAGGTCATCATGCAGGCTCCCAAGAACGGTTTTTTCTATGTTCTGGACCGGGAAACCGGCGAATTGCTGCAAGCCCAGCCGTTCACCCACGTCAACTGGGCGAGCCACGTCGATATGGAAACCGGACGCCCGGTGCTGACCGAGGCCAGCAACTTCCGGCTTGAACCCAAGGTCATCTGGCCGAGTATGGCCGGCGGGCACAGCTGGACACCCATGGCATTCAGCCCGCGAACTGATCTGGTCTATCTCCCGGTGTTCGAGGCTGGCGCCAGCTTCACGACCAACAGCGAAGCGCCGTTCGTGCCTGGAAATGCCAATCACGGAACGCAGAATGTCTTCCCCCCATTTGACGATCCGGAATTGCAGCGCCAGTTCGAGGCAGGTCCGTCGCAGGCATTTGGCGGGCGACTCAAGGCGATCGACCCGGTCACGGGTACGATGCGCTGGCAATCCGGGCCGCTTCCATTCCTCAATGGCGGTGTGCTGGTGATCGGCGATCTGGTGTTTCAGGGCACTGTCGACGGCTATCTCTATGCCTATGATGCCGCCACCGGAGCCGAGCGCCTGAAGCTGGAAATAGGCACATCGATCACCGCAGCGCCGATGACCTATCGCCTTGATGGAATCGATTACGTCGCCGTTTTGGCGGGCTACGGCGGGCCGCAGGGCAGCTTCTTTCCGCCGGGCAGCGCGCCCGACCGCTATGAAAATTTCGAGCGGCTGATCGTGCTCAGACTTGACGGCTCACCAGTTCCGGTTCCCGGCCCGCGCCAGGAAGCGGCTCTCAACGATCTGGGCGATCCGGTTCCAGCCACTCTGGCCCAAATGCGGCGCGGTCAGGAAATATATCAACTAAACTGCAACCGCTGCCATTCCATGGGCGGGGCATCGGGGATTTATCCCAACCTGTGGAACATGCCGCAGGGCACCCGCGATGGATTTGCCCAGATCGTCGGCAATGGGCTGCTGGCCTATGCCGGAATGGGGAGTTATTCGGACAATCTGTCCCCGCAGGAAATCGCCGCCGTCAGGGCTTTCATCATCAATGATTCCATCATCAAGCGGCGGCAGGGAGCGGCGGCTGGGGCGCAATACAGGGAAGCCACCCATTAGCGCTGGATACAGTCGGGCGCGCGGGGTTACGCTAATGGCAATTTGACTGTAGTGCTTTAGATCAAGGTAGTGACGCGAAGTCGTGAGCGGCACATATTTGGAGCGAGAAGACCAGCAGATGCCGTCGGATTCCCAACTCTATCTTGATCAGCTGAAAAGCATGCCCGGCCACCTGATCCGCCGGCTCCAGCAGCATTCCACGGCGGTCTTCAGCGAAGTGATGCAGCGCTATGATCTCACCTCTGTTCAGTTGGTCGCGCTGGTAGCGATTTTCGAAGCCGCCGAGTTGGACGCAACCCGCTTGTCCGAGCTGATCCATTTCGATCGGGCAACCATCGGCGGGGTCATTGCGCGGCTGGAACAAAAGGGCCTGATCAAACGCGAAGTCAGCAGCGTCGACAAGCGCATAAAAATTCTCCGCACCACGCGCGCTGGCGAAGCCATGATCCGGCTGTGCCAAGAGGATGTGGAACGGGTGCAAGGCCGGATTTTGTCACCGCTCAGCACAGCCGAAGTGGCTACCTTCATGGAGTTGACCGCAAGAATAATCGCGCACCCGAAGTGAGGCTAGAGCCCTTTCCACGGCGAAACGGTAACATGAATTGCATCGGCGATTCCGCGTCCGGCCGTTGCCAGGATCGCCTCGTGCACCTGTTCCAGCCCAAAATCGTGGCTGCACAGTAGGTCCATCGGCCAGCGGCCCGAGCCGATCAGCTGCAAGGCAATCTCGACCGACTTGTAGGAATGCCCGCGCGGGGCGCGGACCGTGAGATAGCGCTTCTTGATTTCGCCGATGGGGACCGATTGTGACAGGCCATTGAGGCTGAGCCAGGCACCCTTTGCCGACAGTTCGACGGCCTCGCGTGCAATTTCGCCAGTGGGATCGCCGGTGGTATCGACAACCACGTCCACGCCCTGGCCGTTGGTCTCGCGCATGACGATATCCTTGAGGCTTTCCACCTCGACATCCACCGCGATATCCGCGCCCAGCAGCGGAGCAAGATCGAGCCGCGCCCGATCGCGCGTGCGGCCGCAAATGATAACCTTGGCGGCGCCCGCGGCCTTGGCGGCCAAGGCACAGCCCAGACCTTGCTGGCCGGGTCCATAGACGAGCACGGTCTTGCCAAGCCCGGCACCGCCATCGAGCACCGCCCATTGCACTCCGTTGCCAAGCGGAACCGCCAGTGTCGCGTGGACGGCATCCATGGAATTGGGAATCTTGTGGATCACCGCATTGGGCGCAAGATACATATATTCGGCAAAGCCGCCCCACAGATGCGGCGCGATACCGGCGTTGCAGGTGCCGTAGCGCAGGGTGTTGAAGCGGTCTTTTACATTGAAGAAATCCACTTCCATGCACAGGCGCTGGTCGCCCTGCTTGCACCAATGGCAGTTCCAGCACGGGAGATATTCGTGCAAGGCAATCCTGTCGCCGAGCTTGAGGCCCCATCGCTTGGCAGCTGCCGGCCCCAATTCGTCGACCGTGCCCACATTCTCATGCCCCATGATGCAAGGCGCATGGTCTGGTTTGCGATACATCTCGGGATCGCTACCGCCGACGCCTGAGCACTCCACCCGCAGCAGCCCGCCATCGGCAGGGATAAGCGGCCTAGCAAATTCCCTGATCTCGGTCCGTTCGATATCGACTTTAACGGCTGCGCGAACGAGGTTTGTCATCTGTGCACTCCAGGAAAATCGGGCCTAACGCCGTGCCGCTTCAAGAACCGGGGCCGAAACCATAGATGGCGCCATCGCAGCAACCTCACCTGGTGGAGGGGCGGTGATCGCAAGGCTGCTCCAGGGCATGGCCCACTGGCCAGCCATCAGCACCAGCCATCCGGTCGACAACACACCCAGCACGAAGGCCACAAGACCCAGGCCACGATAGAGCGTCAGGGCCAAGCTGCCGCCAGATTCGTTCGTTTCCCCGACCATCAGATGCTCTCCCTCGCTTTGAGAAACGGACGATAGCTGTCCATATGCGAGAGCATAAGATAGCCCTGCATGGCCAGAACTGCGCCGCCAAAAAAGATCATGTCCATCAGTTTGGACCACATGAAAGCGCCACTGACCTGGCCAGATGTCCAGGCCACAAGATCGTCAACGATCATGGCGTCCAGCATGAAGGTCGACAGCGCGACGGGGAAGGACGCCACCAGCATCAGTGGCACATACCTGCGCGTGAGCAGTGCGATGCCAGTGAGCAGTTCGATCACTTTGGCCGCATAGAACATCCAGCCCGTTTTGATCATTTCAACCAGCACAGGATGCTTTCCGGCCGCCTCGACCGGGTCAGACAGGCTGGGAAAGGGAAAGATCTTGAACCACCAATTGATTCCACCGAGGCAATATTGGACACCCAGCAGCACCCCCACCCAGAAAATCAGCCTGTGATCAAAGCGTGATAGTTTCATTGGCCTTCTCTCCGCATGGTATGCGCAGACCTTGTTGCAAGATCCCCCGGGCGCCCGGATTCTGCCCACTGCACTTAACGGGCATTCGCATGGTGACAAGGCCTTTAGCATATGCTATAGAATACACAATCGGCTAACAATATAATCATTGATCCAGTCGATCCCATGTTTGCAGCTGAAGCAGGAGGCTAGCTATGCTGTCACACGAAGATAATGAACTGCTGGTGCGTGTCGGTCCGGGAACGGCGATGGGCGAAATGATGCGCAGCTTCTGGATGCCGGCCCTTCTCGAAAGTGAATTGCCCGAAAAAGACGGCAAGCCAGTCCGTATCCGCCTGCTTGGCGAAGACCTTGTCGCTTTCAGGGACAGCGAAGGCCGGATCGGCCTGCTAGACGAACATTGCCCGCACCGCGGGTCTTCGCTGGCGCTGGGCGTAAACGGCGAATGCGGATTGCGCTGCCTGTTCCACGGTTGGAAATTCGATGTAAACGGCCAGTGCACCGACACGCCGGCCGAGCCCGAAGGGACCAAACTGGCCAATGCGATGCGGGTCAAGGCCTATCCGATCGAGGTCGCGGCTGGCATGATCTGGACCTATATGGGCCCCAAGGAATGCCAGCCTCCGTTCCCGCACTTTCCCTGGTTCGACATGCCCGAGGGGCACTGCGAAGCGTTCAAGGTGATCTATGAGTGCAACTATGCCCAGGCGATCGAAGGCGCGATCGATTCGGCCCATGCTGGCGTGCTGCACCGCGAATCGCCGTGGGGGCACGAGGCCAAGTTCCCGCACGAAAAGGACTTGCGGCCCAAGTTGGAAGTTGAATTTACCAGCTATGGCCTGCGCTATTGCGCTGTTCGCAAGGATGGCGATGAAGGCCATGCCCGGGTTACGCAGGTTCCGCTGCCCTTCTGGACCTTTATTCCCTCGGATGGCGGCAATTCTCCTATTTTCCGACGCCACCGGCGCCTGATCAACGCCTTTGTTCCGCGTGACGACGAAACGACCTGGCACATCCAGTTCTTCTACGATGAAACCCATCTGATCGACCGCGAGCACAGGATTGCTGAGGCAGGGACCGCGCATGACGACGCGTTTTTCAAACTGGTGGGGAACAAGCAATGGTACAATCAGGACCGCGAAATGATGCGCACGCAGAACATGTCGGGCATCACCGGGATCGCGGCGCAGGACCATGCGGTGTCTGAAACCATGGGCAAGATTGCCGACCGCACCAAGGAGCATCTTGGGCGCACCGATATGGCCGTCGTCGCATGGCGTCGGCTGATGCTCAAGGCTGCAAGGGACATGGCTGCGACCGGACGGGCGCCAGCGGCAGCGGCAGCTCCGATTGATTGGAGCAGCGTCACGGCCGAGACCTTCGTCTTTCCGCTCGGGGAAACAACGTGGAAGGACGTCCTGCCGCTGCCGGGCGAACTTCGGCCGGATATCTCATCAGCTGCGTAATCCGGCGAAATAGGGAAATTCAGAGATGTATCTGCGCAATTCCTTTTACATGGCCGGCTGGTCGACCGACTTTGACAGCGAGACGGTGAGCCAGGTCTGGCTGCTCAATGAACCGATCGCGGTTTACCGTGACAGTTCGGGCACCGTCCGCGCGCTCGAAGACCGCTGCCCGCACCGCGCCGCGCCGCTCTCCAAGGGACGGCGCGAGGGCGATGATATCCGCTGCATGTACCACGGGATCCGGTTCGGGCCGAATGGTGCCTGCACCGATCTGCCCGGCCAGGCGGTGATCCCGCCAGCGGTCTGTGTGAAGACCTATCAGGTGGAGGAGAAAAACGGCGCTGTCTGGATATGGATGGGGCCACCAGAACTGGCCTCGCCCGATCAGGTGCCGGATACCATCGGCCCGCAGGATCCAGACTGGGCGGTAACAACCGGATGTCTGGAGGTGGCCGCAGAAGGTCAGCTACTGATCGACAATCTGCTCGATGTCTCGCACGCGCCTTATGTTCACGCTGCGACCTTTGGTGCCAACGACCGCCACAATATCGAAATCATGATCAAGGCCGA
>CAMDSM010000068.1 GCA_945906905.1 Altererythrobacter xiamenensis | reverse complement strand
TTCATATCCACACCCATTCGCAGGCAAAGCGCTTGCGCAGCCAGACCCAGGGCCTTCTCGACCTCCTCAACGGAGTTGCGCCGGACAAGATCGATACAGTCGGCATAGGGAACGCTGATCGCAGCAATCGCATGACGCTGAGAGTCAAGAACGGGAAAGCTGATGGCGTGCATCCCGCGAATCTGCGTGCTCACAGCCGATTCAAAACCCCGCTTACGGATCGCGTCAAGAATTTCGGCCAGTCTAGGCTCGATGTGGTCAGGTCTGCGCCGCCGAGACTCTTCGATCAGCATTCGACGGGTTGCCTCATCCTGAAATGCCAGCAGTACACGACCTGACACCGATATGATCACGTCAAGCTCCGAGCCCAACCGAATACTGTACCCCCCGCTGCTAGGGGAATCGATCTTGGCAATGACGATTTGGCGTCCTTGACCATAAACCGTCAGGTGACAGGATCGCTCGACCTCGTTGGCCAGCTTCTGCATAATCGGCCTCGCCTCAAGAAGCAGGCGATGCGTCGGCGCATTGATTTGTGCCAGCTTGAAGAGTTTAGTCGTGATGTAGTAAGTATCGGCAAGTTGAGCGATGTAATTGCGCGCGACAAGGCTCGCCACCATCCGATAAAGTTCGCCCACGGTTCTACCAAGCTGGGCTGCGATCTGTTTTTGGGTCAGAGGCGCTTCGGCTCTGCAAAGCAGTTCCAGAATATCCAAGCCTTTGTCCAAGGCCGGCGCCGCATACTCTTATGGTCCGTCATTTGGATTTCTGGTTCTCGCACACGCCGCGTCGACCCCTCACAAACTGACCAATACAAGCGTCGTTCCCAATGCTGCGCGTTCAGAACCAGAACCGGATGCCGGCCACGAAGTTGGTGGACGACGCCTGCTCTCCAGCCGCGCGGGCATAGCGCGCTGAGTCGCCAAATTTGCGGTCCCACGAGATGCCCACATAAGGGGCGAATTCGCGGCGCAGTTCATAGCGCAAGCGCAGACCGAGTTCGAGATCGGACAAGCCCGAACCAATCGCGTTTTCGGGAATGTCCTGCGCCGCAAAATTGGCCTCCAGCCGTGGCTGAAGGATCAGCCTTTGGGTGATCCGCTGGTCAATATCGCCCTCAATCCGGACAAGCACATCACCCCTGGTCGAGATGTAGGTCGAGGCACCCAGATCGAACCAATAGGGCGCAAGACCCTCGACCCCCAGCACTGCATAGGTCCGGTCCAGACCCAAGCCGAAATCCTGTCGGATGCCGCCTTGGAGGTTCCAGTAGGGATCGACTGCGCGTGACCACAGCGCCTGAACTTCAGCGCGATCGATCGGTTCGCCAAAGCTGCCCTCGCCCTCCGACTTGATCGCAAGCCGATTGATGTCGCCGCCGAACCACGCGCTGGCGTCCCACAGGTATCCGTCCCGGCCGTTGCGGACCTGATATTCGGCAAGGTTGAACAGCACTTTGTGAAAGGTCATGCCGCCATGATCCCCCAGCAGCAGTGCCTCGGCCTCGGCCATAGCTGCCGGATCGAAAAACCGGTCGGCTGGGCGATCGCTGGCGATCGGTGGAGGCGACGCGGTGCCGGGCGCCTGATCAGTACCGCTCGGGCCGGTCGCGCTTGTCTGGCCTACCACCGCACCCGATGCCGCAGTGGGCGAAGTTTCCGGCGTCGGCATATTGTGGCCCGCATGGGGATCGACAGGTTCGGGATTGGGCACAGGCGTCGGTGCAGGCGTCGGCATCGTCGACATATCGTGCCCCTGATGCATCGAATGATCCATCGGCGCGCCACTTGTCTGGGCCGAAACCGCAGTCGCCAGGACGAGTGGGGTCAACCCCAATAACGCGAACCGGCTCATGCTGCTTCTCCCGCGCCGCGCACCTGGACGACGCGGATCATCCCTGCGTGCATGTGGAGGAACATGTGGCAGTGGAACGCCCAGTCGCCGTAGATCCCCGTGAAATCGAAGCTGACTTTGCCGCCGGGCGGCACGTTCACCGTGTGCTTGCGCGGGCTATGATCGCCGTGCCCGGTAACAAGTTCGAAGAAGTGTCCGTGCAGGTGAATCGGGTGGTTCATCATCGTGTCGTTGATGAGCGTCATCCGGACCCGCTCGCCGGTGCGCAGCGGGATCGGTGTTCGCGATTCCGACAAGGTCTGCCCGTCGATGGACCACATGTAGCGTTCCATGTTGCCGGTCAGATGCAGCTCGATTTCCCGGTCTGCGCCGCGCACATCCGGGTTGCGTTCGAGCGCGACAAGATCTCGGTAGACGAGCACCTTGTGGCCGACGGTTTCCAGCCCGACACCCGGTTCTCCGGTGCGGTCGACTGGCATTGGGGCGATGGTCTGTACCCCCGGCCCGAGCACGACCTGCGGGGCATTGGCACTGTCGCGCATGTTCATCGAATGGGCAGCGCCGGTATCGGAGGCGGGAATGTCCATGGTCGCCATGTCGTGCCCGGCATGTTCGGCCCCAGTGGTTGGCGCATCCATGTCGCCCATGCCCATATCGCGCATCGTCAGCAGCGGACGTTCGCGCAGGGGCGGCACTTCAGCCACCATCCCTTCGCGTGGTGCAAGTGTTGCACGGGCCATGCCGGATCGGTCGATTGCTTCGCCAACGATGGTATAGGCCCGATCTTCGGTGGGGGTGACAATCACGTCGTAGGTTTCCGCTATCGTTATTTGCAGTTCGTCAACCGGGACCGGCCGCACAGGGACGCCGTCGGCGGCCACCACGGTCATTTGCAGGCCGGGAATGCGGACGTTGAAGATTGTCATCGCCGCCGCATTGATGAACCGCAAGCGGACGCGCTCGCCCGGCCGGAACAGCGCCGTCCAGTTGTCGTTCGGGCCATAGCCGTTGATGACATAGGTATAGACCGAACCGGTCACATCGAGAATGTCGGTAGGATCCATCCGCATCCGCGCCCATTCCAGGCGCTCGGCGTGCGACTGGTCCTGGCCAGCGACAAGCCCGGCCAGCGTTTGCCGCTGGTGGTTGTAATACCCGGGTTCCTGCTTGAGCCGGCTGAACAAGGTGTGCGGATGAACAAAGCTGTGGTCGGAGAACATGACCACGTGTTCGCGATCATAGGCGATCGGATCAGCGCCCATCGGATCAATCACAATCGGACCATAATGGCCCATCGCTTCCTGCAAGCCCGAATGGCTGTGATACCAGTATGTCCCGGACTGCCGGATTGGGAACTCATAGGTGAAGGATGAGCGCGCCGGAATGCCGGGAAAGCTGACCCCCGGCACGCCGTCCATCTGAAAGGGGACTAGAAGTCCGTGCCAGTGGACGGACGTTTCTTCATCGAGCGCATTGTCGACGGTAATCCGGACCGTCTGGCCTTCGCGCAGTCGCAGAAGCGGCGCGGGCACTGTGCCGTTCATGGCGATGACATGGGCTTCGCGCCCATCAACGCGCACCATCTCATGCGCGACCCGCAAGGCAATGCTATCGCCCGCCAATTGCGGCAATGGCCGGGCAATGCCGGGGGACACCTGCTGTGCCCAGGCGGGCATCCACGCGGCAAGCGCAAGGCCGCTGCCAGCAAGGCTAGCGCCGCGCAGAAGCGCGCGACGATCAAGTGCCGACAGAGGACGGAGTGAGGTGGTCATGTTGGCGCTGCCCTGTTCTGACGCTGTTGTCTTCGGATACGCGGTAAACTCATCAGCCCCTCAAAATATCCTGCAATTTATGCCGTGCGCGATGGAGGCGGGTTTCGACGGCTTTTCCGGTGATGCCGAGCAGCGCGGCAGTCTCCGCCTGCGACAGTCCCTCGATCGTGCGCAGTACAAGCACGGCATTGAGTTTGGCCGGCAGTCCGCTCATCGCTGTCATGACACTGGCCAGCTCCTGACGCGCGCTGGCTTCGCGTTCGACATCGGCCGTTGGATCGAACGGATCGGGTGCGTTTTCCAAAGGCGTGGCGAACGAGAACAGCGCGCGCACCTTTCTGCGCCGCGCCCAATCACGGCACTTGTTGAGCGCAATCCGGGTGAGCCAGTAGCGGAGCGGTCGCGCCTGATCATAGCGCCCCAGCGCGGCAAATCCGGCAATGAATGTCTGCTGGGTGATATCGAGCGCCGCATCATCGTTGGCGGTGTGGGCGCGGGCGAAACGAAAGATAGCCTCGCGATACCGACGCATCAATTCGCTATAGGCGCTTTCCCTGCCTCCTATTGCCAGAGCTGCCAGTTCGCCATCCGAACACGCGCCAAGATCGAGGCTCATTTTGCCTCGTCTGTCAGCGCCTTGACCACTGCTTCATCGAACAGTGCCGCCTGCTCGGGCCTCAGCACACTGCGCATGGCGAAGATGTGTTCGAGCGTCGCTTTCTGCAGTTCACCCATCGCATGATGCGAACGATCAATCGCCGCGCCGACTTGCGGGCCAAAGCCATGTTCGGTCTCGATGGCCTGCGCCAGATGTGCATTGTCGGACCGGAGTTCCAGTTCGAGCGCTTGGCGCTGGATGGCATATTGCGCTTCGATGGCTTCGATCTGCGTTTCTTGGGCAGCATTCAGATCAAGATCTTGGTGGATGAGTTGGTGAAGCTCGCTTTCAACCGGCGGAGGTGAAACGATATAGCTGCGTCCCACAACTACGCCTGCCAAGGCTGCGCCAAAGGCGATCATGATAACGAGCAGATAGCGTGTCAGATTGCTCATCGCGCGACCGTCAGCAAGGTGGATGGGGCAAGCGCAGCGGGTGCTCCAAGCGGAAATGCACTTGGCGCGGCTCTGGCCGGTTCACCGGGAATGGCCGAACCCAACATACCGGTAACCAGCGCGACGGCCGCGGCGGCTGCAAACAATCCGGCAGACGGGCGATTGCCCATAACCAATTCTCGATGGAGCCCGTCCAGCACCGCTGCGTCGATCATGCTCAGGCGCGGATCAAGCGGAAGGTCTCGCAACCGGGCAAGTGTGCTTTCGAGATCTGTCATTCATTTTCTCCGGACTCGTTTGCGTTCATACGCAATGACTGAACCAAACCCTCAAAATATTTCGTGCCGGGAATTGAGGGGTCACGGTGCGACCTGCGTATTGCCATATGATAACCGAGGAGCGTTTCATGAAAACCATCGTATCTTTCGCCGCTGTCCTTGCAGCGCTTGCCTTGACCACTGCCATACCTGCGTTGGCTCATACCGCGCTGGTGTCCTCGGTCCCCGCTGCCCAATCGGCGGTGCCATCGGCGCGGCAGATCACTCTGTACTTCTCCGAACGGGTTATGCCGCGATTGACCGGCCTATCGGTTGCGCATGCCGGTATGTCCCACGCCGATCATGCTGCAATGGCACCGATGCCCGCGCTTACGGCGACACTTTCGGCTGACGGCACGAGTCTGGTCGGTACATTTGCGAGCGCCTTGCCGCCCGGTGCCTACACCGTGACCTGGCATGCGGTGTCGGATGACACGCACCGGATCGAGGGCAATTTCACCTTCACTGTCAGGTAATCCGGCCAGATAACCAGGCATGTCCGAAGGACCAATCATAGCCGCCCGCTTCGGCCTCTTTGTGATTGAGGGGCTGCAACTGGGCGTGCCGCTTTTCGGTCTGTATGCCTTGCACGCGTCGGAACGCAGCCAGCTTCCGTTCCGGTCGTGGCTGGTCCTGCTCGCGCTGGGTGCTGCGGGGTTGAACATTGTGGGTTTTGCCCTGTTGGTCGCCAGCATGTCGGGAACAACCATCGACGCGATCGATCCTGACCTTGCCCGGTTGATCTTGCTGTCGGCGCCGGTGGGCTGGGCCTTCGCGCTGCGCCTGGCAGTCACACTGCTTGCCCTTGCCCTTGCCGTGGCGGGTTCGGTGAAAAAAACGAACGTGCTGGCAAGTATTGCCATTCTGAACGGCATTGCTCTCGCAACATTGGCGTGGAACGGTCATGGCGCGGCCACCGAAGGCGCGCTGGCATGGCCACATCTGACTGCAGACATTGTGCATCTGTGGGCTGCTGGTGCGTGGCTGGGGGCAATTGTGTGCCTGCTCTATATAGTGGCTCGCCCTAATGCCTCGCAGGCTGACCTGACCATCGCCGGGCGATGCCTCAAACAGTTTGGTATTGTTGGATCGATTGTGGTCGCGCTGCTGATTGCCTCAGGACTGATCAACGGGTTGGCCATCCTCGGCAGCCAGCCCATCGCCGCGGGCAGTGCTTCCACCTACACCGTTCTGATGGTCAGCAAACTTGCGCTGTTTGCTCTCATGCTGGTCCTTGCCGCGCTACACCGGTTCCGGCTCGTTCCAGCTCTAGAGCGATCAGCCAGTCTTGCCGACAAGGCAGTTTCGCTCGGCCGGATCCGCGCGAGCATGGCAATCGAACTCACTGCCGCCGTCGTGATCCTTGTGCTCGTGGCGTGGCTCGGGACAATGGAGCCAGGTTGGTGACCGCGTTCAGAATTTTGCCAATTGCCTTGGGCCTGCGTGGCGGTTTCGAGCGTTCTAGTGATGCAGTGAATTCTGACATGATGTCAGGCCCTAGGTCGATGGCGCACTGAAGGAATATCCACATGGCATCGAACGATCCCGAACCGACTGATTCCAATGCTGCCGTTCATGCGGCAGGCTGTTGTGGCGGCGGCGTGAAGGCGTGCAGCGTTGGCAGCGTGACTGACCCAGTTTGCGGGATGACGGTGGATCCGGCTGCGAGTGAATACCACGCCGCGCATAAGGGCCAGGACTATCATTTTTGCAGCGCAGGCTGCCGGAGCAAGTTCATCGCAAGCCCGGAGCAATATCTGTCAAAGGTAGCCGCACCGCCGCCTGCGGGGGCAAGCGACGCCATCTATACTTGCCCCATGCACCCAGAAATTCGGCAAGTAGGCCCCGGTTCCTGCCCGATTTGCGGCATGGCGCTGGAGCCGGAAACCGTGTCGGCCGATCACGGTCCCAATCCCGAACTGGCCGATATGAGCCGCCGCTTCTGGATCGCAATGGTGCTGACCCTGCCAGTGTTCGCGCTCGAAATGGGTGGACATCTGACTGGCCTAATGATGCTCGTCGGCAAGCAGACAGCGAACTGGATACAGTTTGGGCTGGCCACGCCGGTGGTGCTGTGGGCGGGCTGGCCGTTCTTCGATCGCGGATGGGCCTCGCTCCAGTCGCGCCACCTCAATATGTTCACGCTGATTGCGATGGGTGTAGGCGTTGCCTATCTCTACAGCCTCGTCGCCCTGTTCGCACCATCGCTGTTCCCGCCAGACTTCCGCGACACGATGGGCACGGTGCCGGTCTATTTTGAGGCGGCAGCGGTTATCACCGTGCTCGTCCTGCTCGGGCAGGTGCTCGAACTGCGCGCACGAGAGCGCACCTCTGGCGCGATCAAGGCGCTGCTCAATCTCGCACCCAAGACGGCGCGCAGGGTCACCGCCGATGGTCAGGACGAGGAGGTAACCCTCGATCTGATTATTGTCGGCGATCATCTGCGTGTCCGTCCGGGCGAAAAGGTGCCGGTCGATGGTGTCATCGCTGAAGGCCGGGTTTCGATTGACGAGTCGCTGGTCACTGGCGAGTCGATGCCGGTTACAAAGGAAGCTGGCGCCAAGGTTATCGCCGGTTCGATCAACAAGACGGGCAGCTTCGTCATGGTCGCCGAGAAAGTCGGAGCCGAGACATTACTCTCGCGGATCGTGCAGATGGTGGCCGAGGCCCAGCGCAGCCGTGCCCCGATCCAGCGCATGGCCGATCAGGTCTCTGGCTGGTTCGTGCCGGTGGTGATTGCGGTCGCGCTGATCGCCGCCGCCGCCTGGGCACTATTCGGACCGGACCCGCGCCTGACCTATGCGCTGGTCGCGGCAGTATCCGTGCTGATCATTGCGTGCCCCTGCGCGCTGGGCCTTGCCACACCGATGTCGATCATGGTCGGCGTTGGGCGCGGCGCGCAGGCCGGAGTGCTGATCAAGAACGCTGAAGCATTGGAGCGGTTCGAGAAGATCGACACGCTGATCGTCGACAAGACCGGGACTCTGACCGAAGGGCGCCCTGCGGTCACAGGTATCCGGACCGTCAGCGGATGGGATGAAAACGAGATCCTGCGCCTTGCCGCCAGCCTTGAGCGCGGCAGCGAACATCCGTTGGGCGAAGCAATCCTTCGTGCTGCGCAAGACCGCAAGCTGGTGCTCGAACAGGCCAGCGATTTCGACTCACCGGTCGGGCGCGGCGTGACTGGCACGGTGTCGGGCAAGCACCTGCTGCTTGGTGGGCCGCGCTTCATGGCGGAACAGAAGATAGACACTTCCAGCCTCAACGGCGAAGCAGAAGCGATGCGTGCCGAAGGCGCAACCGCGATCTTTGTCATCGTCGATGGGAAGATCGCCGGGCTTCTTGGCATCTCCGATCCGATCAAGGAATCCTCGGCGCAAGCCATCCGCGAATTAAAGGCCGACGGCATTCACATCGTCATGATGACCGGAGACAATCGCACAACCGCGCTGGCTGTTGCGGCCCGCCTTGGTATCGACGATGTCGAAGCCGAAGTGCTTCCCGAAGACAAGGCGAGCGTAGTCCAGAGGCTCCGCTCCGAAGGCCGCAGCGTGGCGATGGCGGGGGACGGCGTCAACGATGCGCCAGCCCTTGCCGCAGCCGAGGTCGGCATCGCCATGGGCGCCGGAGCTGATGTTGCCATTGAAAGCGCAGGTGTGACCTTGCTGAAAGGCGATCTGAACGGCATCGTCCGGGCTCGCCGCCTGTCGCGCGCGGTGATGCGCAACATCCGCCAGAACCTTGTGTTCGCCTTCGCCTACAACGTCGCCGGTATTCCGATCGCAGCGGGTGCGCTCTATCCGGCCTTCGGCTGGATGCTATCGCCGGCCATCGCGGCTGCGGCAATGGCCCTCTCATCGGTGAGCGTCATCACCAACGCCTTGCGCCTACGGATTGTCCGGCTGTGACCGACCTGCCGCTCCATTTTTAGGCGAGCGCGATCAATGCCGGGTCGGCAGAACGCATCTTTGCCATTGCCGATGAACCGGACCTGCTGACCCGGCACATGCGCCAGCCATCGCTTATGATGGGTGGTGGCTCTATTCAGTGGGAGCTTGATGCTCTGGCCGGGAAAGCGGTGGGATCTGTGATCCGTCTGATTGGCGATCGTGCATTCCCGATTGGCAATGGCACTGTCGATCGGGATTCCGGTTTGGGCAGAGATATGTTCCCGTTTCACAGGCACGGGACTTCCACTCAGGTATTGGCTGGAAATCAGGTGCTTGCGAGGCGCGCTGATGGGGTAGAAATGGTCAAAGTGCGAATATTCCCGTTAAATCGGCCTGGAAACGGGAATTGCAGCGGGAAAACGGGAACTGCAAAGTAGAGGGCAGTTCGCAGGTGGCTGCTTCCACCACCAGACCTCAGCAAGCGCGCGGGGGTCAGTCGACCCGCGCCTCGGCGATCAGCGCGCGGGCCGCCTCGCTGCCCCAGTCAAACGCCCCCATGACCCGCCACACTTCCTTGCCCGATGCATCATACAGCACCGTCAGCGGCAAGGCACTGCCACCACCAAAGGCGATGGCCAGATCATTGTTGGCGTCGATCCATTGCGGCAGATTGGCCAGATCATGTTGCGCAAAGAACGGTGCCACCACCTCGGCGCCATTAATATCCTCGCTCACCGTAATCACCCGCACACCAAGGGCAGGATCGCCCGCCAGAACGTTGAGCAGCGGCATTTCGGCCACACAAGGCGCGCACCATGTGGCCCACAGGTTGAGCAGCACGGGCGTGCCTGCTGTATCAACGAGCGCCAGCGTCTCGCCCGCAGGATCGGTCAGCGTAACCTCGGGAATGGCTGTCCCGGCGAAGCTGCGCTCGACAATGCCGGTGAAATCCTCCGCCCCGGTTTCCGAAGAACCTACTTCCCCGCCTTGCGCGCCCCCCGCCTCCCCGGTATCGCAACCCGCCAGAGCAGCTGCCATCAGGCAGGTGAGTGCAAATGTAATGGAGCGGTGTTTCGTCTTGAGCAAGGTCAGTTCCTCCAACGCGATGTGGGGCGGACGGTTCGCCGAGGGGCCGTCTGCGATCATGCGCGAGATTAACGCCTCGATCCCGTTCGACAAGGCCCTGTGGCGTCAGGATATCGCCGCCAGCTGCGCTCATGTGACGATGCTGGCCGCCTGCAATATCGTCAGCGCCGAAGACGCGGCGGCGATTCTGGCCGGTCTTGAAACGATCTCTGGCGAATATGAAGCCCATGGCGTGCCCGAGAACTGGGATCTCGAAGACATCCACATGACCACTGAGAGCCGCCTTGCCGAATTGATCGGTGTGGCGGCGGGGCGGCTGCATACCGCGCGCAGCCGCAACGATCAGGTGGCGACCGATTTCCGCCTGTGGGTGCGCGATGCGATAGATCAGACAGACGCCGGCCTTGCAGCGCTGCAACGCGCGCTGGTGGCTCAGGCAGGCGTCCATGCAGCCAGCATCATGCCCGGCTTCACTCACTTGCAGGTCGCGCAGCCAGTGACTTTGGGCCACCATCTGCTGGCCTATTACGAGATGATCCGCCGTGATCGCAGCCGCTTTGCCGATGCGCGGGCGCGGTTGAATGTCAGCCCGTTGGGTTCTGCCGCCTTGGCCGGAACGGGCTTTCCAATTGACCGGGCGATGACGGCGAGCGCGCTGGGCTTCGATTCGCCCATGCGCAACAGCCTCGATGGCGTATCGGACCGCGATTTCGCGATCGATTATCTTCAGGCTGCCGCCCAATGCGCGCTGCATCTCTCGCGGCTGGCGGAGGAATTCGTGATCTGGGCCAGTCAGCCCTTTGGCTTTGTGCGCATGGCTGACAGCCTCTCGACCGGCTCCTCAATCATGCCGCAGAAGAAAAACCCTGATGCGGCCGAACTGGTGCGCGGCCACTCCGGGCGCATTATTGGCTGCCTGACCAGTCTGATGGTGACGATGAAGGGCCTGCCGCTGGCTTATTCCAAGGACATGCAGGACGATAAGCCGCCGGTGTTCGATGCCGCCAACCTGCTCGGCCTCAGCATCGCGGCGATGACCGGGATGGTGGCGGGCAGCAGCTATCGCACCGACCGGATGCGGCAAGCGGCGGAATTGGGATTTGCCACCGCCACCGATCTTGCCGACTGGCTGGTGCGGCAGGCCGATATTCCGTTCCGCGAGGCGCATCACATCACCGGGGCGGCGGTCAAGCTGGCCGAGAGCCGGGGGATCGCGCTCGACGAGCTCCCGCTGGCCGATTTGCAGGCAATTGATAACCGGATTGACGACCGGGTGTTTGCCGCCTTGTCGGTCGAGGCATCAGTGGCGGCGCGCGCCAGTTATGGTGGCACCGCGCCCGATCAGGTCCGCGCCCGCGTGGCCGAGGCGCTTGGGGAACTGGAGGCAGAGGCATGAGACTTATCGCCGTCCTTAGCCTGTCGTTGGCCCTCTCCGCCTGTGGGCGGATGGGTGAATTGGAGCCGGTCGAGGGCACCAGCCTGCCGCCTGCCCCCTATGGTGCAAGCGAGCCGCTGAGCGCCGCCGATCTGCTGGTATCCGATCCGGTGGCAGTGCCCGAGCGCAGCGTGGAACTACGCAGCGATTCCGAAGAACGCGAGGATGATCCGTTCGATCTCCCGCCCGAAGGCTAGACAAAAAACGTAATGGATCATTTTGAACTGAAGAACGGCGAACTCCACGCCGAAGACGTGCCACTGTCACGCATCGCTGATGAATTCGGCACGCCCGTCTATATCTATTCGCGCGCCACGCTGGAACGCCATGCGCGGGTGTTCCGGGAGGCGTTGCAGGGGCTGGAAAAGCCGCCGCATCTGGCTTTCGCGGTCAAGGCCAACCCCAACCTTGCGGTGCTGCGGGTGATGCAGCGCGAGGGCTTTGGCGCCGATGTGGTTTCGGGCGGAGAGCTGGCGCGGGCACTGGCGGCCGGGATGCAGCCGAGCGACATCGTGTTTAGCGGCGTTGGCAAAACCGGCGCAGAGCTGGTGATGGGGCTGGAAAAGGGCATCGGCCAGTTCAACATCGAGAGCGAGGAAGAGGGCGTGGAGCTGGCCGAACTGGCCTCCGCTCGTGGCCAGACGGCGGCCTGCGCGCTCCGGGTCAATCCCGATATTGATGCGGGCACCCATGAGAAGATTTCCACCGGCAAGGCCGATAACAAGTTCGGTGTGCCAATCGATATGGCGGTGTCGATGTATCTTCGGCTTGCGGCCACGCCGGGGCTGGAGATGCGCGGACTTGCGGTGCACATCGGCAGCCAGTTGTCGGATTTGCGTCCGCTGGAGCAGGCGTTCGAAAAGATCGGCACGATCATGCAACAGATCCGCAACCATGGCGGCAGCGTCAGCCATGTCGATCTGGGTGGTGGGCTTGGCGTGCCCTACCGCGCGGGGGAAATTATGCCCAGTCCGGCGGAATATGGCGCCATGGTCGCGCGTGTGACCAAGGGCTGGGACGTGACGCTGATGTTTGAGCCGGGGCGGGTGATCGCAGGCAATGCCGGCGTTCTGCTGACCCGCGTTGTGCGGGTGAAGCGCAACGGCAACCGCGTGCCGTTCGTGATCGTCGATGCGGCGATGAACGATCTGGCGCGGCCGGCGCTCTATGGCTCATGGCATGATTTTGACGCCGTCAGCCCCACGGGCGACCGCATGGTTGGCCATATCGTCGGCCCGATCTGCGAGACGGGCGACACTTTCGCTATGGATCGCCCGATGGATGCGCTGGAGCGCGGCGAATTGGCAGTGTTCCGCACTGCCGGGGCTTACGGCGCGACCATGGCCAGCTCTTATAACTCGCGCGGCTTCGTGGCCGAAGTGATGGTCGATGGTGACAAGCTGGCCAGCGTGGCCGACCGCATTCTGCCCGCTGAAATCACCGCTGCCGAGCGTGTGCCCGAGTGGCTTGAATAACATGCGCAGCCTGCCCTTGTTCCATCGCATCGCCGGGCAACCCGTGGTGGTGCTGGGGGAAGGGCCACTGGCTGAACCGAAACGTCGGCTGGTGGAACGGGCAGGCGGGCTTGTGGTGGGCGATCTGGCCGATGGCATCGCGCAAGGCGCGCGGCTC
>CAMDSM010000067.1 GCA_945906905.1 Altererythrobacter xiamenensis | reverse complement strand
CCGACATCATCGCGAAGAACCTGCCGCTCTATGCCAATGCGCGTGACAGCAACAATCCGCTGACCATCCACACCGAATTTTATCCTGCCCGCGGGGCCACGCTGATCACCGTGATGGGCGAAGATCACCCCGGCCTGTTCTTCCGCATTGCCGGGGCCATTTCGCTGGCCGGGGCCAACATTATCGACGCCCGCATCCACACCACCCGGGCGGGCAAGGCGGTCGACAATTTCCTCGTGCAGGATCCCTTGGGCAAGCCGTTCAGCGAACCGGCCCAGCTGATCCGCCTGAAACAGAGCATCGAGGATGCGCTGGCGGGCAAGATCGACATGGTCCCCAAGCTGGCCGCCCGCCCACTGCCGCGCACCCGCGCCGAGAACTTCCGCGTGACGCCCGCGGTCCTGTTCGACAACGGCGCATCAGATCGCTTCACCGTGGTGGAAGTCACTGCGACTGACCGCCCGGCCCTGCTCAACCGCCTGACCCGAGCGATGTTCGAACAGACACTGATCATCAACTCCGCCCACATCACCCAATACGGCGAACGCGCGGTGGATACCTTCTATGTGACCGACCTGCTGGGCCAAAAGATCGTCAGCGAGGATAGGCTGGGACGGGTGGAAGCTGCGCTGCTCGATGCGATTGCGGCGGGGGAGCCGGTGGGGGTTGTGGGGGTTTAAGTTCTGACTCAACCGCCACGCTGTCGATCGATAATCTGGTAGACTGTCAAAACATTGTCTATGCGATGGAATTGCGGGGTGGGATCAAGGCTGGACTGCCAGATATGCATGTTGAGACCACCGGACCAGCCTGATCGCGCGCCGAAACGGATGGTGCCAATACCGGGCTGTTTTTCTTCCAATTCCAGTGTGGGAAGATTGCCGATCTCAAGCGAGATTCTCTTTGAAAGCAATCCATTACGCAAGATAAGAATACGCTTGGAAGTTATAACATAGCGGGTGCAGCGCCATAGATAGGCATCAAGAAACCATCGTCCTGCAACAATGTAAAATCCCGCGACCAAAAACGGCAGACCCCACAATCTGAAGAAAATCGGAGCGTCGGAGTTCCAGACGCCGTAATTCCAGAAAACTGCGAATCCTCCCCAGAGAAGGCTGAATGGAATCAACAGGGTTTCGATTGCCCGGAGGGCAAATCCAGCGGCAGGTCGGCCTTCCCACAGGACGCGCTCGCCCGGAAGAAGTTGGTGTTGATTGCTATCGATCATTTCGATTACCCCGTAACCCCAAACCCGACCATCCTGAGCCTGTCGAAGGACTGCTTTTTCTTCAAGCGGTTAGACGCATTTGCACCAAGAAAAGAACAGTGCTTCGACAAGCTCAGCATATACGGATGTGGGTTTGATTTGCTCTTGGGTGCCCAAAGCATCACCTCCCCCCAAACAACGCCGTCCCCACCCGCACATGCGTCGCGCCCAGCATGATCGCGGTTTCGAAATCCCCACTCATCCCCATCGACCTCCCGGCCAGCCCATGATCGCGCGCCAGCTTGTCCAGCAGCGCGAAAAACGGGGCGGGTTCGATATCCGCAGGCGGCACGCACATCAGGCCGACCACGGGCAGGCCAGCCGCGCGGGCCTGTTCCAGCAGTGCGGGCAGCTCGGCAATTGCGCAGCCGCCTTTCTGGTCCTCCGCGCCGATGTTGACCTGCACGAAGCACGGAACCCGGCGACCGGCCTTGTCCATCGCGCGGGCCAGCGCGGTTACCAGCGAAGGCCGGTCGACCGAGTGGATCGCGTCGAACAGCGCCACCGCCTCGTCCGCCTTGTTCGATTGCAGCTGGCCGACAAGGTGCAGCGACACATCGGGGTAGAGCGCTTTCAGCGTGGGCCACTTGTCCGCCGCCTCGGCCACGCGGTTTTCCCCGAACACCCGCTGGCCCGCCTCCAGCAAGGGCAGGATCGCGGCGGCATCGTGGGTCTTGCTAACCGCGATCAGCGTCACGTCCGCCACCTCCCTTCGGGCAATCGAACAGGCTTTGGCCACGCGGGCCTGCACGTCGGCTAAATGGGTGGCTGCATTTGTGCTCATGGCTGCGCTATAGCGGCGACATGGCCGTGATCCAGCATTTCCCGCGCGTGTGGCTGTTGTCCGATGCGCGTAATGATAGCGCGCTGGAGGCCGCCCTGCTGCGCCTGCCGCGTGGCAGCGGGTTCATCTATCGCCATTACCATCTGGCCCCGCAGGAACGGCTGGCGCGGTTCCAACGGCTCGCCCGGATCGCGCGGGCACGCGGCCATGTGCTGGTGCTGGCCGATAGCGCGCTGACCGCCCGCGAATGGGGTGCCGACGGGATCTATGGCGCAGCTCTGGCGCTCTATCCCCGGCGCGACGATCTGCTGCGCCTCGCCACCGCCCACTCCCTGGCCGAGATCGCCCAGGCCCGCCGCGTGGGAGCCGACGCCGTGCTGCTCTCGCCCGCTTTTGCGACACAGAGCCATCCCGGAGCGCCTTGCCTCGGCCCGGTCCGGTGGCGGCTGCTGGCGGCGCAGGCGGGGATGCCGGTGATTGCGCTGGGCGGGATGAACGCACGCAATGCCCGGCGGCTCGACTGGCCTTATTGGGCGGCGATTGATGGGTTGAGTTGATTTTTTGCTTTTCGCAGGCCCATCCGCGCCTGTGGCCTCGGTGCTGTTCCCTCCACTTCGTTGCGGGGCACCTGCGGGCGGCCGTTTGGCCTTGCGGGCTGCTGGTCGCAGCCCGAGCTGGCTCAATCACTTGGAAGGGCGAAATGCATTGACCTCGAGTCCGGCTGGATTCACTATACCGCCTCGTGCCGCCTCGCGGACATCAAGGGAACATCACCATGGCAACGCGCGCCCGCAATGCGCAGAACACAAGTGACTGGAAAGCGGCCTTTCGCCGTTCGCTGGCACGTGTTTGCCAGCGGTCCTGCTCAGTGATTCTGTTTGCAGGCATGGTGTTTCTGGCGCTGGCCTTGGTCAGCTATAGCCAGACCGACCCCTCGCCGTCGACTGCCGCTGGCGACGTAGTGGGCAATTGGATGGGCCGCGCGGGTGCCTGGGCGGCGGAGCGGGCGCTGTGGTCGTTTGGGCTCATCTCGGTGCTGTTTCTGCCGCTGCTCTATGCCTTTGCCCGCAAGCTGTGGCGCAGTGCTGATGAGAGCGAGGAGGACGACAATCCCCGCATAAACATGGCCAATGGCCGCTGGTGGAGCACCACGCTGGTGCTGCTGCTGGCGATGGCCTTGCTGTCATTGGTGCTGGCTCTGGTGAGCGATCCTTCGGGCTGGTCGCACCCGGCTGGTCCCGGCGGCATCGTTGGCCTGCTGGGCGAAGGGGCCTTGCGCGCGCTGGCTGGGCGATTGCCCGAAGCGGCGCAGGTGTGGGCCACGCTGGCAGGCGGGTTGACCGCTTTGCTGGGCGGAGCATTTCTGGCGGGCAAGGTGTTCGCGCTCGATTGGGCGGGGCTGTTGACTCTGCCGCAAGCCCTGCGCCGCGCTCCCGGCCTGCCGGGCGCCGCCGCCAATCCGTTCAAGGCGCAGGCTGAAAAGCGCCGCGCCGCTTCGACACGCAAATCCGGGCCGGTGCAGCCGGCTGGGCCTGATCGCAAACCGCCCGAGATCGTTGATCCTTCGGGCGCCCCGCGCCCTGCGCGCCCGACCAAGGCCAGCCAGTCCGATCTGTTCGCCGCCTACACCCTCCCCAGCCTCGATCTCTTAGAAAACCCTCCGCCCGATAGCACCCCCAAGCTCGACAAGCTGGCACTGGAGCGCAACGCCCGCCTGCTCGAAAACGTGCTGGATGATTTCAACGTCAAGGGTGAGATCACCGCCGTGCGCACTGGCCCGGTGGTGACAATGTATGAGCTGGAGCCTGCGCCGGGCATAAAAGCCAGCCGGGTGATCGGCCTGGCCGAGGATATAGCCCGCAATATGAGCGCGATCAGCGCACGGGTTGCGGCCATTCCGGGCAAGACAGTGATGGGCATCGAATTGCCCAATGCCGATCGGCAAATGGTCAGCTTCAAGGAAATGGTCGCCTCGGAAGCCTTTGCTGACAACAAGGGCAATCTGCCGATTATCCTGGGCAAGGATATCGCGGGCGAACCGGTAGTGGCCGATCTGGCCGCCATGCCGCATCTGCTGGTGGCGGGCACCACGGGATCGGGCAAATCGGTGGGGCTGAACTGCATTCTGCTCTCGCTGCTCTATCGCTTCACCCCGGTCGAATGCCGGATGATCCTGATCGATCCCAAGATCCTCGAACTCAAAAGCTACGACAATATCCCGCATCTTCTCGCCCCGGTGGTGACAGAGCCGCACAAGGCGATCCGCGCGCTCAAATGGGCGGTTGAGGAAATGGAGCGTCGATATCGGATGATGAGCGATATCGGCGCGCGCAACCTTACCGGCTTCAACGAGCGGGTGACTGGCGCGGTCGCCAAAGGCAAGCCTCTGGGCCGCCGTATCCAGACCGGCTTTGATCCTGATAGCGGCGAGGAATTGTTCGAGGAAAAGCTGCTCGAATATGAGGTGCTGCCGCAGATCGTGGTGATCGTGGATGAGCTGGCCGATCTGATGATCGTGGTCGGCAAGGAGATCGAGGTGCTGATCCAGCGGCTGGCGCAAAAGAGCCGTGCGGCGGGTATTCACCTGATCATGGCCACCCAGCGCCCCTCGGTCGATGTCATCACCGGAGTGATCAAGGCCAATCTGCCCACCCGCATCGCCTTCAACGTCACCAGCCGGATCGACAGCCGGACCATTCTGGGCGAGCAGGGGGCCGAGCAACTGCTTGGCAAAGGCGACATGCTCTACAAACCCACCACCGGGGCCTTGAAGCGCGTCCACGGCCCATTCGTATCGGATGAGGAAGTGGAGCGGGTGGCCAGCCATTGGCGTACCCAGGGCGACCCGGCCTATGTCGGCAGCGTCACCGAAGAACCCGATGAGGATGGCTTTGGCGGATATGGCAGCGGATATGGCGGCGGCTATGGCGACGAGGACGAATTCACCGCCAGCGACAATCCGGATGAGCGCAAATACCGCCAGGCCTGTCAGATCGTGTGGGAGAACCAGAAGGCGTCAGGCTCATGGCTGCAACGCCAGCTGGGCGTGGGCTATAACTCCGCCGCCAAGCTGATCGAGCGGATGGAGGAAGACGGCATCGTCGGCCCCGCCAACCACGTTGGCCGACGCGAAATCTACCGCGATCGCGATGGGAATGTGCTCTAGGATCAGGCCGTTCTTGACCCCGCCGGCGCGCAACTCTCCAAGCGAGGTTAGCAAAACGCATCAGGCTCTAGCTTACGGCCCAAACCGCCTTATTGCAGCGCCCCGCCGGTCGCTTCTTCCAGGAAATCGTCGTTGGCGGCCGGTGGTGGATTGGCGAGAGGTTTGGGCCGTTCGCCCTCGACATCAAAGCCGCCCCGGTCATCGGCGCGCCCATCGGCCCCGCCGGGCGCATCAGGCTGGATCAGATTGCCAGCCTCGTCGATGTAGTAATAATCGCCCGGATCGCCGTAATAATATTCGTCATCGGGCTCCAGCTGCCATTCGGGCAATTGCAAATCGGTTTCGAATTCCACCACTGGCCGGTCACGCACGGCATAGCGCATGAAGGCGGCAAAGGCGCGCGCAGGCGCGGTGCCGCCTTGCAGGCCAGCCACAGCGCGGTTGTCATCCCGGCCCATCCACACGCCGGTGGTTATACCGCTGGAAAAGCCGACGAACCAGCCGTCCTTGTTGTCGCTGGTGGTGCCGGTCTTGCCGGCCACGGGCCGACCGATTTGTGCTGCACGCCCGGTGCCGGTGTTGACGGCGGTTTGCAGCAGGTCGGTGATCCCAGCGGCGACATAGTCGGGCACCAGCATATAGCTGCGCGGTTGGCGCCGCTTATAAAGCTCCTCGCCATCGACTGTGGTCACGCGGATAATGCCATAGGGCTCAATCGACTGGCCGCGCGCTGACACCGCGGCAAAGGCCCGCGTCATGTCGATCAACCGCACTTCGGACGATCCCAGCACCATGGCCGGTTGGGTGTTTATTTCAGTGGTTATGCCAAAGCGCCGGGCCATGCCGGCAACGTTGGCAAAGCCCACTTCGTTGCCCAGCTGCGCCGCCACGGAGTTGACCGAATAGGCAAAGGCAGTGCGGACATCGATATCGCCGGTGAAGCGACCATTGGAATTGCGCGGGCTCCATCCGTCAATTGTAACCGGCACATCGTGCACGGTTGAACTGGGTGTATAGCCAGCCTCCAGCGCGGCGAGATAGACGAACAGCTTCCACGCCGATCCCGGCTGGCGCAGCGCGGTGGTGGCGCGGTTGTAGTTGCTGGCGACATAGTCGGTGCCGCCGACCATCGCCAGGATCGCCCCGTCGCGGTCAAGGCTGAGCAGCGCGCCTTGCGTTCCGCCCGGCACATTGCTGCGGATCGCGCTGGTAGCGGCCGACTGCATGCCCGGATCGATCGTGGTCCACACCTCGATCGGCTCAAAATTGCCATTGGGCAGCAGCAGATCGAGCTGCGGCAGCACCCAATCAGTGAAATAGCGGGTGGAATTCTGCGCGCTCTCCTCGCGCAAGTGCACGGCAGACACATCCACCTCGCGCGCCTCTGCCGGGTCAAGCCCGCCATAGAGAACCATCTGCTGAACCACCACATTGGCGCGGCCAACGGCGGCATCGATATCGGCGGTGGGCGAATAGCGGCTGGGGGCCTTGACCAGCCCGGCAATGATCGCCGCTTCCTCCAGCGTCAGCTCGCGCGCCGAATGGCTGAAAAAGCGCCGGCTGGCCGAATCGATGCCATAGGCCCCGCCGCCGAAATAGACCTTGTTGAGATAGAGTTCGAGGATCTGCTCCTTGGAGAAGTTCCACTCCAGCGCCATTGCCAGGATCGCCTCATTGATCTTGCGGCCAAAGGTGCGGTTGGAATTGAGGAACACATTGCGCGCCAACTGCTGCGTGATGGTGGAGGTGGCCGAGACCTGCCGATCCTCGCTGAACGCATTCCACATCGCCCGCATCAGCCCCAGCGGATCAAGCCCGATATGCGAATAGAAGCGGTGGTCCTCCACCGAAACCATCGCATCCTTCATCACCTGAGGGATTTCATCCGCGCCCAGCCATTCGCCATATTCCGGGCCAAGCGCGACAATCTCGCTGCCATCACGCGCCCGCACGATGATCGACTGGCCGGTCTGGCTGCTCATCAGCGAGGCATAGGAATCCATCTCGCGCGCAGCGAAGAACACCGCCGTGCCAATGCCGATCACGCCCAGCAGCGCCACAAAGGCACCGGTCCAGGCCAGCCGCTTGATCCAGCGCCAGGTAGCGGCTTTCCAGCCGCTTTTGCGCGGCGGTGGCGGTGGATTTCTCCGCGCTGCGGAGGAGCGCTCGCCCCGTCTGCTTGCCACTGGCCCGATCACCCTCTCTTTTGGTGCCCCGGCCCTTGTGGTGCCCTGACATCTACCGGATCATACCCGATCACCCTTGCATAAGGCAAACCTAACAACGGGTGAACACAGCACTTGTCGCTTGCGGCCTAAATATCTTCTTCTGGATCCTGCGGCACAAAATCCAGGCTGGCCGAATTGATGCAATAGCGAAGACCTTCAGGGCCGGGGCCATCTGGAAATACGTGGCCCAGATGCCCCGCACAGCGCGCGCAGGTCACCTCGGTGCGGACCATGCCGTGGGTCACATCGCGGTGCGCATCGACCGCATCGCCTTGCGTGGGAGCGGTGAAGCTGGGCCAGCCAGAGCCGCTGTCATATTTGGTGGCGCTGGGAAACAGCGGCAGTCCGCAGCCGGCACATTTATAGAGGCCGGCCTGCTTGTTCTTCTCATACTTGCCGGTGAAGGCCCTCTCGGTGCCTTTCTGGCGCAGGATGGTGAACTGTTCAGGGCTGAGCTTTTCGCGCCATTCCTGGTCGGTGATGTCGATCTTGTCGGTCATGGGCGTGGTCCCTTAACTATTCACATCCGCATAGTTGCGCGGCGGCGGTATGCCGTCCATCTTTTCGGTCAGCAGCGGGCGGAAGCTGGGGCGGCTCTTGATCACGCGATACCAGCCATGCGCTTCTTCGTGCCCCGCCCAGTCGATCCCGCCGAGGTAATCGGCGACCGAGATCTGCGCGGCGGCGGCAAAATCGGCCAGGCTCATCTGCGCGCCCGCCAGCCAGCGGCGGTTGCCGACCAGCCAGTCGATATATTCCAGATGCTCATGCGCCAGCTTCATCGCACTCCTCAGCGCGCCGGAATCGGGCGTGGTGCGCAGGACAAGGCGCTTTTTCATCTTCTCGTGCATCAGTGGGTGGGTGACATCGGCAAAGAAGTTCTGATCGAACAGAGCCACCAGCCGTCGGATTTCCGCTCGCTGCATGGCATTGCCCAGGATCAGCGGGGTGCGATCCTCGGTCTCTTCGAAATATTCGCAGATCGCCTGGCTATCGACCAGCGTCTGGCGCTTGTCGGTATCGTGCAGCACGGGGACGCGGGCAGCCGGGTTCAGGCTGTAGAACGCGTCATCCGCATCCCAAGGGTAAACCCGCTCCAGATCAAAGGCGACGCCCTTCTCGGACAGGGCCAGGCGCGTCTTGCGGGAGAACGGGCACAGCGCGAAGTGATAGAGTTTCCACATGATGTCCCCGCCCTATTGCCGCAAGCCAGCGCGCGGGTCCAGCGCCTAAGGCGCTTCTGGCGGCAACAGGCTGAGGCACACGGGCATCACCGCCTGCAAAAGTTCCCGATCAAGCAAGGCTTGCGCTTCGGCCCGGAGCAATTGTTCCAGCGCATCCTCGCTCATCTGCGTTTCATCCAGCAGGCTGGCCGAGGCTTCCACGAAAAAGTCACGCCCGGTTAGATCGAGCGGGGGATAGGCCAGCGCCCAAACTTCGCTAGACTGCTGGCGATTGGAAACCAGCGCAAACGCCGCCGAACAGCGCAGCAGCATCCGCTGTTCGAGGCTTAGGGCGGGCGCAGGCATTGGCGCGGGCTCCTGTGCCGCCAGCGGGGTTGCCAGCAGCAGGGCTGACAGCGCAAGCGACCGTCCGATCATTGCGCAGATTCAGCCAGCGCGTCCCCAAGAACGTCCATCGCCAGCACAGGATTGTCCGGCCCGCTCTCTCGGCCTGCGAGAAACTCATTGCGAATATTGCGGTAGGAGAACTTCCATTCCCCATCCACCCGCTCCAGCACATCTTCATAGATGCCGAAAGTGCCCAATGTGGGAGTGAAACGGCCGCCTTCGGCAATGCGCGGCCCATCATTGGCGCATTCGAACCAGAAGCCGGTGTGCCAGGCCTTGTCGCCCTCCACCCGGATCACCGATTGGCACAGCACATGGCGCAGCACCGCCGGATTGCCGTCAACATCGGTATAGATGCCCGCCACCGCTTCCTTGAAGCCCTTGGCCGAGCTGCGGATATTGTCCCGCCCGGTCACCGAACCGCGCGCGTATTCCAGCGTGCCATTTTCGGTGAAGGTATCGGCGTAGGTATCAAAATCATTGTAATCCATCGCGAACAGATAGCGCGCCAGCAGATCATCGATCTCGGCGCGGTCAGTTGCGTAGCTGGGGGTATAGCGTGTCATCATGGTTCCTCTCAGGGGCGAGTATTAGGATGCTGAGGCCGCTGGTCGCAATAGCGTTGACTTCGCTGCCACACGCCAGCAATCGTATGCACAACATACAATGCTTGCGTCCCGGGTCGTCCTTCGACAAGTCCGGGACGAACGGAGAACTCGTGATGACCCAATACCCCAGCCTGCACATGATCATCGACGGGACGCGCGTCTCGGGTGGCAATCGCCGCACGTCCGCCGTGATCAACCCGGCCACCGGCGAGACGCTGGGCGAGCTGCCGCTGGCCGATGCCGCTGACCTCGACCGGGCGCTGGAAGTGGCGCAAAGCGGCTTTGCGATCTGGCGCAAGTCCACCCCGCAAGAACGCGCCGCCGTGCTGCAAGGCGCGGCGCGGCTGATGGTCGAGCGGGCAGACGAAATCGCCCGCGTCGCCACGCTGGAGGAAGGCAAGCCCTTCGCCGAAGCGAAGATGGAGCTGATGATGAACGTCGGCCTGTTCAATTTCTACGCTGGCGAGGTGTTCCGCCTCTATGGCCGCGAGCTGGTGCGGCCCGAAGGTCAACGTTCGACCGTTCGGTGGGAACCCGTTGGCCCGGTGGCGGCCTTCGCGCCGTGGAATTTTCCGCTCGGCAATCCGGGTCGCAAGCTGGGCGCGCCGATTGCGGCGGGCTGTTCGGTGATCCTGAAAAGCGCTGAGGAAACGCCTGCCAGCGCCTTGGCAATCTTGCAGTGCCTGCTCGATGCAGGCCTGCCCAAGGAAGTGGCGCAAGCGGTGTTCGGCGTGCCCGATGAAGTCAGTCGCCATCTGCTCGGCAGCCCGATCATCCGCAAGTTGAGCTTCACTGGCTCGACCGTGGTCGGCAAGCATCTCGCGCGCCTCGCCACCGAGAACATGCAGCGCACCACCATGGAGCTGGGCGGCCACGGCCCGGTACTGGTGTTCAACGATGCCGATGTCGACAAGGCGCTGGCAAATGCGGTGGGCGGCAAATACCGCAATGCTGGACAGGTCTGCGTCAGCCCCACGCGCTTTATCGTGCAGGAAGACGTGTTCGAGCGGTTCCGCGACGGTTTCATCGAAGGTGCGCGCAAGGTTGTCGTCGGCAATGGGCTTGATCCGGCCACCACCATGGGCCCGATGGCCAACCCACGCCGTCCCGATGCGATGGAGCGGTTGATCGGCGATGCGCTGGCCAAGGGCGCGAAGCTGGGCGCGGGCGGAACGAGGCTCGGCAATCAGGGCTATTTCTATGCCCCCTCAGTGATTTCCGAAGTGCCGTTGGATGCCGCGATCATGACCGAGGAGCCGTTCGGCCCGGTCGCCATCGTCAATCCTTATGCCACCGAGGAACAGATGATCGCCGAGGCCAACCGCCTGCCCTATGGCCTGGCCGCCTATAACTGGACCAACGACGCGGCCCGCCAGCGCCGTCTGGCCGCGCAGATCGAGGCCGGCATGGTCGGCATCAACAGCCACATGATCGGCGGCGCCGATGCGCCGTTTGGCGGGGTCAAATGGTCCGGCCACGGCAGCGAGGACGGGCCCGAAGGGGTCAAGGCCTGCATGGTTCTGAAAGCGGTTCACGAAGGGTAATCTGATGACACATGACCTCAAAACCGGCGGGGATCGCGGATACTTGCGCATCGCCACCGAGGAAGCCTTCGCCACGCAGGATCAGCTCGATGCGATCATGCGGCTGGTCAAGGAAGGCCGTGCCGACAAGGGCACCACATCGCTGTGGGGCTTTTACGGCTCCAGCCCATCGGAACGGACCACATTCATCCGCGAGCGTTTGCTCGATCTGGGCACCTTGCGCATTCAGGCGATGGACGATGCCGGGATTGACAAGGCGGTGCTGGCACTGACCAGCCCCGGCACGCAATCAATCCACGACCCGGAGGAAGCGCGCCGCATTGCGCGCGGTGCCAATGACCAGTTGAAAGCCGCCTGCGAACGCTATCCCGACCGCTTCTACGGCATGGCTGCCATCGCGCCGCTCGATCCCGAATGGTCCGCGCAGGAACTGCGTCGCTGTAAGGAAGAACTGGGCTTCCACGGGGTGCAGGTGTGCAGCCACACCCACGGCCACTATCTGGATGAGCCACAGTTTGACCCGATCCTGCGCGGCTGCGCCGATCTGGATATGCCCTTGTATATTCACCCGCAAGGCCTGCCCGACAGCATGATCGGCGACATGGCCAATGCCGGGCTTGATGGCGCGGTTTATGGCTTTGCGGTGGAGACCAGCTATCACGCGCTGCGCCTGCTGACGACGGGTGTGTTCGACCGCTATCCCACGCTGCAACTGGCGCTGGGCCATGGCGCCGAAGGCCTGCCGTTCTGGATCGACCGGACGAATTACATGTTCAATGCCGGTGTCCGTTCGCAGCGTTATAAGCGGTTGAAGCCGTTGCAGCATCCCTTGCACCACTATCTGCGGCACAATGTCTGGGGCACATCCAGTGGCCTGCCTTCGCCTGCCTCCATCCGCCTGATGATCGAGGTGATGGGCGAGGACCGGGTGATGTATGCGATGGATTACCCTTATCAATATGTCCCCGATGAAGTGCGCCTGCTGGATGATATGGAAATGAGCGATGCGCAAAAGCGCAAGTTCTTCCAGACCAATGCTGAAACTCTGTTCAAGCTGGCATAATTCGCGCAAGTTCGGCCTGAATTCGGGAGAGAGGATTTCCAATGGCAGACCCAACGCCAGCCAATGCCGCAGCCGATATGGCCCAAGGCCAAAAGATCAGCCGCTATGGCTGGTATGCGCTGACGCTGGTCTCCGCCGCGCAGGCGATGAGCTTGCTCGATCGGCAGATTCTTTCGATCCTCGCCAACGATATCCGCACCGATCTTGGCATCGGCAATGCCGAGATTGGACTGCTCTATGGCACGGTGTTCGCGCTGTTCTACGCCTTGTTCTCGCTGCCCTTGGGGCGGCTCGTGGACGGCTGGAAGCGCACCAAGCTGCTGGCGATCTGCCTTGCTGCATGGTCATTCTTTGCCGGATTGTCGGCCTTTGCCAGCGGCTTTGCCCTGCTGGCGATCAGCCGCCTTGGCGTAGGTATTGGCGAAGGGGCGACGCAGCCCGCGGCCAATTCGATCATCTTCGATACCCTGCCCAAAAGCCGTCGCGGCGTGGGCATGGCCGGGCTTGGCATTGGTCTGGCGCTGGGGCTTGGCCTGTCGATGGCACTGGGCGGGATTGTCAGCCAACAATGGAACCTGGCCTTCCCCGCAGGAACCGCGCCCTTCGGCTTCAAGGGCTGGCAGATTGCCTTCCTGATTGCCGCTTTGCCCGGCTTCCCACTCGCCTGGTTGCTCTACCGCCTCAAGGAACCTGTGCGTGGGGCGATGGACGGGATCATCGCGCCGCAAGATCCCGCGCCGTTCAAGGCCAGCGCCGACGTGCTGGGGTCGGTGGTTCCGGGGAGCAACTGGTTCTATCTGTGGCAACGCAAGGCCGGAGCCGCGCAATGGCTGACCAATATCGCCGGGCTGGCAGTGATACTGCTCAGCGCCTATCTGCTGGTGCAGTTCGCGCAAGGCTTCTCACCCCGGCCGCCGCTGGAAATCTGGGGCGCCAGCATCGATCCGCACTGGATGCAATGG
>CAMDSM010000066.1 GCA_945906905.1 Altererythrobacter xiamenensis | reverse complement strand
GCCCATATGCATCGGCCCGGTCGGATTGGCCGAGACATATTCTACATTAACCTGCCGCCCCGCGCCCATGGTCGAACGGCCATAGCCATCAGCCATTTTGGCAATCGCCGCCAGTTCGGCCAGCCAATTGGCGGGTTCCAGACGCAGGTTGATGAAGCCCGGCCCGGCGATTTCGGCGCTCAGCACCAGCGGATCGGCGATCAGCTTCTCGACGATCTTTTCGGCCAAAGCGCGCGGATTGGTTCCAGCGGGCTTGGCCAGCACCATCGCCGCATTGGTGGCCATATCGCCGTGCGAGGGATCGCGCGGTGGTTCAACGCTGACATTCAGGCGCGGCAGGCCAGCGGGCAACACGCCATCGGCTTCCAGCGCCGCCAGCACGGCATCGATCTTGGCCGCATAGGCGGCATACAAAGTTTTGGTATCAGACATAGGCCGCGCCGTTAGCCTGTTTGGCCCCGGCGGGAAAGAGCGGCTTAGCGAGTGGCGTTATAGGCCAACTGGTCTTCGGTCAGCTGGAAGCCGATCAGCAGCTCAAACGAGGCGCGGGCAATCGCCGCGCGCACATCGGGCATGGTCAGCGGATCGATTGCAGCATCATCGTCGCCCGCGCGGCGGGTGCGGGTGATGCGTTCGCGGATCTCGGCCGGCAGTGTCGCCTCGGTGCGGTTGATCACCGCTCCGGCAGTGGCACTGGCGCTGGCACGCGCTTCGCCGTCGGCAAATGTCAACGATACTGTGCCCAGCCGCTTGGATACGACCGAGCTGCCGCCGCGCAGCACAGTGCCGAAATAGGGCAGCTCAACCGTGCGCGCGCCAATAGTGTTGCGGCGCATCGCTTGCACTTCAAAGGTGGCCGTGGAAACGACTTCGCTGCCCGAATCATTGCACGTGCTGCGGACATTGGTCATCACCGCAGTCAGGTCCAACGCATCGGCGGTGGTGCTGCCAACAGGCGAGAACAGCGTAACATCGCCAGTGTGCTCGGGAATGCCGACAGCCGGGCAAACCGAGCGCACAGCAGTAATGCCGACGCTGTCAGTCACCACGATATCGCCTTGCGTCCGGCAGCCAGACAGGCCGAAGGTGGTGAGTGCGACAATTGCTGCGATACGAAGCTTCATTCCTGATCCTTGTGCTTTAGCAGAAGCAGCCCCTACCCCTTTCGCTTGCCAGCGACAACCGCTAGTGGCGGGGATATGAACGCTCCCTTTCCACAAGCTGCCGCACAAGCCGCAGCAACCACACAAAAGCAGCCCCTGACCGTGCTGATCGCCGCCCCGCGCGGCTTTTGCGCCGGGGTCGACCGGGCGATCGAGATCGTCGAGCGATCGCTGGAGCGCTATGGCGCGCCCGTATATGTCCGGCACGAGATCGTCCACAACCGCTTCGTGGTCGATAGTCTGCGGGCCAAGGGCGCGGTGTTTGTCGACGAGCTGGACGAGGTGCCCGAGGGGGTGCCGGTGGTATTCTCGGCCCATGGCGTGCCTAAAAGCGTTCCTGCCGAGGCCGAACGGCGGCAGATGATCTATGTCGATGCCACCTGCCCGCTGGTCAGCAAGGTCCACCGCCAGGCCGAACGCCAAATCGCCGCCGGACGGCATATCCTGTTCATCGGCCATCGCGGCCATCCCGAGGTGATCGGAACGTTCGGCCAGGTCGATGAAGGGCAAATGACGCTGGTGGAAACGGTGGAGGATGTCGCCCGCCTGTCTTTCCCCAACGATGCTCCGCTCGCCTTCCTCACCCAGACCACGCTTTCGGTGGACGAAACCGCGCAGATCATCGCCGCGCTGCTCGCCCGCTTCCCGCAGGTCACGGCCCCCAAGGCCGAGGATATCTGCTATGCCACCTCCAACCGCCAGGCGGCGGTCAAGGCCATCGCACCCGATGCCCAACTTGTGCTGGTGATCGGCGCGCCCAATTCATCCAATTCGCTGCGGCTGGTCGAAGTGGCGGAGCGCGGCGGCACTCCCGCCCGGCTGATCCAGCGCGGCGATGAGATTCAGCAAAGCTGGCTCGACGGCGTGACCACGCTGGGCCTGTCTGCCGGAGCCTCAGCGCCCGAGGAACTGGTGCGCGAAGTGATCGCGCGGCTGGGCGAGTGGCGCGTGGTGGAAGAACGCGCGGTGACCACCACGGTTGAAAACATGGTCTTCAAACTGCCGCGCCAGCTGGCGGATTGATTCGCGCATGGCCGTGTACACTCAGCTTTCGGCGCAAGACCTGTCGGGCCTGATCGCGCATTATGATGTCGGCGAGATTGTCAGCGCCAAGGGCATTGCCGAGGGCGTATCCAATTCCAACTGGCTGATCGATACGTCTGGCCAAGGCAATAAACCAGCGCGCTTTATCCTGACCATGTATGAACGCCGGATCGACCTGGCCGACCTGCCGTTCTTCCTCGGCTTGCTCGATCATCTGGCGAGCAAAGGCTGTCCGGTGCCGCGCACTATCCATGACCGGGCGGGCGATACTTCGCGCCTGCTGGATGGCAAGGCGGTGGCGCTGATCGAATTTCTGCCGGGAGTCTCGATAGATACGCCGAGCCCGGCACAAGCGCATAATGTCGGCAAGGTGCTGGCCGAAATGCACCTGAAGGCACAGAACTTCCGCTCCACCCGCGCCAATGACCTCAACCCTGCCGCATCGGCCCGCGTGTTGGCGCACTGCGGCGCGGCGGCACTGGCCCGGATCGATCCGGCGCTGCCCGCCTCGATCGACCACGCCGCCAAGGTCGCCGCGCAATGGCCCCATGGCCTGCCGCAATCGGTAATCCATTCCGACCTGTTCCCCGACAATGTGCTGATGCTGGGCGACACTGTTACCGGGCTGATCGACTTCTACTTCGCCTGCAACGATGCCATGGCCTATGACTTGGCGGTGACCCATGCGGCGTGGAGCTTTACCACCGGCGGCCGCGCCTACCGCGAGCTTGTGGGAGCGGCGCTGATCGCGGGCTATGAAAGCGTCCGCAAGCTGGAACCCGCCGAACGCGCCGCCATGCCGCTGCTGGCTCAGGGGGCGGCGCTGCGGTTTGTCTCCAGCCGCGCGCAGGACTGGCTCGATACGCCCGCCGATGCCTTGGTGACGCGCAAGGATCCGATGGATTTCGTCCGCCGCCTCGATTTCTACCGGGCACAGGGCGCGCAGGTGTTTGGCGCTTGAAAACGGTCGATATTTTCACCGATGGCGCGTGCAAGGGCAATCCCGGCCCCGGCGGCTGGGGTGTGCTTCTGCGCATGGGTGTCCACGAAAAAGAACTGTCTGGCAGCGAGGACCATACAACCAACAACCGCATGGAAATGACTGCCGTGCTCAAGGCGCTCACCGCGCTGGTGGAGCCGTGCGAGGTGACCGTCCACACCGATAGCCGCTATGTGATCGACGGCATGACCAAGTGGATCGCGGGCTGGAAAAAGCGCGGTTGGACCAGCGCCAGCAAGCAGCCGGTCAAGAACGTCGACCTGTGGCATGACCTGATCGAGGCAGCCGCGCGCCACAAGGTCCACTGGCAATGGGTCCGCGGCCACAGCGGCCACACCGAAAACGAACGCGTCGACCGCCTCGCCAGCGATGCTGCTGATGAGGCCGGCCGTGCCAAGCGTTAGCTCCAGTGGTTAGCTGTTGTCTTCAGTGGGCGCATCTGGCCCGTTCTTCTTGATCGAATCAATCGCGTTCTGCGCACTGGCCTTGTTCGAATAGCCCTCGGTCGAGAACATCACTTCGGAATTGTGCTTGAAACGCGCGCGGAACTCGCCCGCCTTGTCCTTGTAGATTTCAAACTTGTGCGCCACGGAACTCTCCCCTCGGTTGGTATTGCCGCCCATGGCTAGCCAAATCGCGAGGGAGAGTAAATGCCTGCGTCGATCGCCGCTGTCATCGCATCGCGCGCGGTTCCGGTGAGCAATTGCGCGGCGAGCCGCGCGGCGGCGGGCGCGGTCTGGATGCCGAAACCGCCCTGCCCGGCAAACCAGAAAAAGCCATCGCAGGCAGGGTCAGTGCCGTAAACTGGCAAGCGATCCACCGCGAAGCTGCGCAGGCCCGCCCACTTGCGTTCCAGGGCAGCGATTTTCCAATCGACCACGGTCTCGAACCGGGCGATCGCCCGCGCCACGTCCAGCTCTTCGGGCGCGGCATCGCAAGGCACGCTGGGCGTCTCGTCGTGCGGGCTGAGCCACAGGCGACCACTTTCGGGCTTGAAATAGAACGATCCGTCAATCCCCAGCACCAGCGGCAGATCGGGATTGGGCGCCGGTTCCACCCGCAATTGCGCAATCGTGCGGCGATGGGGCGTGATCCCCAGCGGCCGCGCCCCGGCTATCACCGCCACCTCATCGGCCCAGGCCCCGGCAGCGTTGACCAACACCCCGGCGCGCAGTTCCACCCCGTTGTCAAAGCCGAGCAACCAGCCGCCGCCGCCGACCCCAGCGCGTTCCACATGGGTCAGCCGGTGTCCGGTCAGCAGTTGCGCGCCGCCCTGTTTTGCCATGGCGAGATAGTGCTGATGCAAAGCAGCGACATCGATGTCGGCGCAGTCCGGCTCGCTGATTGCGTGCGTCCAACCGGAGCGCAGGCCGGGCACCAGTTGCTCCATCCGCGTGCGGCTGACCTGCTCGATGATCACTCCGGTTCCAGCGAAACTGTCCGCGAACGCCGCCACTTTGCCCTCATCGGCCCGTTCGGCGATGTAGAGCGCGCCGCGTGGGCGCATGAAGCCGCCGCCTCGCAACCAGTCGCCGCTGGCCAGCGTCAGTGGCACAATCTGCGGTCCGCCATAGCAGGCCTCCCAGAAGGCTGCCGAGCGCCCGGTGGTGTGATAGCCGGCAAAGCGCTCGCCCTCGGCCAGCACGACCGAGCCGTGCGGTGCCAGTTCGGCGGCGATGCTGGCCCCGGCAATCCCGGCACCGATCACGGCAATGTCAAAGCTCAAGCTCAAGCGGCACCTAGCCCGCTCAGAAAGGCGTCGATGGCGGCCAGAGCAGGCGCGCGAAAGGCATCGGATTCGCGCAGAATTTCGTGCCGCACCTGTGGCTCCAGTTCGACAAACTTCACTTGAGGAAGCTTGGCGGCGGCGCGGCGGGTGGCGCGGGGGGAGACCAGCCGGTCACCGCTGGTCGACAACAGGAACACCGGCAGCCGCACCCGCGCCAGCACATCGGGTCGCGCCAGATGGCGCATTGATCGCATCCCTGCCGCCACCCAACCCCAGCTGCCCGGCCCCATCGCCAGTTCGCTGCGGGCATCGCGCCAGAATAGCTCGTCGGCATAGCGGTCATTATCGTGGGTCAGCAGGTGCTGGCGGCCCTTGGGCAGTTCGCCCGGCTTCTCACTCCATTTCCACGCCGGTCGACGCGGATCGCCGAGCTTGGCCATGATAGTGGCAAAGATCAGTTGCAGCCGCAGCGGCAGCCATTGCGGAAACACCCCCAGCATCGGTGCCGAAACCACCAGCGCCGCAGGCACGGGCGTCAGCACGCCATCGGCCGCCGCCCGCAGCACCAGGTGCCCGCCCATCGAATGGCCCGCCAGCACCAGCGGCCCCGAACGACCTTTCGCCCAATCGGCCCACAGCCCGCCGAGATCGGCCACCCACTGCGCGAAATCCCCTATGTGGCCGGTGACATCATCGGCCCCCAGCCGCCCCGATCCGGCCTGCCCGCGCCAGTCTGCCGCGCTCACCTGCCAGCCCTGCACGCGCCAATGTTCGAAGGTTTCGATATATTTCTCATAGCAATCGCCGCGTCCAGGCAGAAACAAGATCGACCCGCGCTCCGCCTGTCCGGCTGGCGCAGGCCAATCGATCAGCCGGATCGGATAACCATCGGGCGCAGGCCAGTATCGCTCGACCGCGCCCGCTGGAATGGCCCGGCGATCAAACGCGCCTGCTGCATCTGGCGCAGCACCTTCAACCACGTGATGAATTCCAGCCTCCTGCCCGTGGTTACTATTTGGTAAGTGATGGTCGCTAGCAAGCAAAGTCCAAGGGATTCCTCGGGGATATGTAATGCTAGATGATCCAGTCAAATACGGTCTGCTTGCGATGTTGGCAATCGCGCTGCTTGTGGCCGCCTTCACCGATCTGAAGAGCCGCAAGATCGCCAATTGGCTCAACGCCGCCATCGCGCTGTCTGCGCCGCTGTTCTGGTGGGCAACCGGCATGGCGCTGTGGCCTGATGTGGCGATGCAGCTTGGTCTGGCCGTCGCCACTTTCCTCGCCTTGTCCATACTGTTCGCCTTGAAAGCGATGGGCGGCGGCGATGTGAAGCTGCTGACAGCGCTGGCGCTGTGGGTGGCCCCGATGCATTTCTTCCAACTGCTGATCGTTATGGCGCTGCTGGGCGGCTTGCTGACGGTGCTGTTCGGCGCCTGGCACGTGGCGCTGCGCCAGAAGCACAAGCTGGCCATTCCTTATGGCGTGGCAATTGCCGCCGCCGGTTTGTGGACCATCGCATCATTCTATGTTCCGGAAAGTGCCCTGTCGGGCCTCGCCGGGTGAACCGCATTTTAACCAATTACGGCCTAAGCGGACAAATACCTTTCCGCCAAGGACACTAAGGGGGCTCGACGCACCATGGACAAGAAGAAGCTCATTCTGCTGCTGGGGGCGCTGATTATTGCAATCGGCACCGCTCTTGCTGCCCGGAGCATGTTTGCTGGCGCTGCTGCGCCCGAAGTTGCGGCGGCAGATGTCGAACCGCAAGGACCAAAGGTTCTGGTGGCCAAGCGGGCACTGCCCGTGGGCACCATCGTCACAGCTGACGCCATCGGCTTCCAGCTGTGGCCGGAAGAACTGGTGCAGGACGCCTATTTCATCGACGGCGAAGCCAATATGGAAATGCTGCTGGGCACCGTGGTGCGCTTTCCGATCACCGCTGGTGAGCCGGTGACGCAAGGGTCGCTGGTGGCCCCAGGTGATCGCGGCTTCCTGGCCGCAGCGCTTGGACCGGGCATGCGCGCCGTGACGGTGCCGGTTTCGGCCCGCACCGGTGTTGGCGGTTTCGTGTTCCCGGGTGACCGGATTGACCTGATGCTGACGCAGTCGATCGAAGGCGAAGGCGGCCAGGGGCTGCGCGCCACCGAGACCATCCTGACCAATCTGCGCGTGCTGGCAACCGACCAATCGACCGAAACCACCACCACCGAAGATGGCCGCACCGTTGTCCGCGCCTTCCGCACGGTGACGCTGGAAGTGACCCCGCGCATCGCCGAAAAGATCGCCGTCTCGCAGACCATTGGCACGCTCAGCCTGTCACTGCGCTCGATTGCCGACAATCAGGCCGAACTCGACCGTTCGATTGCGGCGGGCGATGTGGACATTCCTGAAGGCGCATCGCGCGAGCAGGAAGCACAAATTCTGCGCCAGGCGGTTTCTCGCCCACGTGACGGAGCCACCACCTTTGTTACCGGTGGTGACGTGTCGCGCTTCCAGCGCCGCACGGTGGCTGCGCCGACCAGCAGCAATGCCGGCCAGCAATCGGCTCCGACAGCTGCGCTTATGCCAGCTGGCGGTGGGACACAAGCGGCCCGGCCTACAGGTCCGAGCGTGCGGGTGACCCGTGGCAAGTCGACCGTCGAAGTGCCGGTGCAGCGGGGGGCCGGAGCATTGCTCGACCGCCGCCTGCCACCGCCACCCGGCCCCGGATCGAGGTAAGCGCCATGACCACAACAGCCATCTTCGCCAATTCCATTGCATCCAAAACCAGGGGCAAGACCATGCAGAGCCGCCTTATCAAGTCCGTGCTGACCGCCGCCTGCGCGCTCGCACCACTGATCGCCATGCCGCAAGGCGCGGCGCAGGCCCAGACAGTCGTCAGCCCGGCGCAGGAAATCGTCCTGTCGATCGGTCGCGGCGAACTGGTGACGGTGCCGGGCAATATGGCTGACATCTTTGTTGCCAACGAGGGTATCGCCGATGTCCAGGTGAAATCGCAGCGCCAGCTGTTCGTGATGGGCCTGTCGGGCGGCGAGACCACGATCTACGCCAGCAATGCCGCCGGTGACATTATCTGGTCAGCCGATGTCCGCGTCGGCTCCAACCTCGACAGTGTCGACCAGATGCTGACACTGGCGATGCCAGAAGCCAACATTCAGGTGGCCACCATGGGCACAAACACCGTGCTGCTGACCGGCACCGTGGCCGCGCCCGAAGATGCCGCCGAGGCCGAACGCCTTGTCGCCGCTTTCATGGGTGAAACCGCCAATGTCATTTCCCGCCTGCGCACGGCGACCCCGCTGCAGGTCAACCTGCGCGTGCGGTTTGCCGAAGTAAGCCGCTCGCTGGTCCGTGCCTTGGGGGCCAATTTGAGGACCATCGATTCGACCAGCGGCTTCCAGTTCGGCGTCGGCCAGGGCCGTGCGCTGGGTGGCACATTTGCCCCCGGCACAGCGCTTTGCACCACAACGACTTGCGCTGTCGGATTGCCCGATGGCTCGACCACACCGGGCACCTCGATCACCAATATCACGCCCGGCACCACGCTTGGCGCTGTGACCCGCTTTCTGGGCATGGACATCGGCGCGGCGCTGGATATGGCCGAACGCGAAGGTCTGGTGACCACGCTGTCGGAACCCAACCTCACCGCTCTTTCGGGTGAAACCGCC
This sequence comes from Altererythrobacter xiamenensis, assembly GCA_945906905.1. Classification (GTDB taxonomy): domain Bacteria; phylum Pseudomonadota; class Alphaproteobacteria; order Sphingomonadales; family Sphingomonadaceae; genus Alteraurantiacibacter; species Alteraurantiacibacter xiamenensis_A. Next base: position 4,666 of record CAMDSM010000066.1, on the reverse strand, counting down.
GAATTCCTTGCCGGCGGCGAATTCCCGATCCCGCTCAGCCAGGGCCTCGGCACGACCACGGTGGAATACAAGAACTACGGCGTCAGCCTGGCCTATACGCCCACCGTGCTGGCCAATGGCCGGATCTCGATCCGCGTGCGGCCCGAAGTGTCGGAACTGTCGAGCCAGGGAGCGGTGACGCTCAACGGCTTCCAGATCCCCGCGCTGACGATCCGCCGGGCCGAAACCACGGTCGAGCTGGGCTCCGGCCAGAGCTTCATGATCGCGGGCCTGCTGAGCAACAACTCGCAGAACACCATCGACCGGGCGCCGGGCGTGGGTGAAATCCCGATCCTGGGCAATCTGTTCCGCTCGACCGAATATCGGCGCGGCGAAACCGAGCTGGTGATCATTGTCACGCCCTATCTGGTCGAACCGGTCAGCGATCACGAGATCCACCTGCCGACCGATGGCTACAACGCCCCGTCCGCGGCCGAGCAGTTCCTGCTCAACCGCGAACACAACGGCGTCAGCGGTCAATCGCGCCCGATGCCACGTGCGGCTGACGATGCCGCCGCCAACCCCTCGGTCAGCCTGATCGACCAGGGCGGCGAAGCGCTGGCCGGCGGTTCGACCCAAGGCAGCCAGACCCAAACCGCCGACGCCGCCAGTGCCGCGCCCGGCTTCAGCCTGAACTGAGAGAGGTGACAGTCATGACCCTTCGCATCAAACATATGGCCGCCACGGCGCTCGCCCTCTCGTTGACAATCGGTCTTGGAGGCTGTGCCACAGGCGGTGGCGCGATGTCCAATTCGTCGCTCAGCAGCGTCAACCAGCCGGTTGTCCAGAGCAGCAATTACACGCTCGACCTGGCGTCGAATTCCTCTGGCCTGCCGGTGCAAGAACAGGCGCGTCTGGCCGATTGGTTCGCCACGCTCGACCTTGGCTTTGGCGACCGGATTTCGATCGACGACGCCACCGCCAGCGCCGCCGTGCGCGAAGATGTGGCCGGTGTCGCCAGCCGTTTCAGTCTGCTGCTGGAAGAAGGCGCGCCGATTACCGTGGGCTATCTTGATCCGGGCAATGTCCGGGTGGTGGTGTCGCGGTCAACCGCACATGTGCCCGGCTGCCCCAACTGGGGTGCCCGCGCCAATGGCAATCTGGGCAACAACACATCGCCCGGCTTCGGCTGTGCGGTGAACGGCAACTACGCCGCGATGATCGCCGATCCGCAGCATCTGCTGGAAGGCGCACGCGGCAACGGCCAGACGACGGTGATGACCTCGACCAAGGCCATCGAAACCTATCGCGAAGCCCCTGCGACCGGATCCGAAGGCCTTGCGGCATCCTCTACCCAAAGTGGGAGTTAAGTCATGAACGCTGCGTGGAAATCCGGCCCGATGGGCAACCGGGATCCCTTTGCTGCCTATATCTGCGACGATGCCGCGCTCGATGTGCTGCGCCCCGTGGTGGTCGAAATGGGCTGGCAGCCGGAAAAGTGCAACAAGGGCGGCCTGCGCAATGCGGTGCAGTCGCTGTCGATTTCGGCAAGTCCGGCGATCCTGCTGGTCGACCTGTCGGAAAGCGGCGATCCGCTGAACGATATCAACGCGCTGGCCGAAGTGTGCGAGCCGGGCACGGTGGTGATTGCCACCGGTCAGGTGAACGACGTGCGGCTCTATCGCGATCTGGTGTCGAGCGGGATCCACGACTATCTGCTCAAGCCGCTTTCAGCCGGACAGCTGCGTGATGCCCTGACCAGCGCGCAGGCGGTGTTCTCGGCTCCACGCAATGCCGATGCCGAAGGCGTCAAGCAGCACATTTCCACGGCCGTGGTCGGCACGCGCGGAGGCGTTGGTGCCTCCACCCTCGCCACTTCGATCGCCTGGCTGTTTTCGACCGATCACGCCCGCGCCACAGCGCTGCTCGACCTCGACGTGCATTTCGGAACTGGCGCGCTGTGCCTTGATCTGGAGCCAGGCCGCGGTCTGACCGATGCCATCGAGAACCCCAGCCGCATCGACGGCCTGTTCATCGAACGCGCCATGATCCGCGCCAACGACCGGCTCGCGATCATGAGCGCCGAAGCCCCGATCAACTCCCCGCTGATGACCGATGGCACCGCCTTCGTGCAATTGGAGGAGGAGTTCCGCCAAGCCTTCGACATGACGGTGATCGACATGCCGCGCAACATGCTGATCAACTTCCCGCATCTGATGACCGATGTGAACGTTGTCGTGCTGGTGACCGAGATGACCTTGGCATCGGCCCGCGACAGTATCCGCATCCTCTCGTGGCTCAAGAGCAATGCCCCTGGCGCGCAGCCGATGATCGTGTGCAACAAGGTTCAGCCGGGCGCTACCGAGATCAGCCGGGCCGATTTCGAAGCCTCGATCGAACGCAAGATCAACTATGTGATCGGCTTTGACCAGAAGGCTGCAGTAAACGCGGCCAAGCTGGGCCAGACCTTTTCCGAGGCCAACAAGAACTCCAAGACCGTTGCTCCAATCCGCGACATCGCCAATGCGATCGTCGGTGCGGGCAGCGACGATGGGGCTGGCCTCAAGCAATCGGGCAAGTCCTCCACTTCGCTGCTCGGCAAGCTCGATCTCAAGTCGATGCTGAGTTCGAAGAAGGACAAGGCCAGCAAGCTGGCCGCAGCCGAAGCCGCCGAATGAACCGCAGGCCGGCAGGCTCCGCTTCCGGGGCCTGCCGCGCCGGACCTGATGTTATGATGCAAAAGAGCAAGGGCGAGACATGAGCATTTTCCAGCTTCTGCTTGTGGGCTTGGGCCTGATGGGCCTGATGGTCGTGGGCTATATGCTTTTGTCCGGTCCATCGATCGCCAAGGAAAGCCAGCGCCGCCTTCTTGCCGTGCGCTATCGCCATTCGGAAAGCACCAAGGACAAGGTTGAATCGCAGCTCAAGAAGGCGATTGCCGCTCGCAAGCCCAAGCAGTTCGTCAGGGCCGGATCGGGTTCGCGCCAGCAAGCTCTGGCCATGCGGCTCGAACGCACCGGCATGAACTGGACCAACATGCAGTATTTCTACGCCTCACTCGGCCTCGGGCTGGTGCTGGCGGCGCTGATCTACCTCAAGACCGGAGCCGCGCTGCTGGCGCTGGCGGTCGGCGTGATGGCAGGTGCCGGGTTGCCGCATTTCATCGTTGGCAAGTTGATCACCCGGCGCACCAATGCCTTCAATTCCAAGTTCCCCGACGGCATCGAACTGCTGGTCCGTGGCCTGCGCTCGGGCCTGCCGGTGGGCGAAACGCTGGGTGTTGTGGCCAGCGAAGTGCCCGGCCCGGTGGGTTCAGAATTCCGCGCGGTGACCGAACGCATCAAGATCGGCCGCACGATGGAAGAAGCGCTGCAGGAAACCGCCAACAAGCTGGGCACGGCCGAATTCCAGTTCTTCGTCATCACGCTGGCGATCCAGCGCGAGACCGGCGGCAATCTGGCCGAAACGCTCTCAAACCTGGCCGATGTGCTGCGCAAGCGCGCGCAGATGAAGCTGAAGATCAAGGCGATGAGCTCGGAATCCAAGGCCTCGGCCTATATCGTCGGCTCGCTGCCGTTCATCGTGTTCTCCATGATCTATATGGTCAACCAGAACTATATCGCCGACTTCTTTGTTGATGAGCGCCTGATGGTGACTGGCATGGGCGGACTGGTGTGGATGAGCATCGGCGGCTTTATCATGGCCAAGATGGTCAGCTTCGAAATCTGAGCTGCGGGAAGGTAGATAACAATGATTGCTCCTGCTTCCGGACCCACGCTCCTCGGCGTCGATGTCATCCTCGTCGGCACGATCCTGGCTGGCGTTGCCGCTGCCGCGGTGTTCCTGGCGATTTATGCTGCGGTCACAGTGACCGACCCGATGGCCAAGCGCGTCAAATCGCTCAACGCCCGGCGGGCCGAACTCAAGACCGGAATGATCACCAACAAGTCAAAAAAGCGCCAGAGCCTGGTGCGCAATACCGACACGACCGACAAGATGAAGGAAACCATGGAGGGCATGAAAGTCCTCCAGGAAAGCCAGGTCAAGATCATCCAGCAAAAGCTGGCCCAGGCCGGTATCCGCAACAAGGAACTGGCGGTTGTCGTGCTGTTCAGCCGCATGGTGCTGCCGGTGGTGCTGGGCCTGATCGGCGTGGTGGTGATCTACTGGGTCGAAATGTTCCCCGACTGGGGCAGCACAAAGCGCTTCATGGGCTTTGCAGCGCTGGTAGTGCTGGGCTACAAGGCGCCCGAAATCTACATCAAGAACATCGCGTCAAAGCGCACCAAGGCGATCCAGAAGGGCCTGCCAGATGCGCTCGACCTGCTGGTGATCTGCGCCGAGGCCGGCCTGACCGTGGACGCCGCCTTCAACCGCGTGGCCAAGGAACTGGGCCGGGCCTATCCCGAACTGGGTGATGAATTCGCCCTGACCGCAATCGAACTGTCATTCCTCACCGAACGCCGTCAGGCCTTTGAAAACCTCGCCTACCGGGTGGATCTTGACGCGGTGCGCGGCGTTGTGACGACCATGGTCCAGACCGAGCGTTACGGCACCCCGCTGGCTTCGGCGCTGCGTGTGCTCTCGGCCGAATTCCGCAACGAGCGGATGATGCGGGCCGAGGAAAAGGCCGCCCGCCTGCCCGCGATCATGACCATCCCGCTGATCCTGTTCATTCTGCCGGTGC
>CAMDSM010000065.1 GCA_945906905.1 Altererythrobacter xiamenensis | reverse complement strand
CGCGCGCCGCCAAAGGCTGCATCAAAACCATAGAGGTTGAGTGCCTGCTTCAGCCCTTCGGTTTTCCACATATCGGTGTGCAGGGGGCCGTGATCGAACGGGTTGATCCCGCGTTCCGCCGCTTCGGGATTTTGATAGACCAGCAGCTCCATGCCCGCATCCTTGGCGGCCTTTTCGCGCAAGGCATACATGGCGCGGAATTTCCACGTGGTATCAACATGCAGCAGCGGGAACGGCGGCGGCGCGGGATAGAACGCCTTCTTGGCAAGATGCAGCATTACCGCACTGTCCTTGCCGACCGAATAGAGCATGACTGGCTTGGTCGCCTCGGCAGCGACCTCGCGCATGATGTGGATGCTCTCGGCTTCGAGGCGCTGGAGATGGGTGAGGCTTTTCATGATGGCTAGTCCATTGCCCGCCACTCGGCCGCACCGCAAGCATTTCGCGGGCGAGAATTTCTTTCAGGCTGTCAAAGCACTCGGAAAGGGCCGGTACGTCCGCGTTTGAATTGCCTAACCTATTGCCCGGCGCCCACAATCGCCTCGGCCTCGATCTCCACCTTGAAGGCTGGGCCAGCCAGTGCGGATATCGCCAGCAGCGTGCCAGTAGGCCGGGCGTGACCGACGGCGGCGGTGAAGGCGGCGGTGACGGCCACCGCATCGGCGATATCGGTCACAAACATTCGCACGCGCACCACATCGCCAGATTGGCCGCCCAGTTGCGTGATATAGTCGAGGATCTGTTCAAAGCAGCGCGCCGCCTGCCGTCCGGCATCGGGCGAGATTGAGCCGTCGGCCTCGACGCCGATATTGCCCGAAACGATGATCCGGTCACCCACCCGGATCGCGCGGGTGAACTGGGCGCTTTCCTCGAAGGGGGAGAGCGGCGGGATGCGCTTTCTGCCGTCATTGGGCCTGCCATCATTGGGGCCATTGCCATCAGCCACAGGAAATCGCCTCGATCACCATTTCGTCGTCGTACGAAACGGTCAGCCGGTCGGCGCGGTAATCCATGGTGACAGCGGTGTTGGGTGGCACCCAGCGCAGCGTGGTCGCGCCGGTCAGTCGCAGCAGCGTCTGGCCCGCAGCGGCGCTGGCGCGGTGGCCCTTGTGGTCCTGCACTCCGCTTGCATCGCATTGGCCCGTGGGCGGTCGCGCGGGGAGTTCTTCCGCGCCCCCGGCAGGAACGCAGGCCGCCAGCAGCCCGGCCATCGCACTTGCACTCAGAATCGCTCTCATCGCCGCTCTCCTCGCGTTTGGGGCTACCCTAGCGCTCACCCTCGCAATGTCGATCATGCGCTGATATGGCGGCGGCAACAAATGCGAGGAATGCAAAGTGCTCACCGTTACCCCCATCACCCCGCGCTTCGGTGCGACCTGTTCGGGCCTTGATCTCACGCGCAAACTCACCCCCGCCGAAGTGTGCGAGGTGACCGATGCGATGGACCAATGGGGCATCACCGTGTGGCGCAACACCGGCATGAGCGACGCCGACCATGTCGAATTCAGCCGCAATTTCGGCTTTCTGGAGCGGGTGCCGCTGCGCGAAGACACGCCCTATCGGCTGCCTTTCCGCGAGCTGTTCGATGCCTCCAACCTCAATGCGCAAGGGGACATCACCAACGACCCCGCCGCGATCCTATACCGCAAGGGTGATCGGCTGTGGCACACCGACAGTGCATTCATGAGCCTGCGCACGTCATACTCGCTGCTGCTGGCGCATGATGTGCCACGCGAGGGCGGGGAGACGTGGTTCGCCGACACCCGCAGCGCCTATGACGATCTGAGCCAAGCGATGAAGGACAAGCTGGAGGGGCTGATCGGCGTCAACTCGCTGTGGTGGAGCCGCAAGCAGGCCGGGGCCGATATCTCCGAAGAGGAGATCGACGCGCGCCCCAAGGCCGAACATCCGCTGGTGCATGTGCACAAGGGATCGGGCCGCAAGGCGCTGTTCATTGCCGCCCACACCATGGACGTTACTGGGGACATCAAAGGCATGGACCAGGCCGAGGGGCGTGCTCTGATCCGCGAGCTGATCGAGCACGCTACGCAGCCGCAATATATCTTCTCGGTCAGCTGGAACGCAGGCGACATGGTGATCTGGGATAACCTGTGTTCGATGCACAAGGGCGGTGAATACGACTACACCACCCGGCGCCGCGACATGCGCCGAACCACCGTGCGCGAAGGGACCGAGCCGCACCAGCTGGAAACCGGCGATGATCCTTACGGCGAGCTGTTCGCCATGGCCCCGCGCGTGGTGGATATCAACGCGGCGCGGGCGGCGGGGCAATAAGCACCACCCACGAAAAAGGCCCGGTCCTAGTGGCGAGGGCCGGGCCTTTTCATTGGCATGATCGGCTAGATCAGAACACCCGCACGGCGCATTCGGCAGGGGCGGCCAGCAGGCCTTCCAGCTCGGCATCGAGCTTGAGCATGGTCAGCGAGCAGCCGACCATATCGAGCGCGGTGCAATACTCGCCGACATAGTTGCGGGCAATCACCAGGCCAGCGTCAGCCGCCAGCTGGGCGGCCTTGGCATAGACCACATAAAGCTCGGCTGGCGGGGTGCCGCCGAGGCCGTTGATCATCAGCGCCACGCGGTCACCCGAATTATACGGCAGGTCGCTCTGCACGGCATCGAACAGCGTCTGGGTGATCGAATCAGCGGCACGGATCTTCTCGCGGCTGCGGCCCGGCTCACCATGGATGCCGACGCCCACTTCCATCTCGTCGTCGCCGATGTCGAAGATCGCGTCACCTTTGGCGGGCGGGATGCAACTGGTCAGGCCAACGCCCATGGTGCGGACGTTGTTGTTGACCTTCTCGGCCACGGCATAGACCGTATCAAGGTCGGCCCCGGCTTCGGCGGCAGCACCGCAGGCCTTCATCACGAAGAAGTTGCCGGCCACGCCGCGGCGACCAACGGTCCAGGTGCTGTCTTGCACGGCCACGTCATCGTTGATGATGAACTGCTTCAGCTTGATGCCCTCGGCCTCAGCCATTTCGCAAGCCATGTCCCAGGCCATGCGATCGCCCTGATAGTTGTTGACCAGCACCAGCACGCCAGCATCGGTGGCCACGGCCTTGATCGTTTCATAGCAGGCATCGACCGGCGGCGCGGCGAACACCGGGCCCTGACAGGCGGCGGACAACATCCCCGGCCCAACCGCGCAGATATGCGCAGGCTCATGGCCCGAACCCGAACCCTGGACGATCGAGACGTGATTGGGCGAGGGGCGATCCTTGCGCTTGACCATCTGGAATTCCAGATTGCCATCCAGCAAGCCGGCATTGGCAGCCAGCACGCCGGTCATGAACTCGGGCACGAAATTGGCGGGATCGTTGACAAACTTCTTCATGGTTCATTCCTCTCCGTGGAACGGTTGGACGCGTAAATTAGTGATTCAGTTCAGCCGCTTGGGGTGTGTAATCCACTCCATAGTGCTTGCACCAGTCGCAAAGAATTGTGGCAATCCCAACGATGCCCGGATCGGGCGTATTGGCACTGCGCGCACCCACTTGGCTGGCACGGCCGCGATGGGCGATCAGGCCGCGGGTCTCGTCGATGGCCTGATCGGCCACTTGCGCAACCGCTGCCAGCACTACGCCCAGATCAGACCCGTCCATTTCCTGCAACTTTTCGTGGATCGGGATCAGCGCATCGAGCAGCGTCTTGTCACCGCGCACTGCCCCGCCGCGGGCCATGATCCCTTCCAGCGCCGAGCCGACCATGTCGGTCAACTGCTGGTGGCCAATTTCGGTCAGCCCTTTGGAGACCATCCCGGCGCGCATGAAGCCCGTGCCCCAAATCGGACCGGACGAGCCGCCGACATGCTTGGAACAGATCATCGAGATCTTGAGCAGCATGGCGCCAATCGCGCTCTTGTCGATCCCCGGCAGATCGGCCTTGATGACCTTGAACCCGGTTGCCAGCGAGGTGCCGAAATCGCCATCACCCGCCAGGCCATCAAGGTCGGAGAAATACTTCTCGTTGCGGATCACCGTATCGCAGGTGACATCAAGCGCTTCTTCGATCTGTGCAATGGTAAGCGTAGACATGCTCTCTCCCCTCAGCCCGCCGCGTTGAGTGCGTTCAGGTCTGCCAGTGTAATTGCGATATTGGGCGCATCGCCCAGTTCGGGCACCACTTTGGCGGCCTCGGAAAAGTCCTCCTCGGCGGTATAGGTGCTCATGGTGATCAGTGTGGGAATGCCAGCGCCCGTGGCGGCGAGCAGGCCGTTGCGGCTGTCTTCCACCACCACGCAGGCCGATGCAGGCAGGCCCAGCGTTTCCAGCGCCAACAGATAGATATCGGGCGCGGGCTTCTTCTTGGCAACGACGTCGCCGGCATGAACGAATTCAAACGCGGCCTTGCGTTCCGCCCCGAACAGATCGAGCACCGCGTCGATGAACTTGGGGTTTGACGTGGTGCAAACCCCCAGCCGAACACCCGCCGCGCGCGCCTCGTCAATGATCCGCAGCACGCCGGGGCGCACGGGCAGATCGGCGACGATCTCGCTGGTGATCCGCGTTTTTGTCTTGTGCAGATCGAGGATCAGCGCGGTTTTGGCGTCCGCACTATCGGCGCCGAGGGGCCAGCCGAATTCGTCAAAATACACTGCCATCCGTTCCTTGCCGCCAGCGGTCAGCAGCAGGCGGGCATAAAGCTCCACGCTCCATTCGGCGGCAATGCCGTGCTCGGCGAAGGCCAGGTTGAAACCCACGCGGTGGGCATCGCGCTCGGTATCCACCAGCACGCCGTCACAATCGAAAATAAGCGCCTTGATCACTGCTGCGTTCTCCTCAGCGTGCATCAAGGAAGGCGCTGCCCTGGCCCTTGCCGCCGAACTTCTCGATAAAGCCGCCGAACATCGCCTTGCACGCCTGATACTGCGCATCGCCCACCCGCAAAGGCTCAAAATCCGTGGGTTTGGCAAGGTGATAGTCGACGAAGCTCTTAACCCAGACATGCTTGAGGTTGGTCGAAATGTTGATCTTGGCTGCGCCGCGGGCGATGGCCTTGGCGAAGGTTTCGTCCGAAAGGCCGGTGCCGCCGTGCAGCGCCATCGGGGTGCGGGTCAGGCCGTTGATGGCGGCGATACGGTCAAAATCCACCACCGGCTCGCCCTTGTAATAGCCATGGGCGGTGCCAACGGCGCAGGCGAAGGCAGAAAGATCAAGCGCATCGCAGAAGCGCTTGGCATCGGCGGGATCGGTCAGCACGCTGTCGTCCGCGTTCACCACCACATCATCTTCCACGCCCATGATTTGGCCCAGCTCGGCCTCCATGCCCACGCCATACTTTTCGGCGATGGCACGGACTTTCAGCGATTCGGCGAGATTTTCCTCGAACGGCATTTCAGAGGCATCGATCATGATGCTGGTCCAGCCGGCCTTGGCGCATTCCTCGATCATCGCCAGATCCTGGCAGTGATCCAGATGCAGCACCACTGGCACGGGCGAATCCTCGGCAATCGTGCGCACCCAGGAAACGATTTCCTTGTGGCTGAAATACTTGATGGTTTTGGATGATGTCTGGCAGATCACCGGGGCGTTCAGCTCCTCGGCGGCCTTCACCATCGCCTTGGTGGTGTTGTAATCCACCAGGTTGAACGCGGCCACGGCATAGTGATTATCCATCGCATGGCGCAGCAGCGGCTTCATGTTGACCAACGGCATCGAATTGCTCCTTACAAACCCAATCCCGCCCAAGCTCCCCAGCTGGCGGGTTTTACGAATCGGCTCCATAACCACAAGCGCCACGGCCCGCCACCCGTCAATGGGGGAAGGGGAGGATTCTGGTTGATTTTGTCCGGCGAACAGATGGCGCGGTCCCCACCAGAGTGGCTGCCGCCCGGTCTCAGAAATCCGATTGACCCTTCGCCCCCCTCATGGCAAGCGCGCAACCCAGCCGGTTTCCGGGCCGAAATGCGGGTGTAGCTCAATGGTAGAGCAGCAGCTTCCCAAGCTGAATACGAGGGTTCGATTCCCTTCACCCGCTCCAGGGCCTGTCGATATTCAGCCCATACCGGGCTGCAAACGGCCGCTTTTCGAGCTTCCGGTGCTCACGGCCAAAAAGGCCGCTGCGCTCCGGGTCTCAAAAATCAGCCATTTTCGCCTCGGCCTGAGCTGAATCTCGGCAGGCCCACGGCACTTCACCCACTCCAACACATGCGCTAGGGCAAATACATGCCCGCTTTCTTCCTTGCCCTGCTGCTGTGTTTTGCGGTTACGCTGGCCGGGCGGGAGCAGGTGCGCGTAGCGCGGTTGGCGAATGCGGTGGGTTCTGCCGCCGGACTGATCGCTCCGATCTGGCTGAGCGTGCTGGCGGCATCGGCGTTGGCCGCCTGGCTTGGCAATGCTCTGGCAGCCTCGCTCGATGGCGCGGCGCGGGAGATGTTTCTCGCGTTGGTGCTGGGGCTGACCTCGGTCGAACTGGCGCTGCTCAAGCCAAAACCCGCCCCCAAGGAGCCGACCCGATCGGCTGGCGCGATCCTGCTGGTGCAGCTGGCCGCGCAACTCTCCGGCGCCACCGCCTTGCTCACCGGAACAATCGCACTGACCACCAGCGAGCCGTGGCTGGCAGGTGCAGGCGGGGCGCTGGGGAGCGGGGCGGCACTGACGATTGGCGCTATGGCCGGGGCCGAATGGGAACGGCGCGTGCCAATCCGCGCTGTGGTCTTGGGGCTGGCGCTGGTGCTGTTGCTGGCGGCACTGGTAATCGCGCTTCTGGCGCGCGGGATCATCGGTTAGAGCGTCACGATGGACCACGCCTGCATTATCGACCACGCCAGCAATGCCGACATCGCCCGCTGGATCGCCACCCGGCTTGAGGCGGCGCTGACCGATGGCAGCATTGCCATTGCCCTGCCGGGTGGATCGACCCCGTTCCCGATCCTTGAACTGCTGGCGGCCTATCCGCTGGCATGGGATCGGCTGGTGATCTACCCCACCGATGACCGGCTGGTGGCCGAGGATCATCCCGCCAGCAATACCGGAAAGCTAAGGACGTTGTTTGAGCCGCTGGGTGCCGTTGTGTGCCCCTTGGTGCCGCTGTCGACTCCGCCGTATTTTGCGCTGGTCTGGCTGGGAATGGGGGCCGATGGCCACGTCGCCAGCCTGTTTCCCAACACCGATCCACGAGCGAACGATCCGCAAGATGTGCGCCGCCTGACCCCCGATCCGCTGCCACCCGAAGCTCCGTTTGACCGTATGACGCTGACCATCCCGGCGCTGCTAAACAGCGATGAACTGCTGTTCGTGATCCGGGGCGAGGAGAAGGCCCGTGTGTTCGAGGCCGCCGTGCAGGGTGAGAATGATCTGCCCGTGGCGCGGCTGCTGGCGGCTTGCGATGCGCCCGTCACATGCTTCACCTGATACCGGCGCCCGTTCACCGCGCGCTCTACCGGCTGGCGCATCAGCTGCGGCGGCGCTGGTTGCGCATGGTGGGCGGTGAGGTCCAGGGCTGCTCGATCATCGCCCGCGATGCGGAGGGCCGGGTGCTGCTGGTGCGCCATTCCTATGGCTCGCAGGCGTGGTCCTTTCCCGGCGGCGGGATGAAGAAGGGCGAGGACGTGCTGGCGGCGGCCTCCCGCGAATTTGCCGAGGAATTGCGCTGCGGACTGATCGACCCGCAGCATCTGGGCACGCTGGACGAGCACTTCCACGGCGCGCGCAATCTGGCGCATGTCGTCACCGGGCTGGCTGACGGCGAACCCCGGCCCGACATGCGTGAGGTGGTGGAGGCGCGGTTCTTTGCCTTGGAGGCAATGCCCGATGGGGTCTCGCGCACGGTGGCGGTGCGGCTGCGGATGTTGACCTTATAACAACGATAACTGTCCGTCCGAACGCGGCGCTTCCTTCACCGCGTCGCCCTCGAAATTGGCCCCCTGCAGATTAGCCAGAGTCAGCCCCAGCAGGCGGATCGGCAGTTCCAGCGGCATGGCCTCAGCCATCAGCTCGCGGGCGAGGCGGGCGAAGGTCTGGCGGCTGTCCACGGGCTGGGGCAGGCTGCGCGAGCGGGTGACGGTGCGGAAGTCATTGTATTTGAGCTTCAAAACCACGGTGCGCCCGCGCGCCTGTTTCTCGGCGATCCGATCCCACACAATGGCGATGATCCGCTCCAGCGTGTCGCGCAGTTCCTCTGGCTTGGACAGATCGCTGCTGAAGGTCCGTTCACCGCCGATTGACTTGGCCTTGCGGTTGGCGCGCACGGGCCGCAGATCAATGCCCCGGGCGGCGCGGAACAGATAGTCGGCAAAGCTGCCGAAGTGCTGGCGCAAAAAGGCGATGTCGTGCGCGGCAAGGTCTGCGCCTGTGGCAATGCCCAGCTTGGCCAGCTTCTCGGCCCCGCGCGGCCCCACGCCGTGGAAGCGCCGCACGGGCAGGCTGGCGACGAAGGCCGATCCTTGTCCGGGACGGATCACGCAACAGCCATCGGGCTTGTTCTGATCGCTCGCCAGCTTGGCGAGGAACTTGTTGTAGGACACCCCAGCGCTGGCGGTGAGGCCGGTTTCGGCGCGGATCGCGGCGCGGATCATCTCGGCGATGCGGGTGGCAGAGCCGATCCCGCGCAGATCATCGGTCACATCGAGATAGGCCTCATCCAGGCTGAGCGGCTCGACATGCGGGGTGAAGCGGCGGAAGATCGCGCGGATGTGTTGCGAGGCTTCGCGATAGGCTTCGAAGCGTGGTGGGACGAAGATCAACGAGGGGCACAGCCGCAAGGCGGTGGCCGATGGCATGGCGCTTTTCACGCCAAAGACCCGCGCCTCATAACTCGCCGCCGCCACCACCCCGCGCCCACCGGCATGGCCCACGGCCACGGGTTTCCCGCGCAGGGCCGGATTGTCGCGCTGTTCCACGCTGGCGAAGAAGGCGTCCATATCGATATGCACGATCTTGCGCAGGCCCAATGTGGTGCCATCTTCGTCTTCATCGTCTTGCATCGACATTCGTGTCGCCTTGGGCTTGCTGCTAACGCATGTGGACCCTAACAGCGGGGCATGACCAGCCTTCCTGTAAAACGCGAATCCCTGGCCATCGGCAAGCGCGAGCTGATCGTGCTGCTGGCCTTGTTGATGAGCCTCAACGCGCTCAACCTCGATGCCATGGTCCCGGCGCTTGACGAGATGGCCATCGAACTTGGCGTTCTGGAAGGCAATCGCCGTCAGCTGGTGATGGCGGTCTATTCGATTGCCGTTGGGATCGGCTGCCTGATCCCCGGTTCCTATGCCGACCGTTATGGCAGGCGGCCGATCCTGCTGCTGGCGCTGGCTGGCTATGTGCTGTGTGCGCTGCTGGTGGCGGGCTTGCATGATTTTGACACGGTGCTGGTGGCGCGGGCATTGGGCGGGGTGCTGAGTGCCGGGCTGCTGGTGGCCCCGATGGCGATCGTGCGCGACCTGTATGAAGGCGACGCGATGGCCCGGCTGATGAGCGTGATTGGGGCGGTGTTCATTACCGTGCCGGTGATCGCCCCCAGTATGGGGCAGGCGGTGCTGCTGGTTGCAGGCTGGCGGTGGATATTCGTGGGCCTGGCAGGCGTGGGGGCGCTGGCCGCAGTATGGGTCTATTATCGTCTGCCCGAAACGCTGGCACCGGAAAATCGCCAGGAGATCAACCTGCCGGTGATCGCGCGCAATATGCACGTCGCCTTGGTCAACCGCCAATCGATCGGCTATGTTATCGGCACCTTGCTGGTGATGGGCGGGGTGTTTGGATATGTGAACATCGCCCAGCAGCTTTATACCGAGCATTTCGGGCTCAGCGATCACGCCTTTCCGATGGTCTTCGGCGCCACGGCGGCGATGATGGCTGTGGCCAATATCACCAATTCGCGGATCGTCATGCGCTTTGGCGCGCGCCGGGTTTCGCACACGGGCGTGCTGATCTTCATCTGCGTCAGCGCGGCGCAGGTGTGGGCCAGCCACTATCGCGCCGGTCAGCTGGAATGGTTCCTGCCGCTGACCGCGATCAACCTTGGCCTGCTGGGCTTTCTCGGGGCCAATTTCGGCAGCATCGCCTTGCAGCCGTTCGCGCACATTGCCGGGGCGGCCAGTTCTGTGCAGGCGTTCTTCCGCATGTTTGGTGCGGCCTTGGTGGGGATGTTGATCGGGCAGCAATTTGATGGCACGGCCAAACCGTTCGCGCTGGCGCTGCTGATCTGTTCTACCCTGGCGCTGTGTTTCGTGCTTTATAGCGAGAAGGGCGTGCTGTTCCGCCGCCTGAACATGGGGCCACCCAAGGAGCGCATCATACCGTGAGTGACGCGTCGACATTCGACCTCATCGTCATCGGCGGCGGGGTGAATGGCGCGGGCGTGGCGCGCGATGCGGCCGGGCGCGGTGCAACCGTGCTGCTGCTCGAAGCAGGCGATCTGGCCAGCGGCACCTCCAGCAAGTCAACCAAGCTGGTCCACGGCGGGCTGCGCTATCTGGAACATGGCGAATTCGGGCTGGTGCGAGAGGCCCTGGCTGAGCGTGAGGTGCTGTGGCGGATTGCTCCGCATATCGTTCGGCCATTACGCTTCGTGCTGCCGGTCAACAAGGCGATGAGGGCGCATTGGAAGCTGCGCGCGGGCCTGTTCCTGTATGACCACATAGGCGGCAAAAGCAGCCTGCCGGGCAGCGAGGCGATTGCGCTCGACATCCATCCGGCGGGCGAACCGCTCTATGCCGAGATTACCGGAGGGTTTGAATATTCCGATGCCTGGGTCGATGATGCGCGGCTGGTGGTGCTGAACGCAGTCGATGCGGCGCGGCGCGGGGCCACGGTGCGCACGCGTTGCAAGGTCAGCAAGATCACCCGCAAGGGCGACCTGTGGCAGGTGACTGCCGACGGGGAGAAGTTCACCGCGCGCGCACTGGTCAATGCCGCTGGCGCAGCGGTGGACGATCTGGCGCGGCTGGCGGGCACCGCGCCCAAATATGCTCTGCGCCGCCTGCGCGGATCGCATATCGTGGTGCCAAAACTGTTCGATCACGAGTTTGCCTATATCTTCCAGCAGCCCGATGGCCGGATATGCTTTGCCATTCCCTATGAGGGCCAATTCACCCTGATCGGCACCACCGATGCCGAACATTCCGGCTCGCTCGACAAGCTGGAGCCGGACGCGGACGAGGTGCGCTATCTGTGCGATGGGGTGAACCGCTATTTCGTCAAGAACATCACCCCGGCGGATATTGTGTGGTCCTATGCCGGGGTGCGGGCGATTGTCGATTTCGGGAAGGATCGGCCTGAAGCCGCCTCACGCGGTTATCGGCTGGTGTTGAGCGCGGCGGAAGAAGGCGCGCCGATGCTGGGCATTTATGGCGGCAAGATCACCTCCTATCGCCATGTGGCGCAAGAAGCGGTGGACCTGCTGGCAACGCGACTGGACGTGCTCAAGGCCGATCACTGGACGGCCGATGAAGCGCTGCCCGGCGGCGATTTCCCGCGCGATGCCCAAGGCCTGCTGGTGGGCGAATTGAGGCGCGAATATCCTTTCCTCGACAAGGTTCAGGCCACCCGCATCGCGCGGGCCTATGGCCTCGATGCGATCAGCTGGCTTGGCGCGGCCAAAAGCTGGGACGAACTGGGGCAGGATTTTGGTGCAGGCCTGAGCGAGGCGGAGGTCAACCATCTGCGCCGCAATGAATGGGCGGTGAGTGCAGACGATGTGCTGTGGCGGCGGACCAAGCTGGGCCTGCATATGGACGCGCCCGGTCAGGCGGCTTTGAAAGAATTCATGGGGGGCTAACCCCGCGCCATCCCTACCAACGCACCCCGCGTCCACTTCGGCATCTGAGCAACCGGCGGCGGAGAACGAAGCGCCTGCACCAGCGCCAAGGCCACATGGCCCAGCTTGGCCAGAGTCGATGTGTGCACCCGGTGATCCCACGCCGAGCCACCTCGCGCCCGCACCTCGCGCCCGATTGCGCCGTAGATATTGGCGGCGGACAGCACTGCCCAGCGGTGGCGGAAAGCGAGCCGCGCTGCGCCAAGACGGGCGGCGGCCTCGTGCATTTCGGCCAGGTCGACCAGCCGCCGCGTCAGTTCCACCAGCTGTGGGCGAAAGGTTGGCCTCATGTGCTCGCCGGGGGGAATGTCGGCCTCCACCAGCCATTCGAGCGGCAGATAGCAGCGGCCGGCCGCGTCATCCTCGCACAGGTCGCGGGCGATATTGTTGAGCTGGAACGCCAGTCCCAGATCGCAGGCCCGGTCGAGCGTGTTCTCGTCGTCGGCAGGCACACCCATCACCGCCGCCATCATCACCCCCACTGCGCCCGCCACGTGGAAGCAATAGCGCATCAGATCGGCTTCGGTTCGTGGGCACCAGTCGGCGGCATCGAGCGCAAAGCCATCGATCACATCGTCGGCCATGGCATGGGTCAGCGCGCATTCGGCGGCGACAATGCCCAGCGCGTCAAAGTCGTTTTCGCCGGTATTGTGCCCATCGAGCGCGCGGTGGGTCAGCTCGCGGATCGCTGCCACCCGCTCCACCCCAAGGCCATCATCGAGGGCCAGCGGGCCGCCATGCTCCTGCCCATCGGCGATATCATCGCAGCATCGGCACCAAGCATAGAGCAGATGCGCCCGCTCACGCGTGGGCTGGTCGAACAGCATCGATGCGGCGGCGAAACTTTTCGATCCCAACGCGATCGATTGCCGCGCCGCTGCCACCAGTTCAGTTCGGGTCAGCGGTTCGCTCACAAATCCTCTGCCCGCAGTTGCAGCACACTGGTGACGGGCTTGTGGGCGGCCATCTTGGCAAGCAGATCGTCGATGTTCGCCGCATCAATGATGATCGCGCGATGGGCGGCCCGGACAAAACCCACCTCGGCCATGTGGCGGTTGAATTCCAGCAGCTTGTTGTAAAAGCCAAAGGCGTTGAGCAGGCCCACGGGCTTGGCGTGATAGCCCAGCTGCGACCAGCTTACTGCCTCCCACAATTCGTCCATCGTCCCCACCCCGCCGGGCAGGGTGATGAAGCCATCGGCCAGATCGGTGAACATGCGCTTGCGCTCGTGCATTCCGGGAACGACAAGCAGCTGGGTGCAATTGCGGTTGGAAAGCTCAAGCCCCTCCAGGGCTTGCGGGATCACCCCGATCACCTCGCCGCCCGCCGCCAACGCACCTTCCGCCAGTGCCCCCATCAGGCCGACTTTACCGCCGCCATAAACCACACCGATTTTGCGTTGCGCCAACGCTTCGCCAACGTCGCGAGCCAGTTCAATATAGCGCGGATCAGCCGGCGTCGCCGAACCACAATAGACCGCGAGGCGCTTCATTCAAAAGAATTCGCGAAAACATGCC
>CAMDSM010000064.1 GCA_945906905.1 Altererythrobacter xiamenensis | reverse complement strand
CGTGGCCTCCGGCGGCTGACGGCGAGCCATCTATATTCAATGACTTCGGGCGAGGAGATCGTCGACGACCGTCATCGTGAAGATCGGCTCCACAGCGCTCGCAGTCTCGGCAATGGCATCGACAAAAGCTGCTCGGGTCTCGGGTTCGTTGTAGACCATCTTGCGGTCAAAGGCAGCGCGCCATGTCGCTTCGTCCGGCCACTCGGCATAGCCGACGAAACGCCCGTCGCTGTCGCGATGCAGACGCGAACCATAGCTGCCATATATCTGGGTGATCAGTTCGGTTCCCCGACGCCAGGCCTTGCGAAATTGCTCTTCCTTGCCCGGGTGGACACGCCACCAATAGACCGCTACGAACATACCTTCCTCCTGGTTGCCGGGTTACCAAGGCAACGTGCCAATTGTGGACCTCGGACGATGGTAATGCCAATGAGATTCGGGACGATCCGAGAGTAATGGACACAGCCGCATGTCAAAGGACAACGGCCGCCAACATGTCCCAGCCACCTGCCGCAATCGCGAACCGCTACTGGGTATATTGTGATCTTTTTTGCCTGGCTCAGGGGTCGTACTCGCGCTGACCAGCGGTAGATACACTAAGCAAGCTGATCGCGAACGGCTGCTAACTGGTGCATCGAACAAAGTGCGAATGTCGCAATTGAGGGCGCAAAGCCGCCGTCAGGCCGATGAATTCGCCACGCAAAGTTGCAAAGCGCTGCTTGCCCTTTCATTCGAGGCGACCGGAATGGAAAAAACTTTGGACGTCGTCGCGCTATTTCAGGGTCTGCTCCAGCGCGTCGGAAGAAATCGAGCGATGGCTAACCTTGAATGTGGACTCACCTGAAGGCTGGCGCGCGCCTCGTTGTCAATCATGCGGAGGCGACTGGCGTTAATTAAGAATTTGATTATATGTCCGTTTATGCCCAAATTTGGGCCACACAGCCCATGCGTCTGAGGACGTATCAGATGGCCATCACATTTGCATCAATCGGGCAACGCATCCTCCGACCGCAAAATCCGGCATCTGAGAATCAGCCTCTAAATGCTGCAAGGAAACGCCCGATAAAAGCGTCTCTAGGTTGTTGTCCACGTTGCTGAAATTGCGCGTAGGTCGCGGAAATAGCGACACAAAGTCGCAAATCGTAATCCAGCCAAGTCCCCACTTTAGCGGGATAGATGACAGCGTGGTGGGCGATGACGGGCTCGAACCGCCGACCCTCTCGGTGTAAACGAGATGCTCTACCAACTGAGCTAATCGCCCCTGCCTTTAGGCAAGTGAGCCGCGCGCTTAGCTCAAGCTCTGCGTAAGGGGAAGCCCCCTCACACCAGTGAGGCAGCGCTCTTGCCCAATTCGTCGAAATAGCGGGCCATGGCATCCACCGCCTTATCGGTCAGCTGGATGAAAGCGCGGCGGCGATCGGTCTCATCCTCGACCCGTTCGAGCAGACCGGCATCGGTCATCTGCGAAATCCAGCGCAGCGCAGTGGTGGGCGGAACGCCCGAGGCGATGCACAGCGAGGTGACCGAAACGCGGGTATGCTCCACCCTTGCGGCGGTGAGATCGAGCAGCATGTCCCACGCCGGATCGGCAAACAGTTCGCCATCGAAAAAGCGGGCGCGCAATTGCCGCTGGTGGATGATCCGCCGCACAAGCCGGGGATCGGGCAGCGGCGGGCGAGTGGAGCGCACCAGCCGATCACCAAATCCGCCACCCAAACCGCCACCCAAACCGCCACCAAGCCCGCCAGTCGGCGAGCGTAGTGTTGCACCGCCTGCCTCGCCAAAACGAAAAGCCGCTGCTGGACTGCGCGCGGGACTATCATCGGGCGCGCCGCCCAGCCCTTCAAGCCGCTCGGCAATCTGGCTTACTTGCTCGGTCAAGCGCAGCAGTGTGAGCCGATCTTCTGCGGCCAATTCGCGCAGCCGCCTGTTCGATCCACCAGCCAACATCTGCCCCAAGGCAATGATCCGATCCGCCCGGCGCGGGTTGACCAATATCTGCGGGCGCGATTGCGAGCAGCAGGCGAACACATCCTCCAACCCCTCAACACTGGTGGAAATCACCAGCTGCGCGCCAGACCTTGCCGCACGCATATCCAGCCGCGCCAGCGCCGCCAGCGCCGTGCCATCCACTTGCGGGCAATCGAGCAGCACCCCTTCGCCCAAAGCGCGCGGATCGCCGTTGGCGAGCATTTCCAGCGAGCCACATTCGTGCACGCCCAGCCCGGCGGCGGCGACATCTTCGCGCAATTCGTCCCGCACCAGCGCCCGATCGGCAAAGATCGACACATCGAACGCCAACCCCACCACATTGGCGGCAGCGGAATATGCAAAATCGACCTGACCCATTGTTCTGGCTCCTGATTCGAACAGGAACAACATGAGAACAAATCAGGATCGTGTCAAGAATATCTACGTATTATCCTGCAAAAGGATCACGCACCAGAATCGTGTCATCACGTTCCGGACTGGTCGAAACGCTCGCCACCGGGCATTCGATCAACTCTTCGATCCGGCGAATATATTTGATCGCCTGGGCGGGCAGATTGGCCCAGCTGCGGGCGCCCACGGTGGAGCCTTCCCAGCCGTCGATTTCCTCATACACCGGCTCAACCGCCGCCTGATCCTGCGCACTGGCGGGCAGGTAATCGATCAGTTCGCCGTGAAGCCGATAGGCCGTGCAGATCAGGATCTTCTCGAAGCCGTCGAGCACGTCAATCTTGGTCAAGGCAATGCCGGTGACGCCCGACAAGGCGCACGTCTGCCGCACCAGCACCGCATCGAACCAGCCGCAGCGGCGCTTGCGGGCGGTGACGGTGCCAAATTCGTGGCCCTTGCGGCCAAGCAGCTCGCCCGTCTCATCCTCCAGCTCGGTCGGGAACGGACCGGAACCAACGCGCGTGGTATAGGCCTTGACGATGCCGAGCACGAAGCCCGCACTGCTTGGTCCCATGCCACTGCCGCTGGCCACCGTGCCCGAAACCGTGTTCGAGCTGGTGACGAACGGATAGGTGCCGTGATCGACATCAAGCAGCACACCCTGCGCGCCCTCGAACAGGATCTTGGCCCCGGCCTTCTTCGCCTCGTTCAGGCGCTTCCACACCGGCTGGGCATATTGCAGCACGAACGGCGCGATGGCGCGCAATTCGGCCACCAATGCGGCGCGATCCACGGGCGGTTCGCCAAACCCGGCGCGCAGAGCATCGTGATGGGCGCACAGCCGATCAAGCTGCGGTTCCAGTTCATCCAGATGCGACAGATCGCACACGCGGATTGCGCGGCGGCCGACTTTATCCTCGTAAGCCGGGCCGATCCCGCGCCCGGTGGTGCCGATCTTGCCTGATCCGGCAGCAGCCTCGCGCAGGCCATCAAGATCGCGGTGGAGTGGCAGGATCAGCGGGCAATTGTCGGCAATGCCGAAGTTGGCCGGCGTGATCGTAACGCCCTGCCCCTCCAGCCGAGTAATCTCATCACGCAGCGCCCACGGATCGAGCACCACGCCATTGCCGATCAGGCTGAGCGTTCCGGTGACGATGCCGCTGGGCAGCAGGCTGAGCTTATAGGTGGTGTTGCCGACAACCAGCGTATGCCCGGCATTATGCCCGCCCTGAAAGCGCACCACCACATCGGCGCGGGCAGCCAACCAGTCGACAATCTTGCCCTTGCCCTCATCCCCCCACTGGGCGCCGATTACGGTGACATTGGCCATAGCTGATTCTTTTCCCGGCAGTTACCGCGCGGCCCTAGGCAATGGTGTGGCATAGGGCAACAGGGGGGCGCAGGTGGGTGACAGTGGGTGACACACTGTCACCCCCCTATTCGGAAAATTTATCATTATTTTTCAAAATTTTGTTTTGGAATTGGACTTGGTTTCACTTTCCGGGAACCGCGCGAAAATCACCGGTTTGGGGCGTAGAAAGAGCTATGCGGGTTTGCGGCCTGTAGGAAAGGGCGTTGCGCCTTCGGTTCAGCGGGCAGTAAACTTTGCCCCGGCACAACCATAGCCTGATACATCACAGGAGCCGTCCGATGCGCCGTTATGCACTGGCCCTGCTGGCCGCCACCGCCACCATGTCCGTGATCGCACAGCCGATCACCACCGCCGCCCAATCGCGCCGGGCCGATCCGGCAGTGCAGACGCTGGCCTATGGCACGGAGGAGGAGCAGCAGCTCGACTACTGGCCCGGCGCCAGTCGCGATGCCCCGCTGGTGCTGTTCGTCCATGGCGGCGGGTGG
This sequence comes from Altererythrobacter xiamenensis, assembly GCA_945906905.1. GTDB lineage: Bacteria > Pseudomonadota > Alphaproteobacteria > Sphingomonadales > Sphingomonadaceae > Alteraurantiacibacter > Alteraurantiacibacter xiamenensis_A. Next base: position 9,066 of record CAMDSM010000064.1, on the reverse strand, counting down.
AAGCGCGGCGACATGGGCATGATGCGCGGATCGGACAAGCTGGAGCATTGGCAGGGGCTGGGCTATGCCGTCGCCTCGATCAACTATCGGCTGGTGCCCGATCACACGGTCGAGGACCAGGCCGGTGATGTGGCGAGCGCGGTGGCTTTCCTGCGGGATCGGTCAACCACACTCGGCTTTAATGCCGGCCGCATCGCACTTGTCGGGCACAGCGCGGGCGCGCATCTGGTGGCGCTGGTGGGGACCGATCCGCAGTATTTGCTCGGAGCGGGGCTTGCCATGGACGCTGTTGTTGGGGTGATCCCGCTTGATGGCGCAGGCTATGATGTGCCCTATCAGATGAGCCAGAATTCGTGGCTGATGGGTGATACTTACGAGCAAGCCTTCGGGACCGATCCGGCACGCCAGCGGGCGCTCTCGCCCACCTTCCACACCGCCGCTCCCAACGCGCCCGCCTTCCTGATCCTGCACGTCGCGCGAGATGACGCGCGGGTGCAGAGCAATGCGCTGGCCGAGGCATTGCGCCGTGACGGCACTGCGGCAACGGTGCAGGAATTTGCCGGTCGCGGCCTGCGCGGCCATATGCAGATCAACCGTGAGTTGGGCGATCCCGACTATCCGGCAACGGCGGTGGTCGATGCATTTCTGGCGCGGGTTTTTCAATAGGTGCGCACACGGCTGAGCGTGTGTGCCCGAAAAGCGCGCTATCCCTCAGCCGAACTCGCGCTGGAGGCGGCGCAGGAATTTGGGCGGACATCAGGCCTGGTGCTGCGCCACTATCGCTGTGATCGGTGTTGGAAATATCACCTGACCAGCCGCACCAAGGGCAAGCGCGTTCCCCGACCCAGCATTTCCTAGAGCGGTAGGCTGTGAATCTGCCCGCACCATGCTAAGGCGCGCGCCATGCCGAATCCGCCGATCCTTGTTGCCGCGCTCTACCAGTTCACGCGGCTTGATAAACCGGAGGAAATCCGCGCGCCGCTGTTCGCCTTGTGCGACGAACAGGGCGTGAAGGGTACGCTGCTGCTGGCGCGGGAGGGGATCAACGGCACCATTGCTGGCACCGATCAGGCCATCGAGGCGGTGCTGGACCATATCCGCAAGCTGCCCGGTTGTTCGGCAATCACAGCCAAGTATTCGCGCAGTGCAGCCATGCCCTTCCTGCGTCTGAAAGTGCGGGTGAAGGCCGAAATCGTCACTCTGGGTGTGCCCGGCGTGGACCCAGTGCAGGATGCCGGCACCTATGTCGATCCGCAGGACTGGAACGCGCTGATCGCCGATCCGGACGTGATCGTGATCGACACGCGCAACGATTATGAGGTGGCGATCGGGCAATTTGATCGCGCGATTGACCCGCAAACCGCCAGCTTCCGTGACTTCCCCGAGTGGTTCCGCGCCAGGCGGGACGAGTTTGGCACTGCCCCGAAAGTCGCGATGTATTGCACGGGCGGCATTCGCTGCGAAAAATCGACCGCTTTCCTCAAGGCCGAAGGGGTGGAACAGGTCTATCACCTCAAGGGCGGCATCCTGTCCTACCTCGAACATATCCCGGCCGAAGAAAGCCTGTGGCGCGGGGAATGCTTTGTGTTCGATGAGCGGGTGAGCGTGGGCCACGGTTTGCGCCAGGGCGCGTTGGCGCTGTGCCGCGCCTGCCGCAACCCCATCAGCGAGGATGATCGCGCCTCGGACCTGTTCGCCGACGGCATATCGTGCCCGGCCTGTTTTCACGAACGCACGCCGCAGCAGCGCGCAGGTTATGCCGAACGCCAGCGGCAAGCGGTGCTGGCCCGGCGCACGGGGCGAGCGCATATTGGGGTGAAGTTGGAGCGTTAGGCTTTCGCCGCCGCCCGTTCCAGCACGCCGGCCAGCTCGGCATTGCGGACTTCCAGCGTGATCACCAGCTGCTCCATCTCCCGCGTGCGGATGGCTTGCAGATCGAGGCCGACGTGGCGCACCGCCCAGCTCAGGATCTCGATCTCGTCGGGGCGATAATCCTCGCCAGTCGGCTTCGAGCCGAGCAGCACGAACCCGGCCAACATGGCCTGATTCATCATCGGCAGCGCCAGCACTCCTGTCAGCGCAGAATTGACCTCGCCCGGCACCACCGCGCCAAGCTCTGCGCGCATGGCCGTCAACGCCGGATCGTCAGCATCGATGGTTTCGCCATGGTGGTGGGCGTAATTGCCCTCGGCATCGCGCAGATACAGCGACACCGCCGCGCTGCCGGAAAAGCGCGCCAGTTCGCCCGCGAACTGCCCCGCCAGCGCCTCGGGCCGCTCAACATGCGCGGCGGAGGCCACGAAGCGTTTGAGCTTTTCCTCGTTCTCCTGCCACTTGCGGAAGAACAGGCGCTCGATGAAATGTTCCACCGCATCGCGAATCCGGTGGAACAGCAGGAACAGCCCCACCGCGATCCCGGCGCTGAAGAACGCCCCGCCCTCGCGCCAACTTTCGGGAATGGTATGCTCCACCGCCCATTCGATCACCGCAAAGCTGACCAGCAGAACTGTGCTGATGGTGGCGAAAATCAGCGTGCGGTTGATGGCAAAGCCCATGTCGAACATACGGTGGCGCAATACGGCATAGGCGAGTAGGATGGGGACAATGACACTCATCAGCAAAGCGACAAGATAGCTGGGCCAATTGGTCCCGCTCCCGCCAAGAAATACACCCGTCTGGCTTTGGTTCCAGCCCGTCACCACCGCGCCCGCCAGATAGGCCGCGAGGGCAAAGATCAGCAATGCCAGCCGGTTACGGTCAGCCGGAGCGGCCTTGCGCCAACCGGCAATGAGGATGGCATTGCTCGCCAGAACGCTCAACGAAATGAGAAGGCCATTACCGCCTCTGCCGCCAAGTAGTTCGGAAAACTTCGTCAACGCGATGCTATCGGTGCCAGTCAACACGTAATACAGCGCCACCAGCGCCAGCCAGATATAGGCCGCGCGCCACTGCCAGCGCGGCAGCGGGCTGGTGCAATCTTCAACCATCCGCATGGCGAACAGGATGACGATGTTTGCCGTCCCAACAGTGGCTAGCACCAGCGCCCACATGGGTATCGCCACAACAGCCGCGCTAGCCCACGGCGGCAGGAACATTCCGCCAACGCCAAGGCAAGCAAGTGCAGTCCCCATGGCCATCGCCGACCTGTTACCCCAACCGCGCCACAAGATGAGGCAACCGATCAACATCGAGATCAGCAAGCCCAGCGCGTTCACCGCCAGCATGGTATTGCGCTGGCTGTTTTCCTCGGACTGCGGTGCAGCCTCCACGATCACTTGGCGCAGCGAACGGACCCCGCCATGATCGAGCGTGAAATTGACCTGGTCACCGATTCTGCGGCGAACCAGATAGTCATAGCTGCGCTCGGGTCGAACCATGTCGCCGGAGCGGACGCCGGCCTGGGCCGCCGGGCTGTCCGGCTCGACATTGGCCACTTTGAGGAAGCCGTCATCGGACACCTCATTGATGTTCAACTGCGCGCCGTCGTAAGGAATATCGCCGCTCAGCCCGGCGCGCAGGGCGAAGGTATCCACCACCAGCATCATGCGGTTACCGATCAGCACCACCAGCACCGCAATCAGCAGCGCCTGCTGCCAGCGCGGCCAGTTGAGCTTTGATTTGTCGGTAGTGGTCGCCGCATTCGTCGCCATCGTTTGATTCCCCCGCTGGGGTGATTGGTAGGGGGCTTGGCGGGTGGATTCAATCAACGATCCTCCCCGGAACGGGGAGGATCTACGGCAATTTGGCCGCCGCCCCATCCAACACATGCGAACACCCCAGCACCGCCGCATCATCAGCGTCACACAAAGCCTCCACCGTGCGCCAGCCCTGCCCGCGCAAAGCCGAAGCCGCCGCCCGGTCATGCCCCAGTGGCAGGAAAAGTTTCGCCCCCAGGTCCTCACCCGCTTTCACCGCCTCGACCAGTTCCTCAGGATACAGCGAAAAGCCCGTCGCCACCTCGTCAGACCCACCGATGCGATAGGTTCCGCCGCGCCCCAGCGTGCCGCGCACGCCATCGGCAAACAGCGTAAATCCAAACCAGCTCTGATATTCAAACCCGTGCCGTTCCGCCGGATCGAGCGTAATCCGTGCGCGGCCTTCAACCCGGGCGGCGATCTGGCGCAGCGCAGCGATGCGCGTGGCCAAGGCCCCGCCTGCATCAATCGCGCTCAGCTTGTCGGCCGCCTCGGCAAACGGACCGCTGGCGAACAGCAGCGGCAGATAGGCCGCACCGCCCGCCTCTTTCAGCCCGCCCGCATCCTTGGCATCCAGCTCGCGCCGCACCGCCTCGCGGCTGTCGGGGACCAGCGGGAACGGGCCATCGGCCAAAGTATCGACCAGATCGGGCAGGGTGAAATCAACCGAAATCCCGCGCGCACCCGCCGCTTCCAGCGCAGAGATCGCCAGTGCGACAATCTCACCAGCCGCCGCCGCACTATCGCTGCCGATCAGTTCAGCACCGATCTGCAAATTCTCGCGCCGTGGCTCCAGCTGGTCGCCCGCGATCCGCACCACCTGCCCGCTGTAGCACAGCCGCAAGGGGCGCGGCGCGGCGGCCAGACCAGTGGCGGCGATGCGGCTGACTTGGGCTGTCATATCGCTGCGGAGGGCCAAAGTGCGCAGACTTTTGGGATCGACAAAGCGGAACATCGCCCGCGTCTGCAAGCCGTCCATCCGGGCCGACATGCTCTTTTCAAACTCGATCAGCGGCGGGCGCACACGGTCATATCCGTGCGCGCCCAACACCACCATCGCATCGCGTTCAACACGGGCCGCCGCCGCCGCGCTTTGCGGCAGGCGGTCTTCGAGGCCCTCGGGCAAAAGGTCAGTCGTGCGATCGGTCATGACTTTCCCCCTAGCCGCTGATTTCATCGGGCGAAAGCGCTCAGAAACTGAGCTGCTTCACCCGCTTGACGTTGCGGACCTTACTGATCTTCTCGATCAGCTCGGCCGGAACCGGGCTATCGACCGAAAGCAGCAGGATCGCTTCGCCACCGGCCTCGCGCCGACCGAGGTGGAAGGTGCCGATATTGATCTCCGCCTCGCCCAGCAATGCGCCGACCGAACCGATGAAACCGGGCATGTCGGTGTTGGAGATATACAGCATCGACCCTTCCAGATCGGCCTCGATCGAAATGCCGAACATCTCCACCAGACGCGGCGCTCCGTCGGAAAACAGCGTGCCTGCCACCGAACGGCTGCCCTGGCTGGTTTCCACCGTGACGCGAACCAGCGTGTGATAGACGCCTTCCTTGTCATTGCGGATTTCGCGCACTTCCATGCCGCGCTCCTTGGCCAGGAACGGGGCGTTGACCATGTTCACGCTGGACGAATAGCGCTTCATCAGCCCGGCCAGCACCGCGCCGACAATCGGCTTCTGGTTGAGCTGGGCCGCCGCGCCTTCGGTTTCGATGCTGATCTTGGGCAGATCACCGTGCGCCAGTTGACCCACCAGGCTGCCGAGATTTTCCGCCAGCGCCATATATGGCCGCAACTTGGGCGCTTCCTCGGCCGAGAGGCTGGGCATGTTGAGCGCATTGGTGACGCCGCCATTGACGAGGAAATCGGCCATTTGCTCAGCCACTTGCAGCGCGACATTGACCTGCGCCTCGCTGGTCGACGCACCAAGATGCGGGGTGCAGATGAAGTTGGGGGTGCCGAACAGCGGATGATCCTTGGCCGGCGGTTCGCTCTCGAACACATCCAGCGCGGCCCCGGCGATGTGGCCCGAATCCAGCAGTTCCTTCAGCGCCACTTCGTCAACCAACCCGCCACGCGCGCAATTGACGATCCGCACGCCCTTCTTGCACTTTTCCATCCGCTCCCGGTTGAGGATATTGCGCGTTTCATCGGTCAGCGGAGTGTGCAAGGTGATGAAATCGGCGCGTTCGATCAGCACGCCCAGATCAGCCTTCTCCACGCCCATTTCGATCGCCCGCTCCGGCGTCAGGAACGGGTCATAGGCGACAACCTTCATCCGCAGACCCAGCGCCCGGCTGGCGACAATCGCGCCGATATTGCCCGCGCCGATCAGGCCCAGCGTCTTGCCGGTCACTTCCACGCCCATGAAATCGTTCTTCGGCCACAGCCCGGCTTGTGTCTTGGCGTTGGCTTCCGGAATCTGCCGGGCCAGCGCGAAGATCATCGCGATGGCGTGTTCGGCCGTGGTGATCGAGTTGCCGAACGGCGTGTTCATCACCACGATGCCCTTGGACGAGGCATAAGGAATGTCCACGTTATCAACGCCAATGCCAGCGCGGCCAATCACCTTGAGATTGGTGGCGGCATCGAGCACGTCGGCGGTGGCCTTGGTCGCTGAACGGATCGCAAGGCCATCATATTGGCCGATGCAGGCGATCAACTCGTCCTTGGTCATGCCGGGCTTCACATCAACTTCGCAGCCGCGCTCGGCGAAAATGCGGGCGGCGTTGGGATCCATCTTGTCAGAAATGAGAACTTTGGGCTTGGTCATGGGATTTGTCCCGTCAATTGGAGTGGGGCGCGCCGATACGAGTTGGTTTCCGGGCGCGGCCTGAGAAAAAGGGGGAAAGCGGGGCCCGCCAGCGCGGGCCCACGCCTGTCAGCAATCAGAGATTGCCAGCTTTCAGCTCTTCATAAGCCCAGTCGATCCACGGCAGCAGGCGCTTGATGTCCTCCTGCTCAACCGAACCGCCGCACCAGATGCGCAACGACGGAGGGGCATCGCGATAGCCGTTGAAGTCATAGCCGATGTCCATCTTCTCCAGCGTGGAGGCGATTTTCTTGGGGACATTGGCCTGTTCTTCGGCCGACAGGCTTTCATACCAATCGCCCTGGAACACCATGCACACGCTGGTATTGGTCCGCTGAGCGGGGTCCGCCACCATGTTGCGCAGGTAATCCTTAGAGTCGATGAAATCGAACACCGTTTTGGCATTGGCATTGGCGCGGGCAAACATCGCCTCACGCCCACCGATGGACTGCACCCATTCCAGCGCCAGGATATAATCCTCGGTCGCCAGCATCGAGGGGGTGTTGATCGTTGCACCTTCGAAGATCGAGGTGTCGAGCTTGCCCTTCTTCTTGATGCGGAACAGCTTGGGTAGCGGCCATTCGGGATCGTAGCTGTCAATCCGCGCAACCGCCTTGGGGCTGAGGATCAGCATCCCGTGCTGCGCTTCACCGCCCAGAACCTTCTGCCAGCTATAGGTGGTGGCATCGAGCTTGGACCAGTCCATCTCCATCGCGAACACCGCGCTGGTGGCATCGTTGATCGCAAGGCCAGTGCGGTCCGCGCTGAGCCAATCGAGATTGGGGATGCGCGCGCCGCTGGTGGTGCCGTTGAAGGTGAAGACAACGTCGTTGTCCTGCGGCACCTGGCTCAGGTCCGGGATTTCGCCATAGCCAGCCTCGAGCACCTGCAGGTTGGGCAGCTTGAGCTGCTTGACCGCGTCCTGAATCCACACATTGCCGAAACTTTCCCACGCCGCCACGGTGGCCGGGCGCGCGCCAAGCATCGTCCACATCGCGCATTCCAGCGCGCCGGTATCTGACCCTGGCATGATGCCCACGAGGTAATCGTCAGGAACGCCGAGCAGTTCCTTGCTCAGGTCGATGGCATATTTCAGCCGCCCCTTGCCATAGGCAGAGCGGTGTGAACGACCGAGGCTTTTGATATCGAGCTTGTCAGCGCTCCAGCCGGGGATCTTGGCGGTGGGTCCGGACGAGAAGAACGGACGAGCGGGACGAAGCGTAGGTTGTACAGTCATGTATTCTCTCCTTGCAGAGAGCTCGCGCGGCGTTGGGACCGCGTGGCCCGACGGGGGCCCTAGAGAGATAGGGGCCATAGTCAAGCCAATTGCAGGTGGCAGGCGGCAATTTTCTGCCAGAAAGGCAAAGATTTGCCGTTCGTTAACCCTATGCCTTGGGGGAAATTTAACCACGCCTACGCAATAGTGCGTGGATGAAAAAGATTGTCCCGCTTGTGCTGTGCTTCGGCCTTCTCTCAGCCTGCACCGTCGTTCCTCAAGCGACTGCGAGCAGTAGTGGCGCCAGCAGCAGCCGCGCAGTTGCCGTGGCCCCGCGCGGACCAAGTCTGCCGCAAGCGCCGCTGGCCGTGCACGCGCAGGACCGCCAATGCCTGTCCAGCCTCAGCGAAGCAGGCGCGCAGTTCACGCCCGTGGCCGATGCCTATACCGGCCAGGGATGCAGCACCATCGGCACCGTCCAGTTGACAGCGCTGGGCAGCGATGAAGCGCGGCTGGGAGTCAGTAATATGGGGCCGGTGCAATGCGGTGTGGGGGCCGCTTTTGCCGCCTGGGCGCGCTTTGGTGTGGACCGCGCCGCGCAGCAGATCCTCGGATCGCCTTTGCAGCGGATTGAGACCATGGGCAGCTATGCCTGCCGCAATGTCGCTGGCAGCGAGCGCCGCTCGGCCCATGCCACCGCCGCTGCAATCGACATCGCCGCTTTCGTGCTGGCCGATGGCCGCCGCGTTTCGGTGGCGCAAGACTGGAGCGCCGGGACACCCGAGGAGCAGGAGTTCCTGCGCACCGTGCAACGCAGCGCCTGCCGCCGTTTCAGCACCGTGCTCGGCCCGGAATACAACGCCGCCCACCGCGACCATTTCCACGTTGAAGGCGTTATCGACGACAGTTCATTCTGCCGTTGACAGGTAAGGCCTAAACCTCAACCCTCGGCCGCTATCCGCATCACAGGCTCTAACGCTGGGTCAACCCGCGCCGCGCCGTCGCTGGCAAAGCCCGCTTCAAGCCGCAGCCGCACCGCTTCGGCCGCATGGTTGGCGCCGAGCTTTTCCATCATGTTGGCGCGGTGAATTTCCACCGTGCGCGGGCTGATATCGAGTTCGCGGGCGATGGCCTTGTTCGAGCATCCGGCGCTGAGCCAGTCGAGCACCTCGCGCTCCCTCCGGCTGAGGGTGCCGATCCGCTGGCGCGCTTCCACCAGCCGGCGTCGGGCTTCGGCATGGCGGCCCGAATCGGCGAAGACATGGCTGACCATGCGGGCAAATTCACCCTCGGTCAGCGGCAGGCGCAGATAATCGAGCGCACCGGCGCGGATCGCCTG
>CAMDSM010000063.1 GCA_945906905.1 Altererythrobacter xiamenensis | reverse complement strand
TGGCCCGCCCCGGCCAGCGCAGCGCGATAGGCGATGTGGTGCGCGCGGCCACGCTCGATCGCAAGCAGCGCGGCGGACGGGTGCTGCTATCGGATGGACGTACGCTGGAATTTGCCGGTGTGCCGCTGCCCGATGGCAATGGCCTGCTGACCGTGCTCGACGTAACCGATTCCACGAAAGCTGAGGCCGCCTTACGCGAACGCAACACCGCGCTGGTGGAAGCCGACGCAGTCAAGACGCGCTTCCTGGCCAATATGAGCTATGAATTCCGCACCCCGCTGACCTCGATCGGCGGCTTTGCCGAGCTGTTGCAATCGGGTGTGGCGGGCGAGTTGAGCGATCAGGGCAAGGACTATGTCGGCGCGATCATTTCCTCGGTCGAACGGCTGACAGCACAGATTGAAAGCGTGCTCGACCTGACGCAGAGCGAGGCCGGGCTGCTGCCCATCGCCACCGAGGAGGTCGACCTGTTGTCGTTCGTCACCAATGTGGTGCGCCAGCGTGAGGAGGCGATTGAAGCCAAGGATATCGCGTTCGACCTGCGCGGGGATCGTGGGGCCGGATCGGTGCTGGCCGACAAACGCCAGCTGGGCCGGGCCATCGGCAATATCATCGACAACGCCATCGCCGCAACTCCGGCCAGGGATGGGCGCATTCTGGTGATGCTGGCGCGGCGCAAGAAGGGCGTGCGGATCGTGGTGAGTGACAATGGCCCCGGAATGCGTCCGGGTGAGCTTGCCCGCGCGCTCGATGGCTATGGCTTGGCGGGGGATGGCAGCGGCAAGGAAAAGCGCGGGCTGGGCCTGCCGCTGGCCCGGCAATTGATCGAAGCGCATGGCGGGCGGCTGGATATCCAATCCGAAAAAGGTGCGGGCACCACGGTCACGATCATCCTGCCGTGATCGTGCCACTGCCCGATCTTGCCGCCATGCAGGCCTTTGGTGCGCGCATTGCCGACCAGCTGCGCAGCGGCGATGTGGTGGCTTTGGCGGGCCAGTTGGGGGCGGGCAAGACCACGCTGGCGCGCGCGGTGCTGGCCTCGCTGGGCTATAAGGGCGAGGTGCCATCGCCCACTTTCACCATCGTTGAAACCTACGATCCGCCGCTGGTGCGCCTGCCCGTGGTCCACGCCGATTTCTACCGCCTGAAGTCTGTGCGCGAGGCCGAGGAACTGGGTCTGGACGATTACCGTAAAGGGGCCGCCTTGCTGGCCGAATGGCCCGATCACGCGGGCGGCTTTGCACATGAGGCGGCTTGTCTTTCGATCAACCTCGAAATCCACGACCTTGGCCGCAAGGCGATTGTCGAAGGGGGCACAGATTGGCTAGGGCGAATGCCATGAGCTCTGATCTGCCCGAGGGCGTTGATTCCTTTCTGGAGACCGCAGGCTGGGGCGGGGCGGTGATCGAGCCGCTGCCGGGTGATGCCAGCTTCCGCCGCTATTTCCGCCTTCGCAATGGCGATCAGGGCGCGTTGCTGATGCATGCCCCGCCGCCGCATGAGGATCCCGGCCCCTTCCTGCATGTCGGCAAATGGCTGATCGAACACGGTCACCGCGCGCCGCTGATCCACGCCGAGGATGCGCCAAACGGGCTGGTGCTGATCGAGGACTTCGGGCTTGATCGGATGCGTGACTGGCTGGATGATAATCCGGCGGCAGAGGATGCGACCTATCGCGCGGCCATTGATGCGCTGGTGGAACTGCACAAGTGCCCGCCCGGCCCCTTCGCGCCTTATGACCTGCCGACCTATCTGCGCGAAGTGCGATTGTTCACCCAATGGTTCTGTCCGGCGGCGGGGATTGTGGTCGACGAAGCGGGCCATGATGCCGCTTGGACGAAGGTATTGGCCCCATTGATCGCACGCCAGCAACCCGGCGTTACGGTACTGCGCGATTACCACGCCGAAAACATCATGCTGCTGCCGCAAGGCGCGCAAGGGCTGATCGATTTTCAGGACGCGCTGGTGGGCCATCCGGCCTATGATCTGGTGAGCCTGCTGCAGGATGCGCGGCGCGATGTTTCGCCTGCGCTGGAGCAGTTGATGCTCGATCATTACATTGCGCGCGCTGGCGTGGATGGGGACTTCATGGCCGATTATGCCCTGCTGGGCGCTCAACGCAACGCGAAGATCGTGGGCATTTTCACAAGGCTTTGGCAGCGCGATGGCAAGCCGCGCTACCTCAGCTTGATCCCGCGCGTGTGGGAAGCGATGGAGCGCGATCTGGCGCATCCGGCGCTGGCCCCGGTGGCCGAGTGGTTCGATGCCAATGTGCCAGCTGAGTGGCGCGCTCGCAAAGGGCAGGGGCTGGGATGACAAAGCTGGCCTCCGATAGTGCCATGGTCATGGCCGCCGGCCTCGGCAAACGGATGCGGCCGCTCACCGCCAGTCAGCCCAAGCCGATGGTGCGGGTGGCAGGCAAGCCGTTGATCGACCATGCGCTGGACCGGCTGGCCGAGGCGGGCGTGGTGCGTGCGGTGGTCAATGTGCACTATTTCCCCGAATTGCTCGAAACCCATCTGGCGGCGCGCAAGCTGCCCGCCGTGACCATTTCGGACGAGCGCGAACAATTGCTCGAAACCGGCGGCGGACTGGTCAAGGCGCAACACCTGCTGCCCGATCCGTTCTTCTGCCTCAACAGCGATAATCTGTGGCTCGACGGGCCGAAGAACGCCTTCGCCGATCTCAGCGCGCGGTGGGATCCGGCGATCATGGATGCGCTGCTGCTGCTGGTGCCGCACAAAGGCGCGCGCAATTTTACCGCCAAGGGTGATTTCCACATGGATTCGCGCGGACTGCTGCGTCGCCGCACCTCGGGCTATGTCGCGCCGTATATTTTCACCGGCATCCAGCTGGCGTCAAAACGCCTGCTGCGCGATGCGCCTGCGGGTCCGTTTTCGACCAATGTGTTGTGGGACCGGGCGATCGAGGAAGGGCGGCTGTATGGCATCGCCTTTACCGGGCGCTGGTTTGAAGTGGGCACGCCGGGATCAATCCGTCCGACCGAAGAGGCGCTGATTGATGGCGTCTAGCGCAGCTACGCCTGAAATTTACTCCATCGCCGCCCATCGCGGCTTTGCCGATGCGCTGGTGGCGGGGCTGGTGCCGCGTTATTCCGATGGCGCTTTCGGCCTTGCCCGGCTGACGCTGATCCTGCCCAGCACCCGCGCGGTGCGCACGATGCAGGAAGCCTTCATCCGCCACTATGGCGCCGCCGGGCAGCAAGGCCTGCTGATGCCACGCATGGCGGTGGTGGGCGATCTTGATCTGGATGAGACGCTCGGGCCGCTGATTGACAGCCTCGGTGCCGCGCTTGATGTCCCGCCCGCTGCCGATCCCACCTGGCGCTGGCTGCGGCTGGCCGAACTGATCCGCGAGAACCTGGGCCAACAGGCTCCCGGAGACAGCGCGTTGCTGCGGCTCGCCTTCCAGACGGCGCAGGTGATGGACCGTCTGCTGGTGGAGGATATCCGGCCCGAACAACTGGTGGAGGCGCAGGTGCTCGATCTGCTGCCGGACCTTTCGGAGCACTGGCTCGACGGTCTGAAACTGTTCGCAGCGGTGCAGGATCGCTGGCTGGCCGAACTGCAGGCCGTGGGGCAGGTCGATGCCGCCACCCGGCGCAATTTGCTGTTCCGGGAGGTGGCCAAGCGGTTGCGTCAAAATCCGCCGCCCACGCCGATTGTGGCCGCAGGCGTCACCAGCGCCTCGCCCGCATTGGCCGAGCTGCTGCGCATCATTGCCATGTCGCCCAATGGTGCGGTGGTGCTGCCCGATCTCGATCTGTCGATGGAGCAAGCGGTGTGGGATGAACTGGGCCAGGCGGGCGCGCCGGGCGAGGATGGGCCGTTTGCCCGCGATGATGCGCTGACCCATCCGCAGTATCACCTCAAGCTGCTGCTCAATCGCATGGGGGTGGCGCGCGGCGAGGTTCAGCCTTGGCACCGCGCTGGTCTGGGCAAAGGGCCGCCCGCGCGCAGCCACGCCATTTCCAGCCTGTTCCTGCCACCGCAAGCGAGCAAGGTGTGGGGCACTTTGCCGGGTGACAAGCGGCGGCTGTCCGGGGTTCGGCTGCTCGAAGCCGCGCATCCCGAAGAAGAAGCGCAGGCGGTTGCCCTGCTGATCCGGCAAGCGCTGGAGGAACCTGCCCAGCGGGTGGCGCTGATCACGCCCGACCGGGGGTTGGGTGCCCGCGTGGTCCAGCATCTCAGGCGCTGGAACATCGCCGCGGATGACACTGCGGGCCGCCCGCTGACGCAGACCGCTGCGGGCCGGGTGCTGCTGTTGCTGGCCGATGTGCTGGTGCAGCGCGCCGCGCCGGTGCCTTTGCTGGCCCTGCTCGGCCATCCGCTGGTGCAGCGCGGTGAGGCGCGCGGGCTCTGGCTGGATGCGGTGCGGGCGCTTGATCTGCAGCTGCGCGGCCCGCGTCCTGCGCCCGGACTGGCGACGATCGGCATGGCGGCGACCGAGGCGGGGCAGGGCGAGTGGTGGGATGGAGTTGTCGCAATTCTCGAACCGTTGCTGGAGACGGAGGAGCGGCTGGGGCTGGCCGAGGCGCTCGATCTGGTGGCCACGGCGGGCGAGGCGCTGTGTGGGCTGGGCCTGTGGGAGCGCGAGGATGGGCGCACGCTAGCCCGCTTTGTTGAGGTGCTGCGCCAGCACGCCCGCGAGGCCGAAACCAGCGTGGCGCGCGATCATCTGCTGCAGGTATTGCGCGATGCGATGGACCGCGAAACGGTGCGCCCGGCTTATGGTGCGCATGCCCGGGTGGCGATCTATGGCCTGCTCGAAAGCCGTATGACGCGGGCCGATCTGGTGATCTGTGCCGGGTTGAACGAGGGCACATGGCCGGCCGTTCCGGCAAGCGATCCGGTGCTCGCCCCGGCGATCCTGCGCGCGCTGGGTGTGCCGGGGGCGGATTTCCGCATCGGCCTTTCGGCGCACGATCTGGCCGGCGCTCTGGGCGCTCCGCAAGTGGTGCTGAGCAGGGCGCGGCGCGATGCCGCAGGGCCAGTGATCGCCTCGCGCTTCTGGCTGCGAATGTGCGCGCTGCTGGGCGATCTGCTGGACGACTATCGCGATACCGCAACCGTGGTGCTGGCCCGCGCGATGGATGTCGGCGAACAGGCTGCAAAGCATCCGCGCCCGTCGCCGCACCCTTCGGCAGAGCAACGGCGGCGCGGCAGGTTCAGCGTTACCACGCTCGATCGGCTGCGCAGCGATCCCTACCAGTTCTATGCCCAGAAGGTGCTCCGGCTGAGCGAGCTAGACCTGCTCGACGCGACGCCGACCGCCGCATGGCAGGGCACGCTGGCGCACAAGATCCTTGAGCATTGGCACGATGGCAACGGCACGCTGGAACAGCTGGCCGAGCAGCACTTGGCGCAGATGGGTGCCCACCCGCTGATTCGGGCGCTGTGGCGGCCACGGCTGTTGAAGGCGCTGGAATGGGTGCAGGCGACTGTTGAGGGTGATCCGGGCCGCGTTCCGGTGAAATGGGAAGTGGCCGGCGAGCTGGTTTATCGCGGGGTGACGATCACCGGCAAGGCAGATCGGATTGATCGGCTGGGTGATGGCACTTTGGCCATTGTCGACTATAAAACCGGCGCGCCGCCATCAAAACGCCAAGTAATTGAAGGCTTTGCCATGCAGTTGGGCACACTTGGGCTGATGGCGGAGCAAGGCGCCTTCAAAGGCACTCAAGGGCACCCAACCGCGTTTGAATACTGGTCGCTTGGCAAGAAGGGATCAGACTTCGGCTACATGACCACGCCACTCAAGATCGGCAAGGCCACCGGCGGCGTCGAACCCGACCAGTTCCTTTCCGAAGCCCGCCGCTTTCTCGATGAAGCGCTCGACAAGTGGATTTTGGGCGATGAAGGTTTTACCGCAAGGCTCAACCCGGACGCCACGGTCTATGCCAGCTACGATCAGCTGATGCGGCTGGACGAGTGGATCGGGCGCGAGCCAGCACATCGGGACGACGGGGCATGAGCGGGCCAGCCACCAACAGTAAGGTTTTCCCGCTCTCCACCGAGCAATTGCTGGCGGTCGATCCGCGCGATACGGTGTGGCTCTCGGCCTCGGCTGGCACGGGCAAGACGCAGGTGCTCTCGGCCCGGGTGCTGCGGCTGTTGCTGCGCCCTGAGGTGCGGCCCGAGCAGATCCTGTGCCTCACCTTCACCAAGGCCGGGGCCGCCGAAATGGCCACCCGCGTCAACGAGGTGCTGGCGACCTGGGTGCGCATGAGCGATGCCGATCTGGCGGGCGACCTGCTCAAGATCGGGGGCGACAATGACGCTGCCACGGTGGCCCGGGCCCGCACCTTGTTTGCCAGTGTGCTCGATTGTCCCGGCGGCGGCCTCAGGATTGATACGATCCACGCTTTTGCCCAATGGCTGCTGGCCGCTTTTCCCAGCGAGGCCGGGATCGAGCCCGGCACCCGCCCGATGGAGGACCGCGACCGCGACCTGCTGGCGCATCAGGTGCTGTCTGATCTGCTCGTCGAGTGGAGCGATCAGGGCAATGCCGAGGCCTTGGGCGCGATCGAAGCACTGTCGCTGCGGATGGCCCCAGATGGCACGCAGAAGTGGCTGATGCGTTGTGCTCAGATGCGCGAAGTCTGGTTCGGTCCCGGTAGCTGGCAACCGCCAATGCGCCCGCGGGTCGAGCGGCTACTGGAGATTGCCGAGGGCGAGACGCGCGAGCATGTGGCCGGATGGTGCAGCGATGACACGTTCGATCTGTCAGCCCTGCGGCAGGTTGCGGATGCCTATCACAGCTGGGGTACGCCGAGTTCGCAGGCCTTCCCGCTGGCGATAAGCGCTTGGCTGGGGCTTGGTTCCGATCAGCGGTTGGAACAGATTGCCGCCTTGCGTGACGCCTTGTTCAACAAGGAAGGCGCGCTGAAATGGCAGAAGAACATCACCAAGCTCGCCCCCGATATTCCCTCGGTGGGCGAAGACCTGTTGACCGGCCTCAACGCGATTCTTGCGGCCAAGGCCAAGTTCGATCTGGCCGACCGCCTAGCTCCGGCGCTGGAACTTGGCCGCCGCTATGCCCTGGCGTGGGACGAGGCCAAGCGGCGCGAAGGATTGATTGATTTTGACGATCTGATCCGCCGTGCGGCTGGGTTGCTGGCCGCTCCGGGGCTGGGCGACTGGATTCGTTTCAAGCTGGATCGCCAAATTGATCACGTGCTGATCGATGAGGCGCAAGATACCAACGCGGCGCAATGGTCGATCGTCGATGCCCTGACCGATGATTTCTTCACCGGGCAAGGCCAGCGTGATGACCGGTTGCGGACGCTGTTCGTGGTCGGTGATTACAAGCAGGCGATCTTCCGCTTTCAGGGCACCAGTCCGGAGAACTTCGCCAAGGCCAAGGATCGTTATCGCGATCAGCTGGCGCAGATGGCGCAGAATGCCGCCAGCGCGCGTTCCAATTTTGACTTGCGCGAACTGCTCGAACTGTCGCTCGGCCAATCGTATCGCAGCGCGCAACAGGTGCTTGACTTTGTCGATTCTGCGATTGCCGTGATCGGTCCGGGTGAGTTGGGCCTGAGCGAGCAGGCCGAACCGCATGTCGCCGTTGCCAAACGCCCCGGCCTCGTCTGCCTGTGGCAACCCGTCAGCGCGCGCGCCGACGATGACGAGGAGGCAGGTGAGGCATCGGCTGACGAGGACGAGGGCAGCGGCACTGAAACCTGGCTCTCGGCCCCCGAACGGCGGATGGCCGACAAGATCGCGCAGCAGGTGCGCCGATGGATGGATGACGGATTCCCGCTGGTGAAGGGGCAGGCGCGCAATGCCGGGCCGGGCGATGTGATGGTGCTGGTGCGCAAGCGCAAGGAACTGGCCGGGCTGATCGTCGCCCGACTCCACGCTGCCGGTGTCCCGGTGGCGGGGGTTGACCGGCTGCGGCTGGGCGCGCCTTTGGCGGTAAAGGATTTGCTGGCGGCCTTGCGCTTTGCCAACCAGCCGGGTGACAGCCTGAGCCTGGCCGCGCTGCTGGTTTCGCCAATCTTCGGCTGGAGCCAGCAGGATCTGCTCGATCATGGGTACCGCAAGGGGGGGATCACCCTGTGGGATCATCTGCTGCGCTCGGGCGACCACCAAGTTCTACAGGCCACCGGGCAGCTGCGCGATCTGCTGGCGCTGGCCGATTTTGACCCTCCGCAAGCGCTGCTCCACTGGATGCTGATCGGCCCGTGGCAGGCCCGCGCCAAGCTGACCGCGCGGCTGGGGAGCGAGGCCAACGATCCGATCGACGAATTGCTCAACGCCGCCTTCGCCTATTGCGCGGCGCATGTGCCCAGCCTGCAAGGCTTCATCCGCTGGTTCGATGCTGGCGAGGGTGAGCTGAAGCGTGAGCCGGGCGAGGGCGGGTCAATGGTCCGGGTGATGACGGTCCACGGCGCCAAGGGCCTGCAAGCGCCGATTGTCATCCTGGCCGATGCCACCGGCGATCCGCATCGCTCACCGGTGCGCGATCTGGTGCTGGAGGAGCAGGTGCCCGGTGGCGGCCTGCGCGCAATTCCGCTGCCGTCCATACGCAATGATGAAAAGCCCGCCACTGTGCTGGCGGCCGAGGAACGGGCCAAGGCCGAGGAAATGGCCGAGCACTGGCGCTTGCTCTATGTCGCGATGACGCGGGCGGAAGAGGCGTTGTTTATCGGCGGGGCCTTGGGCAAGCGGGAACAGGTTCCCAATGTGGACAGCTGGTATGCCCGACTGGCTCCGTTGTTTCCCGGATCGCCGCTGGTCGACGATATCTGGGGCGCGAGCAGCGAAACGGGTTCTCGCGCCGCCGCGATTACCGGAGGCGTTGGCGGACAAACCGGCGCGCGGGTCGAACTGCCGCAATGGGCCTTGACGCCGATTGGCCCCGAACCACGCCCACCGCGTCCGCTCGCGCCGTCCTCGGCAGGTGAGGAACAAGGGGCCGATCCGCCGCTGCCGCCCGATGTGCTGGCCAAAGCTGCCCGTCGCGGGGTGCTGATGCACAGCCTGATAGAGCGTCTGCCCGATCTGGCGGCGGATCAGCGGGCGCTGAAAGGCGCTGCATGGCTGGCCCGGATGGCAGGTGAGTTTACCGATGTGGAGCGTGCCGACATGCTCGCCCGCGCCATCTCCGTGATCGCCGCGCCGCAATGGGCCGATCTGTTTGGTCCCTCCGCCATGGCCGAAGTGCCCTTGGCTGCCACGGTCGACGGGCAGGTGATCGCAGGCACGGCGGATCGGCTGCTGGTGGAGGATGGCCGCGTGCTGGTGGCCGATTTCAAGACCGCCCGCCGTCCGCCTGCCTCGCTGGAGCAAGTTCCACCATCCACGCTGCGCCAGATGGGCGCCTATGCCGCCGCGCTGGAAGTGATCTTTCCCGGGCGGACGGTGGAGGCGGTGCTGCTCTACACTCAGACCCCGCTGCTGATCGCGATTCCGGCGGATATTCTTGCGCTGCACAAACCACGCTTGGCCCCGGTGGAGTAAACCTTTGGCGCGCAGCCATTGTCGATTGGGCCACAAGGCCTAGATTAGCCTTCAAGACGAAACAGGAGTTTTCCCGATGGCCACCAAACATGTCACCGACGCCAGCTTTCAGGCCGACGTGCTCGATTCCGCCACCCCCGTGCTGGTCGATTTCTGGGCCGATTGGTGCGGCCCCTGCAAAATGATCGCGCCTGCTCTGGAGGAGATTTCCGAGGAATTGGCTGGGCAGCTGACCATTGTGAAAATGGACATCATGGAAAACACCGAAGTCCCCGGCAAAATCGGCGTGCAGTCAATCCCGCTGCTGGTATTGTTCAAGGATGGCAAGGCCGTGGCGCAAAAACTGGGTGCTGCGCCCAAGGGCCAGCTCAAGGGCTGGATCGAGAGTGTGCTTTAGCCTTTGAGCGCACCAATCCGCGTCGCCATGTCCTCCCACAGCGCGGGACTGGCGGCACCGATCAGGCCGCCGAGGATGTCCCCATCGACGCGGTAGGGTGAACCGTCGGGCCGCGCGGCTTTGCCGCCAGCTTCATTCAGCCACAGCGCGCCCGCCGCATGGTCCCAGGCCAAGGTCCGCTCGAACAGCGAGACATCGTTGGCGCCAAGCCCCAGGCGCGGATATTGTTCGGCGGCGCAATAGGGCACGTCGACCAGCCGGTAATGCGGGGCGATCTGGTCCATCACGGCGGCGCGCTTGGCCATGTCCATGAACAACAGCGAGATCGCCGCGACGGGCCGGGTTTCGCCAGTCGGCCGCGCGATGATGCGCTGGCCATCGACGAATGCGCCTCGCCCGATATGCGCCATGCAGAAGCGTTCGGTGAGGCAATCATAGATCCACCCCGATTGCGCCACGCCGCCCTCGGCCCGCGCGATCAATATGCCGAAGGGTGGTTTTCCGGTGGCGAAATTGCGTGTGCCATCCAACGGGTCGATGATCCAGCAGGGGGCGGACAGTCGCTCCAGCACCGCCTTGTCACCATGCGCCTCCTCCTCGCCGACCACCGCCAGCGACGGATCAAACCGCGCCAGACCTTCGGCCAGCAGCGCCTCAGCCTCTCGGTCAGCCACGGTGACGGGATCATCGCCGCCTTTATCCTCCACCTCGCCCGCTCGCAGGTTGCGATAGCGCGGCAGGATCGCGGCTTGCGAAACGCTGCGCAACAGCGCCAGCATCTCGCGGTCGAGTGCGCTCAACTGCGATAATCCGCATTGATGGCGATATAGCCGTGGGTCAGATCGCAGGTCCACACCGTGGCGCGGCCCATGCCGAGGCCGAGGTCCACGTCGATGTCGATGTCGCTGCCCTTGAGGTGCTGCGCCACGGGTGCCTCGTCATAGTCATCCAGCGGCAGCCCCTCGCGCGCGGCCCACACACCGCCAAAAGCGATCGACAGGCGGTCACGGTCGGCGGGTTGTCCGGCCTTGCCGACAGCCATAACGACGCGGCCCCAATTCGCATCGCCACCGGCAATCGCGGTTTTTACCAGCGGCGAGTTGGCGATGGCCAGGCCGACAATCCGCGCGCTGTCATCACTCACCGCGCCCGACACACTGACGGCGATGAACTTGCTCGCCCCCTCACCATCGCGCACCACCAGATGGGCGAGCTGGCGGCAGATATCTTCGATCGCCGCCATGAAAGCATCGGCGCCCGGATCCTCGAAGCTGGCGATTGGGGCATTGCCCGCTTTTCCGGTGGCGAAGGCGAGCACTGTGTCGCTGGTCGAGGTGTCGCTATCGACGGTGATGCAGCTGAAACTGCGCTGGTTGGCGCCCGACAGGCAGGCCTGCAAAAACTCCGCCTCCACCGCCGCATCAGTGAAGATATAGCCGAGCATCGTCGCCATATCGGGCGCGATCATGCCGCTGCCTTTGATGATCCCGTTGAGCGTTACGCGGGTGGCACCGAGCATCGCGGAAACTGTCACGCCCTTTGAAAATGTGTCTGTAGTGCAGATGGTTAGTGCCGCTTCTTCCCACGAACACTCCGCAGAACCAAGCGCCGCCGCCACCCCCGCCTCGGCCTTGTCGAGCGGCAAGGGCACGCCGATCACCCCGGTGGAGGATACCAGCACTTCGCTAGGGTTGCAGCCCAGATAAGCCGAAACCTGCCCCATAATCCGCTCCACCGCTTCACGCCCGCGATATCCGGTAAAGGCGTTGGAATTGCCCGCGTTGACCACCAGCGCCCGCGCGCTCCCGCCAGTCACGCTCTCCCGCCCAAGCTCAACCTCGGTGGAACAGCAAACATTGCGCGTAAACACCCCCGCCACCACGGTTCCGGGGGCCAGCTCGACATAAGTCAGATCGCAGCGATCCCAGTTCTTGTAGTGCGCGCGGGCGACATGCAGCGTCACGCCGTCAATCGGCGGCATGGCGGGGAAGGGCACGGCGAGGGGGGAGCGGGAGATGTCCATGGCGGCTGCGCATAATACCAAGCCGCGCCCGCCACAATCACCCATCGTTCAGCACAAAGTAACGCGCACAAAGTAGACACCCGCGATACAATCGCTATCTGGGGCCACGATGCTTCGCCAATTGCTCACCCTTCTGGCCGTTTTTACCGGCCTGACCACCGCTGTGGCCCCGGCCTATGCGTTGGATGCGCGTGTGCAGACGGTGGCCGCTGCACAGGAAGTTGCGGCGGGCCAGCAGCAAGTCGCTGCCGTGGTGCAGGAAGAAGCGCAGGCCTTGCGCCGGATTCCCGCTCCGCAGGCCGAAACAGCCTTGCACACAGTGCAGCTAACCATCACCCCCACAGTGATCCTGAAGGTTGACCGCGCGCACGAATAGGCGCGCCGTCCCTTTACCCCACAAGCCAATTCCCAGGCCCTTCGCGCGTTATCGCCGTGGCCGCACACACATATTTACGACAGGATCGCCCCCATGTGGAAGATGATCGCCAAGAGAATGTTCGGCTCGTCGAACGACCGTTACGTCAAATCACTCGACAAGATTGTCGCCCGGATCAACGCGCTGGAAGTGCAGCTGGCGGATTTCTCCGACGATGAGCTGAAGGCGCAAACCGCCAAGTTCCGGATCAAGCTGGCCGAGGGCGCAACGCTGGATGATCTGCTGCCCGAAGCCTTCGCCACCGTGCGCGAGGCGTCCAAGCGCGTGCTGGGCATGCGCCATTTCGATGTCCAGCTGGTGGGCGGGATCGTGCTCCATCGCGGGGAAATCTCCGAGATGAAAACCGGCGAGGGCAAGACGCTGGTGGCGACGCTGGCAACCTATCTCAACGCGATTGAGGGCAAGGGCGTCCACGTTGTCACGGTGAACGATTACCTTGCCCGCCGCGACGCCGAATGGATGGGCCAGTTGCACAGCTTTTTGGGTCTGAGCGTGGGCGTGATCGTGCCCAATCTGCCCGAACATGCGCGGCGCGATGCCTATGCCGCCGATATCACCTATTCGACCAACAACGAGCTGGGCTTCGATTATCTGCGCGATAACATGAAGGACACCCGCGCCAAGATGGTCCAGCGGCCCTTCAACTACGCGATTGTTGACGAGGTGGATTCGATCCTGATCGACGAAGCCCGCACTCCGCTGATCATCTCCGGCCCGACAGAGGACAAGTCCAACCTGTATGTCGCCATCGACGCCGTGGTGAAGGGGCTGGAGGAAGAATATTACGAGAAGGACGAAAAGGCCCGCAGCGTTCAGCTGACCGAAGATGGTGTTGAGGAGATCGAGCAGCGGCTGTTTAACGCCGGGCTGCTGACGGGCGATAACCTGTATGACATCGTCAACACGCTGGTGGTCCATCATCTCGATCAGGCGATGCGCGCGGTGATCATGTTCAAGAAGGACACTGATTACATCGTCAAGGATGACAAAGTCATCATCATCGACGAATTTACCGGGCGGATGATGGACGGCCGCCGCTGGTCTAACGGCTTGCACCAAGCGGTCGAGGCCAAGGAAGGCGTGGCGATCCAGCCC
>CAMDSM010000062.1 GCA_945906905.1 Altererythrobacter xiamenensis | reverse complement strand
AGCCTGAACGCGGGCCGGTGCTGTGTCGGAACAGCCTTAAGATACCCGCAACGAAAACGGGTTTGGCAGGGGTTTGTTTACCATCGCATGCCTAGAAGGAAGGTGCATGGCCCCCATTGTGGCCGCTGAAAAGGTGAATGCAGGTCTGTTCCATGGCGAAAAGCAGGGAACTTAACGGCGCTACCGAGCGCATTCGCCATGCCGCCTGGGCAGGGTTGATTGCGCTTGTGCTGGCGCTTTCGACCACGCTCTCACCCCTCGATCAGTTGAGCTGGGCGCTGCAGGCACGGATGGCCGATTTCCAGGCATCGGGCGATATCGTCTATGTCGGCTCGGGCGAGGATCTGACCGATCCGCTGCACCCCGAGAACCGTGAAAGACTTGCCGATACGCTCGACAGGCTGCGCGAAGGAGGGGTGGACCGCGTCTATCTCGATATGGCGTTCGATGCGCCCTCGACTCTGGCTGCCGATTCACGGCTGAACCAGGCGCTGCGCACATTCGATGGCGATGCCTTCATCGTCCAGAACTTCGCCCGCGGAATCAATGGCGAAGAGCAGTTGGCAAGAACTGCCGAGCGGGTTGGGTCCGGTATTCCGCTAGTGGCCAGCCATCGCTGGCAGAACTATCTCGGCTACACTTGGGACATGCGCTACACGGTCAATTCTGGTGAAATCCAGTTGCCTACCCTGCCCGCATCCATAGCAGGGATCGATCGCGGCAACGGTCTGTTCCCGATTAATTACGGCTTCGACATGGCCACCATCCCCACTTACCAGTTCCGTGATCTCGCCACTTCAGCAGGTCCGCTGGGCTCACTGTCGGAACTACCGGACGATCTTGTCGGCAAGGTGGTGGTAATCGGCAGTTTCAACCGCGCCGATACCAATGCACCCAATATTCCCGGTCGTATCGATGTGCCCGCCTCGATGGTGGATATCTATGCCGCAGAAACGCTGAAGGCAGGCTATAACCAGCTGATCTATAGCGAAATGGTGGCGTTGGTGATGTTGGCCTTCGTGTGCCTCGTTGGCCAGGTCGGCAACGGGGCGCTGCGTTATAGCGGCTATGGCCTGCTGGTGGGCAGCCTGCCTGTGGCGCTCTATACATCGGCCAAGATGGGCATCATGTTGAGTGTCCTGGGTGCTTTGGCGCTGCTGGCGATCTATGCGATCTTCCGGGCCCGCGCCAAATGGCGCGGCA
Source organism: Altererythrobacter xiamenensis (assembly GCA_945906905.1). Classification (GTDB taxonomy): domain Bacteria; phylum Pseudomonadota; class Alphaproteobacteria; order Sphingomonadales; family Sphingomonadaceae; genus Alteraurantiacibacter; species Alteraurantiacibacter xiamenensis_A. The sequence continues at coordinate 12,323 of CAMDSM010000062.1, read as the reverse complement.
ATTATCGCATGGTCGATTCCGATACTGGCCTGCCCACCTTTGCTGCGCTGGAAGCCGACAAGCAGGTGGCTGAGACCATTCCGGCGATTATCGTAGCGCGGATCCATCGCTTCGAGGAAGTGCGCAAGACCCTGCCCGCAGAACTGCACGCCGAATATGTGCTGCGTATCGTCAACCGCCTGAAAGCGGCCAAGAAGGACGCGGTCATCTATATGGGCAGCGGGCATTCGATCGCCTGGACCTTTCCTGAAAAGGAGCCCGCGCTGATCCGGGAGCACCTTGCCGGCCTGCGCGCGCTGTTCTCCTCGCCTCTGCTGGTGGGAGACAACCAGGTCGATGTCGGGATCACCTTTGGCGTCGACATCACCCCCAGCCCCAACGTCACCCGGCGTCTGGCGGCAGCCATCGATGCTGCCGAAGGCACCACCGAAACCTATGAACCGATCGCAATTGCCGAACTGGCGAGCGACGAGGATCTGATCTGGAACATCTCGATCCAGGCGCGGATCGACAACGCGCTGGCCAATGGCGAGATCTATACCATCTATCAGCCCAAGGTGTTGGTGCAGACTGGCGAAATTGTCGGCGTGGAAGCGCTGGTGCGCTGGCGCGATCCGGTGCGCGGCCTGATCCCGCCCGATCACTTCATCCGCCAATGCGAAAACACCGGGCGGATGAGCCATCTGACCCGGCACGTGCTGACCCAGGCCTGCAACGCCGGCAATGGCTTTGCCGCACAAGGCCTGCCGCTGGCGGTGGCCGTCAATATCTCTGCCACCCTGGTGCATGAACGCGATATCGTGCGGATGGTGACCGAGGTGTTGCAGGACACCGGATTTGACCCGCATCTGCTGACGCTGGAGATCACCGAGACCTATCGCATATCCAACCATGATCGCGCCGCCGAAGTGCTGAGCGAGCTGAGCGCGCTCGGCCCGAAAATCTCGATGGACGATTTCGGCGTCGGCGCGGCCAGCCTCGAAGCCTTGCAGCGCCTGCCTTTTACCGAGATCAAGATCGACCGCCTGTTCACCTCGGCAATCAAGGATGATCCCAAGTCTGCCGCCATCGTGCGCAGCGTGCTTCGACTGGGAAAAGACTTGCGAATCATAGTGGTGGCCGAAGGGGTGGAAGATGAGGCGACATTAACGATTCTGCGCGATTCGGGGTGCCTCGTGGCCCAGGGATTCGCTATTTCCAGGCCAATCTCTTTTGAAGAAATCCTTCTATTCCAGAAACTTGACCCGCAGGACCGACGAAAAAACATGGTTTAGACTTTACAAACAAGCCTGGTTAACGCAAAACTAACTCGTCTAATGAAGGAGACGGGTTATGGGTCGTGGTTTCTGGGATTGGCTCCTGGGCGGAAAGTCCTAAGCCTCCAACATACACAGGGTTTTAAAAGGGCGCCTTTCGGGGTGCCCTTTTTATTTGTGGCGGGCCTAATAAATACCCGGCTTTTCATCAATGATCAGCTGCGCACATCTGCCAGCACCGCCCCGCGCAGCTCATCAATGCCCATGCCTTTTTCGGCCGAGGTGACGTGAATCTGCGGATGCGCGGCAGAATGTTTGCGCGCCTCGATCGCCACTTTCTCCAAGGTCTCCGCCAGCTCGCTGGCCTTGATCTTGTCGGCCTTGGTCAGCACCAGCCGGTAACCCACCGCCGCCTCGTCGAGCATCTTCATCATCGCCAGATCGCTGTCCTTGATGCCATGGCGGCTGTCGATCAGCACCAGATTGCGCTTCAGCGTCACCCGACCGCGCAGGAAGGTGCGCACCAGCGTGCGCCATTTCTCGGCCACCTTGATCGGTGCCTTGGCAAAGCCATAGCCGGGCATGTCGACCAGCCGGAACTGTGTCGGCTCGCCCACGTCGAAGAAATTGAGCTCCTGCGTGCGCCCCGGCGTCACCGAGGCACGGGCGATCGACTTGCGGCCTGTCAGCGCGTTGAGCAGCGAGCTTTTGCCCACGTTCGAGCGGCCACAGAAGGCCACTTCGGGCACGTCAGCATCGGGCAGGAATTGCAGCTGCGGGGCCGAGAGCAGAAACTCCACCCGCCCCGAAAACAGCCGCCGCGCCTCAGCGATCAGCGCGCTCTGGTCATCCTCATCCACCGGCCTTGCCCTTTAACGCAGTCTCTTTTTCCGCCTGCAGCTGCAATTGCGGATGGCGGGAATAGAGATATTTCTGCTGCCCCAGCGTCAGGATGTTCGAGGTGATCCAGTAGAGCAGCAATCCGGCGGCAAACGGCGCCATCACGAACATCATCATCCACGGCATGATCATGAATATCTGCTGCTGCATCGGATCCATCGCTGCCGGGTTCAATTTGAACTGCAACCACATGGTCACGCCCAGAATCACCGCCATGATCCCGATCCCCAGGAAGCTGGGTGGATCGAACGGCAACATGCCGAACAAGTTGAGGATTTTCAGCGGATCGGGTGCCGACAGGTCCTTGATCCACCAGATGAACGGCTGATGGCGCATCTCGATCGACAGCAGCAACGATTTATACAGCGCGAAGAAGATCGGGATCTGCAGGAAGATCGGCAGGCAGCCGGCCAGCGGGTTGATCTTTTCGTCCTTATACAGCTTGCCCATGGCCTGCTGAAGCTGCTGCTTATCGCCCTTGAAGCGTTCCTGCAGCGCCTTCATCTTGGGCTGAACGGCCCGCATGGCCGCCATCGAGGCGAATTGGCGCTGCGCAATGGGGAACATGGCCGCGCGCACGATGATTGTCAGGCAGATGATCGCCAGGCCGAAATTGCCCACCAGTCCGAACAGATGGGTCAGCAGCCACCACATCGGCCAGGCAATGAAGCGGAACCAACCCCAGTCTATCGCCAGGCCGAATTGCGGCACGCCTCCGGCCTCATAAGCGCGCAGCACCGCGCTTTCTTTCGCCCCGGCAAACAGCCGGGTGGTATGGGTGACCATCTGGCCTGTCGCCACGGTGACCGTATCATACAGCAACACGGCAGCATATTTGTCGCCCCCGGCATCGCTGAAGCTGGCCTGTGCGGCGAGCCCATCTTGCGGGATCAGCGCCGACATCCAGTAAATATCGGTAAAGCCAACCCAATCGGGACGCCCGGCCAGATTGACCTGTCCGCCCACTTCTTCGCTGACATCATCATAGTCCCAACCGAAATCTACCGAGCTGTCGACGGCGGCGATGGGGCCGGAATGGACGTTGAAGGTGCTGGGATCAGCACCCAGGCTGGTGCGGTTGATGATCCCGCGCGAGCGCACCGCGACCGATCCGGTGGCATTGTTGGTCATCGTCTGGGTGACGGTGAGCATATATTTGTCGTCGATCGCATATGTCAGACCGAACATCTGCCCTTGGCCATTGTCCCAGCTAAGGGTGACGGGCGTTTCTTGCGTCAGCGACGTGCCACTGGGTGTCCACACGGTCTGCGCATCGGGCAGGTCCACGCCTTCACCCACCCAGTCGAAACGGGCGAAATGCTGGCCTTGGGTGCCGTGGGGTGAAAAGAAGCGAATCGGGCCGCTGGTGCGGCGCACGGTCTCACGGTGGGTCTTGAGCAGGATATCGTCCACCCGCGCCCCCACCGGATTGATCGATCCGGCAATTTCCGGCGCATCGATCACGATCCGGCCCGGACTGGCCAATGCAGTATCGAGATCACGCACCAGCTCGGCTTCGCTTAGCGGAGCGGCGGGTGCGGCTTCGGCGCTGGTCACCGGAGCCTCAGCTGGCGGGAAAAACCGCGCGGTGATGGCGTTCCAGCCGAGCAGCAGGGCAAGGCTCAGCACGACGGCCAGGATAAGGTTGCGCTGGTTATTCAAGATTTGCTTCCTGTCAGAAAATTGCTGCCGCGATACCAATCATGGCACCGGGTCGTATCCGTGTCCCCCCCAAGGGTGGCAGCGCAATAGACGCTTCGCTGCCAGCCATCCACCCCTGATTGCACCATGTTTTTGCAAGGCATCGATGGCGAACTGGCTGCAGCTGGGTTGATAGCGGCAGGTGGGCGGCATGATCCGGCTGGGCCCAAGCTGCCAACCCCGCGCGATCCAGATCAGCACCTGCTTCACCGGGCACCTTTGCGCGGCAAATTTTTGGGTGGCCGGGCCTTGTCACCCTTGCCCTGCGCGGCGGCGGCCAGTGCATGGCTGAGTTCCAGCTGCATCCGGGCAAAATCGCGCTCGATCGCCCCATCGCGCCCGATCAGCACGTGATCGTGATCGGCCAGACCTTGTGTCGGCAAAGCTGCGCGCAGCAATTCGCGAAAGCGCCGCTTGATCCGGTTGCGGACCACCGCATTGCCGACCTTCTTGGTCACGGTAATGCCAAAACGCAGGCCGTGGCCCTGATTGGCCCGCGTGAGCAGCACAAACCCCGGCCGCGCATTGCGCAAACCACGATTCGCGGCGAGGAAATCCGCGCGGCGGGTGAGGACGGAAATAATCACCGGAGCCATATAGGAATGAAAACGGGCTGCTTAAAGCAGCCCGCAAGCGCGAACGCGCGCCCGCAGGTGCCCCGCAGGCGAAGCCGGAGGGAATAGCACCGAGGACGAAGGCCCGGATGGGCCTTCGAAAAACAAATCAGGCGCAGAGCTTGTTGCGACCGCGGCGGCGACGATTGGCCAGAATCTTGCGGCCACCGGGGGTCGCCTTGCGGGCGAAGAAGCCGTGGCGGCGAGCACGCACCAGGTTGCTCGGCTGAAAAGTGCGCTTCATGGGTGTTTCCCTTGGAATCAAAAATACAAAAAGGGCCGCCGACACGGGCGACCGCATTGGGCCGGGCAGTTAGTTGAGGGCGGCGCCCAAGTCAAGATAGGCGAGGCGCGGCAGCTGCTGAATCTCGGCCACAGGTTCGGGCCCAGTTTCGGCTCCAGTTTCCGGCACACCCATCCAGCCGCGCATTTGCGTGCCCGAAAGCCAACGCGCCTGTTCGAACGGCACCGAATTGGTCATGGCATAGAAGCGCGCCGCAGCTGCCGATTCCATGCCCATCTCGGCGTAATAGGCCAGATATTTGGCGTGTTCGGGCGAATCGGCGGCATAGTCGTCCGCACTCAATCCGCGATCATCCATCCACGCATGGACGGCAAACTCGGCCCCGTCGGCAATCTGGATATTGGTTCCGGCAAGGAACAGCTCGACCGCGCCTGAGCGCACCGATCCGCCCTCGGGCACCACAGTGGCAAGGCCATGGGCGCGAATCATCCGGCCAAGTTGCAGGTTGGCCCGGTCATCATGCGTTCCAGGGCATTCGATGAATTCGATGGTGTCGATCGCTGGATAGGCCGCCAGCATCGCGGCAAATTGCGCGGGCGACCGGCCATTGGTCACCCCCACCAGCGCCGCCCGGCCATCGTCCAGCACGCGGAACGGGCCATAGGCGGCGACGGCGGCCTGTTCGGTCTGCGCCAATTGCGGCGAAACAAAGCGCGATGCGCCGGTCTCGACCCACTCCTCGACCACTTCTTCATAGACATAGGTCTGCGCCGCAACGGGTGCGGTGAGGCCCAGCGACAGGGCACAGACAAGGAAAGCGGCGAAACGCATTGGGCGATCACTGCGCCCGCCACCCTGCCCAATGATGAAGAATCACGGTTTCCGAGCAATTTACCATTCGCATTGCTCGACATGCCGCCCAGCCGCGCTATCACCGGGACCAGAGGAGAACACCTAAGTGGTCGCACTGGTATCCACCGTCGCCTATCTCGGTCTCGATGCGCGCAGCGTGGAAGTGCAGTGCCAGGTGGCCGCCGGGATGCCGCGCTTTGCGATCGTTGGCCTGCCCGACAAGGCTGTCGGCGAAAGCCGCGAACGGGTGCAATCGGCGCTCGCCGCCATGGGGCTGGCCCTGCCGCCCAAGCGCATCACCATCAACCTCTCGCCCGCCGATCTGCCCAAGGAAGGCAGCCACTACGATCTGCCGATTGCGCTGGCGCTGCTGGCGGCAATGGGCGTGGCCGATGCCGAGCAATTGGCTGAATATGTCGCCGTAGGAGAGCTGGCGCTGGATGGGCGGATCGTGCCCTCGCCCGGCGTATTGCTGGCCGCGCTCCATGCCAGCGAGAAGGAGCTGGGCCTGATCTGCCCCGCCGCACAAGGGGCCGAGGCGCGCTGGGCGAGCGGGGTGCCGGTGGTGGCCGCGCCCGATCTGGTCAGCCTGCTCAACCACCTCAAGGGCACCAGCCGCCTGCCCGATCCACTTCCCGGAGAAGTGGAGGAGCCCGATCACGGCCCCGATCTGAAGCTGGTCAAGGGGCAGGAAATTGCCAAGCGCGCGCTCGAAATCGCCGCAGCGGGCGGGCACAATCTGCTGATGACCGGGCCGCCGGGTGCGGGCAAGAGCCTGCTCGCCAGTTGCCTTCCGGGCATCCTCCCCCCGCTCACGCCGGCAGAGGCGCTGGAGGTGAGTATGGTGGCATCGGTAGCGGGCACGCTGGAGGGCGGCAAGATCAGCCGCAAGCGCCCGTTCCGCGCGCCGCACCATTCGGCCAGCATGGCGGCGCTGACGGGCGGCGGGCTGAAGGTCAAACCGGGCGAGGTGTCGCTGGCGCATCTGGGCGTGCTGTTCCTGGATGAACTGCCCGAATTCCAGCGCGCGGTGCTCGATTCGCTGCGCCAGCCGCTGGAGACGGGCAGGGTCGATGTCGCCCGCGCCAACGCCCATGTCAGCTTTCCGGCGCGGGTTCAGCTGGTGGCGGCGATGAACCCGTGCCGCTGCGGCCATCTGGGCGATGCGACGCTGGCCTGCAGCCGCGCGCCGCGCTGCGCCGCCGATTATCAAACGCGGGTGTCGGGACCATTGCTCGATCGGATTGACCTGCATGTTGATGTCGATCCGGTGTCCGCCGCCGATCTCTCGCTCCCTCCTCCGGCTGAAGGCAGTGCGCAGGTTTCCGCCCGCGTGGCCGCAGCCCGGCAATGGCAGACCGCGCGCGGCGTGCGCTCCAATGCCGAGCTGGAGGGCGATGGGTTGGAACTGCACGCCACTCCGGACGAAGCGGGTAAGGCCCTGCTGATGCAGGCCGCTGCGGCTATGCGCCTGTCGGCCCGCTCCTATACCCGCGTGCTACGCGTGGCCCGGACCATCGCCGATCTGGCGGGCAGCGAGGGCGTGACGCGGCTGCATGTGGCCGAGGCGCTGAGCTATCGCCGCCAAGCTCCCAGAGGCTGAACCAGTGGCCAAGCCGCCTCCGCCACATTGGAACCTGCCGCGCAGCGTGCACATTCCCGGCGCGATCCTGCTGGCGTTGTGCTGGGCCGCATGGCTGTGGCATCTGCCCGCCAGCAACGATTTGGCCGGCGACATGCGCGAATGGGGCATTTCTGCCGCCGCGCTCGAACAGGGTCGCTTTGGCACGATCGTGCTGCACATGTTCGCCCATGCCAGCCTGCTGCACATCGGCATGAACAGCGCGGTGCTGCTGGGCTTTGCCGGGCCGCTGGTGTGGGTGATGGGTGGCTGGCCGAGCGGAGGCCCGCGCTTCATCGCCTTCTACCTGCTTTCGGGGCTGGCAGGTGCCGCTCTGTATCTGGCGCTCAATCCGGGCGGCGACATCCCGGCGGTGGGCGCATCGGGCGCGATTTCGGGCATGATCGGATTTGGCGCGCGGCTCGATAGGGGGCGGTTGCTGCCACTGGCGAGCCGAGAACTGTGGCGCCGGGTGTGGGATTTTGTGAAAGCCAACCTGATCCTGATGGCGCTGTTCGCAGTGCCCTTCTTCCTTGGTGGCAGCGGGGTGTTGATCGCGTGGGAGGGGCACCTGGGTGGCCTGCTGTTCGGGTTGCTGGCCTCGGGGCTGTTCCTGGCCAAGACCGATGGCTGAACTGTTGCTGCTGGCGCTGGCGCTGGCGGCAGACGCCTTTGCCGTGTCGATTGCGCGCGGTGCTGGCGGACCGCATTCGCTGGGCCGGGCGCTGGAGACCGGGCTGGTGTTCGGCGCAGCGCAAGGGATCATGCCGCTGATCGGTTGGGCGCTAGGGGCCTTGTTTCTGCGCTATATAGAAGCGGTCGATCACTGGATCGCCTTTGGTCTGCTGAGCTTTCTGGGCGTGCGAATGCTGCTGGCAGCTTTTTCGGACGAAGATGATGTTGCAGGCGAAGCGCCCGGCCTTTCGCGGCGCGCGCACTGGCTGGTGCTGGCAACGGCGGCCTTGGCCACCAGCATTGACGCAGCAGCTGCAGGCCTGACGCTCGACCTGTTCGGTCTGCCCTTGTGGCTGTGCTGCAGCGTGATCGCGGGCGTCACCGCCGCGCTGTGCGTTCCGGGATATTGGTTCGCCAGCCGCATCGGGGGCCGGTTTGGCCATATTGCCGAGGGGCTGGGCGGCGTGGTGCTAATTGGCCTGGGCGTCAAAATCCTGCTCGAACACCTGCGCGCCTTTACCTGATATTCAGCATAAGTGTCCAAGTTGGCAAAATGCCGCGCCTGCACGCTCTGGATGCCCTGCGAGGGCTTGCCGCGATCATCGTGCTGATCGGCCATGTCAGCCATCATGCCGACACCGGCTGGTATGCTGGCATGTATGGGCTGGCGGTGGATTTTTTCCTGATGCTGTCGGGCTTTGTGATGGCCCGGACCTACGAGCGGCGGATGGAGCAGGGGCTTGGCGCGGGGCAGTTCCTCGCCATGCGCTGGCGCCGTTTGTGGCCGATGGCGGCGCTGGGCGTGGTGCTGGCCTTTGTGGTGGGCGCGATCTGGAGCCGGCCGGAAGCGGGTGGCTGGCTGGCGCTGGTCGGCGCGCTGCTGTTCCTGCCCTATCCCGCCTCCTCGCTGTTCCCGCTCAACGGACCGCGCTGGTCTCTATTTGCCGAGCTGGTGGCCAATGTCATCCATGCTGCGGTGCTTGCGCGGTTGCGGCAGCGTGGGCTTATCGTGCTGATTGCGGGCCTTGCTGGCTTGCTGATGGTGCTGATCATACCGCTGGATGATTGGCCCTACCCAGGCCGGTTGAACAGCTTTGTGCCGGGCATGGTGCGGGTGATGCTGGCCTATTGTCTGGGCATTGCCCTGTGGCGCGGTTTTGGCGAGCGGCCGGTGGTGCGGCTGCGGCTGCCGGTGCTGGGGCTGACCATGTGCGGCATGATCTATCTGGGCGGATTGATCGATCCGGTGCTGTTCGGGCCGCTGTTCGTGCTGCTGGTGTGCCCTTTGCTGGTGCTAGGCGGTGCGACTTGTGCGGTGGGTGGCAAGGCGGCCCGGTGGTGCAGCGCGGCGGGCACCATGTCCTACCCGCTTTACGCAATCCATACGCCGTTGGTGATGGCGGCCTATTACGCCGGGCTTCCGGCGCTGGCAGTGCTAACATTGGCGTTGGGGCTGGTGGCACTGTGGGTTGCGGGGCTGGTGTGGTGGCAAACGTTGCCCGTTCAGCAGCAGCCTGGTCCGCCCTTGCCCAGTTGATCGCGCGTCTGCCAGGCCAGATCGTGCCAACTGAGCAACCGGCCATCGGCAGCGCGGATAGCGATCGGGGCCACAGGTTCGCCGTCCCGCGCATCGACCAGCACCAGATCAGGGCTGACATTCAGGCCGTGCTGTTCGCCCCATTGGCGCAGCGCCAGCATCGCGGGCAGCAGGTCCACGCCCTTGGCAGTGAGGCGGTATTCGATCTTGCGCTTGTCGGCCAGGCACGGTTCGCGGCTGAGCACGCCGTGTTCCACCAGCCGCGCCAGACGGCCGGAAAGGATATTGCGGGCGATTCCCAGCTCGTTTGAAAATTCCTCGAAATGAATGAGGCCGTTGAACGCCGCGCGCAGGATCAGGAACGACCAGCGCTCGCCCATCACTTCCAACGCCTGTGGCAGACCGCAAGTAGCCAGATCCTTCAGCGGCTCACGCAATTTACCCATGGTTCGGTCCCATATTCCCAAGCTGTCCTACAGCCAATTGCGGTAAATCCAAAACTGGGGCCAAAAAAAGATCCCTTCGAGCGAGAAATGAGTTGCATCATGAAACTGATAGATATAAGTAGCGATTCGAAACCAGTTGTTCAATGCTACTTTTTATGAAGGATCCGCCATGTCGCTCCGCTCGCCCGCCCTGCTTTTGTCTACGCTTGCTCTGGCGCTAGCTCCCACGGCAATCTCGGCCCAGGCGCCAAGCGCTCGCTTTGTGGCCGAGTTGGCCACCCCCACGGCCGAAACGCATGTGGTCGCAGGCGGCGTAGTGTGGCGCTGTGAAGCGACCCGCTGCACCGCCCCGTTCAACGGCAGCCGCGCCGCGCGCATGTGCACCCAACTGGGCCGCGAACTGGGGCCTGTGGCGCGGTTCGAGGCCAATGGCGTTGCGCTCAACGCCGACGAATTGGCCCGCTGCAACGGCTGATTTATCCCGTCCCCCAACTCCATCCCGGGACGACAACTGGGCCTCGGCGTTTGCGCGCCGGGGCCCTTTTTGTGTCAGGCGATCAGGCCATGGATCAGCAGCTCAGCCTCCAGCGCCTCAGCGTGGGTGAACAGATGCCCATGCCAACCGCGCGCGACGGCGGCGGCAATGTTATCCGCCCGATCATCCACGAACAGCAATTGGCCCGCAGGCACACCGCACCGCTGGTCAAGCGTTGCATAGATCGCCGGATCGGGCTTGGCGCAGCGCTCCTGCCCCGAGATCACGCACAACCCGAAATGGTCGAAGATCGCCTGCTCTGGCCGGAACTTGGCCCAGAACTCGGCCCCGAAGTTCGATAGCGCGAACAAGGGCACCCCGCGCGACGCCAGCCGCTCGACCAACCCATGGGTGCCGGGCACCGCTGCGGGCAGTGTTTCATTAAAACGTTCGACATAGGCATCGATCAGCGCACCATGTGCCGGGAACGCACTTTTCAGCTCCGGCACCATCTCGGCCAGCGGACGACCGGCATCGCTCTGAAAGTGCCATTCTTCGGTTACCACATGGGTGACGAACCATTCCAGCTCAGCAGGATCGGCGATCAGCTTGGAAAACAGGAAGCGCAGGTTCCACTGGAACAGCACGTTGCCAACGTCGAACACGACGGCAGTTGGGCCGGCTTCAGACAAGCAAAAAGCCCCCGTGGTGGCGGGGGCTTTGCAATAGACCTGCCCCACGAACCAGTCGCGAGAGCGGCACCGAAATCAGCCCTGGCGGGCCTTGAAGCGGCGGTTGGTCTTGTTGATGACGTAGACCCGGCCGCGGCGACGGATCACGCGGTTATCGCGGTGACGGCCCTTGAGCGACTTGAGGCTGTTGACGATCTTCATGATGCCTATTCCTGAAAAAATAAGCGGCACCGGAAATGAATCCGATGCCGGAATTGCTGGAGGCGCGGTTACGCATGCCCCCATGCAAAGTCAAGCGCTGGTCAGGCAGCGCGCTCGCGAATTGGCCGTAGATCGGCCAGTTTGCGCTCCCACGCCAAGGCATGGCGGACAATTTCATCCAGATCGGCGTGTTTTGGCATCCATGGCAGGGTCGATTTGATGCGCGTGGGATCGGAAATCAGCGAATCGGGATCGCCTGCACGGCGTGGGCCAAGCATCCGGGTCAGCTTGCCGCCGGTCACCCGGTCGACCGCATCGAGCACCTCCAGAACCGAGAAGCCCCGGCCATAGCCGCAGTTCATCGTCAAGGACCGTTCCGGCTGCTCGACCAGCGCATCGAGCGCCAGCACATGGGCGGCCGCCAGATCGCTGACGTGGATATAGTCGCGCACCCCGGTGCCGTCGGGCGTGGCATAGTCGGTGCCGAACACGCCGACACTGGCGCGCATGCCCAAGGCAGCTTCCACTGCCACCTTGATCAGATGCGTTGCGCCCGCAGTCGATTGCCCGCTGCGGCCATGCGGATCGGCACCCGCGACGTTGAAATATCTCAGCGCGCAATAGTTGAAGTGATGCGCCGCCGCCGTATCGGCCAACATCTGCTCGGTCATCAGCTTGGACCAGCCATAGGGGTTGATCGGCTGCTTGGGCACGTCCTCGCTCACCGGAGAAACCGCCGGAATGCCATAGGTCGCCGCCGTGCTCGAAAAGATCATGTGCGGCACATCGGCCGCCACCACAGCCTCAATCAGCGTGCGGCTGTTGGCGGTGTTGTTGTGATAATATTTGAGCGGGTTCTCGACCGATTCGGGCACGATGATCGATCCGGCGAAATGCATCACCGCGCCAATCTTCTGCTCGGCAAATATCCGCGCCAGCAAAGCGCTGTCGCCCACATCGCCCTCGTAGAATGCCACATGTTGGGGTATGGCAAAGCGGAAGCCAGTCGTTAGATTGTCAATCACGGCCACAGGCGTGCCTCGATCACGCAGGGCCAGAACAGCATGGCTGCCGATATAGCCGGCGCCACCGGTAACGAGGACGGGAAC
>CAMDSM010000061.1 GCA_945906905.1 Altererythrobacter xiamenensis | reverse complement strand
AGTGATCACTCTTGGCTGGCCTAAATCCAAATTGCCCTTGAATTGCCTTTTTCCGGGCCTATGTCTGTTGGACCTCGGACGGCTACCCTCATGGCTGAACGGGGTAATGCACTTTGTGCATTTCCTCCCTGAACCTTGGCCGCCTCGTGCCCACAAGCGCGAGGCGGCTTTTTATTGGGCGGTATTATTTGGGCTTCTACTCGGCCGCCTGCCGCAGCCCGCGTGCGCCTGACACCAGCTCCTCCGCCAACCGCCTGACCAGCCCCGCGACCTGCTGAACCACGTCGACCAATCCATCGCCTGGCTCACGCAGGGCCTGATCAAGATAGGTTGTGCGGCACATTTCCAGCTGCATCGCGTGTATACCGCGTTGTGGAGCCGAATGGCGATCAAGCACATAGCCTCCAGCATAAGGGCGATTGTGCGCTGTGACCCGGCCCATCAGCTGACCTTGGGTCTGCTGCAAATATGCGATAGCCGCCAGACTGAGGTGGGCCGCACACGACGACCCATAGCGATCACCAATCACGAAATCGGCCGCCGGATCGCTGCCGGTCTTGGAACCGAGCGGCGGCATCGAATGCAGGTCGAGCAGCAATGCGCTGCCCCACCGATCGCGCAGTCCTTCGAGCAATTGCGCCAGCGCCGCGTGATAGGGCCGGTGCACCAGGTCGATTCGCTCATCAAGCACGTCGCGGGTAAGCCGTTCATTCCACAATTCGCCCAGCCCAGGCAGTCGGCGCGGCACCAGTCCCAGGCCGCTGCGGGCGCGGCGACCGGCGGCGTAGCGGGTGGCACCGCGCGGGGCACCGCCAGCCACCATCTCCCAGTCCACATCCTCAGGCGCGCGGTTGAGATCGATCAGCGCGCGCGGGGCGTGGGCGATCAGCAAGGTCGCTCCGGTTTCCCGCGCAACGGCGCGCGCCACCACATCGGCCAGCCGATCCTCCAGTCGCATACAGGCCTCGCCCGGATGGCGCATCTGCGCCAGCAGCGGTGCAGGATAGAGTCGCCCGGCATGGGGGACCGAGATCACCAGCGGGATCGCCGATGGCCGCCGATGCCACAATTCAAACGCGGGCTGCCCCTCGCCGCCGGGCAGTGACCCGCCCAGCACGCTCCCCGGCAACCGCGCCGACTCGCGCCCATGTGCATCGTTGTGTCCCATCCACCCTTGCTGGCCCGCCGCGTGCACTAAGTCAAAAATTGCTGTTCCAAAGCAGGGCACACCCAAATCGGCACGGGAATTTAACGGCTTTGTGGTTTAGGGCCGGATAAGGAACTTACGAGGGAGAACACCATGATCCGAATCCTGCTGGCCGAAGACGACCAGGCCATGCGCGGCTACATCGGCCGCGCGCTGGAAAATGCAGGATACTCGGTCGTCGCCGTGGGCAGCGGCGAGGAAGCCATGCCGCATCTCAACACCGAGATCTTCGATCTGCTGCTGTCCGATATCGTGATGCCGGAAATGGACGGGATCGAACTGGCACAGCGCTGCAATGAGCTCAGCCCCTCCACCAAAGTGATGTTCATCACCGGCTTTGCCGCGGTGACCCTGAAGGCCAATCGCGAAGCCCCGCACGCCAAGATGTTGTCCAAGCCTTTCCACTTGCGCGATCTCGTGCTGGAGGTGGAACGCATGTTTGAGGACGCTGTGCCGCTGCGCATGTAATAAGCGCCTTGAAACGCAGGCGGCTCGGCGCTAGAGGCCGCGCCAGACGATCCATTTGGCGAAATGGTGCGGGCGTATAGCTCAGTGGTAGAGCACTATGTTGACATCGTAGGGGTCGCAAGTTCAATCCTTGCTACGCCCACCATTCGCCAAACGGGGTAACCCCGCCCAAACGGGATAACCCGGTATAGCCCGTCGCGATTGCGGCGGGTTTTGTTTTTGCCGATCAGGACGCCCCTGTGTCGGAACCATTGGTCGGCGGGGGGATTTCAACAGTGCCCATGCTCGACCATCCACCAACAGCCCGCGTCCTGGCGATTTCCACCGCTGTCCCAGATGGCGCAATCGAAAGCCATTACACCAGCTGGGCGACAGCGCAGATCGCCGATGAACGCCAGCGCAAGCTGTTCGAGCGCATGTCCGCCCGCGCCGGGATTGAAAACCGCTACAGCGTGCTCGATGGCCAACATGGCCGGATGGATGCCAGCAGCTTCTACGCCGGCACCGTGGCGCCTTCCACGGCGGAGCGGATGCAGGTCTATGCCCGCGATGCCCCGCTGCTGGCCTTGAAGGCGATTGCTGGACTGCCCGATCTTGGCGATATTACCCATCTCGTCGTCGCCAGCTGCACTGGTTTCATGGCGCCGGGCCTCGATCAAGTGATCGCCAGAAGGCTAAACTTGTCATCGCAGGTGGAGCGGATTTCGATTGGTTTCATGGGCTGTTATGCTGGCATTACCGCGCTGCGCACAGCCGCGCATCTGGTCCGCTCGCAGCAGCAGGCGCGCGTGCTGGTGGTCACGGTGGAGCTGTGCAGCCTGCACTTGCAGGATACCGGCGACATCGAATCGCTACTGGCCATGCGCCAGTTTGCCGATGGGGCTGCGGCGGCGATTGTCTGCGCTTCGGGCGAAGGCCTGGCGCTGGGCGCATCGCTGTCCGAAACGCTCGAGGAAAGCGCCGAGCTGATCACCTGGACTATCGGCGACACCGGCTTTGCCATGCACCTTTCGGGCGAAGTGCCCGCGCGGCTGGCCGATGCGCTGATCAATCCAGCAGTGGCGGCGCGATTGGGTGATATTTCCGCCATCGAAGCCTGGGCCGTCCACCCCGGAGGGCGGTCAATCCTTGATGCGGTGGAGCGCGGGCTTTGCCTTGCTCCGGGCAAGCTCGACGCTTCGCGCTCCGTGCTCCGCGAATTTGGCAATATGTCCTCGGCTACGGTGCTGTTCGTTCTTGAACGGCTGATGCAGCAAAGGCCGGCAACCGGGCTGGCGCTCGCCTTCGGCCCCGGCCTTGCCATGGAAGGGCTGCATTTCGGTTGGACCGATGATGCTGGCTGAACGGCGCATAACCACCGAACTGATGGACGACCCGTCGCTCTCCCCTGCCATCTATCACGCGGTGCTGGCCGATCTTGCCAAGGCCAATGCGGTGACAATGGCCGCAAGGCCCACGCTGCGGTTTCTCGAACAGGCCGTCGGCAACGCCAGCGCGTTTACCCTGCTCGATGTCGGCTATGGCCACGGTGACATGCTGCGCCGGATTGCCAGATGGGCCGGCCAGCGCGGCATCAAGGCACGGCTGATCGGCATTGACCTCAACCCCGGCAGCGAAGAGGCCGCGCGCCGGGTGACTGATCCGGCTTTGCCTATCGAATATGTCACCGGCGATTATGCTGATTTCGGATTGGACCAGTTCGATTGCATCGTGTCGAGCCTTGTGGCCCATCACATGGCACCAGACGAATTGCTCGGCTTCCTGCGCTTTATAGAGGAGCGGGCGCGGCTCGGCTGGTTCGTCAATGACCTGCATCGCCATGGCCTCAGTTATCTCGGCTTTCCCATCCTCGCCCGACTCATGGGCTGGCACCCGATTGTGCGGCTCGATGGGCAAACCTCAATCGCCCGCGCCTTCCGCCCGGCTGAATGGGCGGAGATGCTGGCGGCGGCGGGCATCGAGCAAGCGCGGGTGCAGCGGGCCTTTCCTTTCCGGTTATGCGTATCCCGGCTCCGCTGATCCTTGGCGCCGGGCCAGCCGGATGCGCGGCGGCGATTGCGCTTGCGCGCGCCGGGCAGCGGCCTGTGCTGGTCGACCGCGACGAACAGGTGGGCGATGCGCTGTGCGGCGGCTTCATCAGCTGGCGAACCGCCGAACAGCTGGCCGGGCTGGGCATAGACTGCAGTGCCCTTGGCGCGCACCGGGTTGGGCACTTGCGGATATACGCCGGGCAGCGCTGCATCAACCTTCCACTCCCCGCCCTTGCCTGGGGCCTTTCACGCCATGCGCTCGACAGCGCGATGCGCATCGCCGCTGTGGCCGAGGGCGCGGAGCTTGAAATCGACTCCATCCGCTCGCTCGATGGACTGATTGCAAAGGGGACACGGCGTGACTGGACGGGAGATGCGCTGTTCCTCGCCAGTGGCAAGCACGACCTGCGCGGATTTGCCCGCCCACGTGACGCGAGCGACCCTGCGCTCGGCCTGCGGTTGCGGTTGCTGCCGGGGGCGGACATTGCGCGCCAGCTTGAAGGCACAATCGAACTGCATCTGTTTGATGGCGGCTATGCCGGCATCGTGCTGCAGGAGGGCGGCAGCGCCAATATCTGCCTCGCTATCAAAAAATCGCTGCTGACCGCCAGCAGTGCCGATCCGCGCCGATTGCTGACCGATCTGGCACAGCGCCATCCCGCTTTCGGCGCGCGGCTGGAGGGCAGCTGGCGCGAACAGCCGATCGATACCATCGGCGCGGTGCCCTATGGCTGGATCGCGCGCGACACGCCCAGCGGCCTCTTCCGCCTTGGCGATCAGGCCGCCGTCATCCCCTCGCTGGCGGGCGAAGGCATGGCAATTGCGCTGGCCAGCGCGCAACTCGCCGCCCAACATTGGCTCGGTGGTGGAGCACATGCCGCGCCCGTCTTCCAGCGCCAGTTTGCCGGCGCTGCTGCGGCCCCCCTGCGGATCGCCGGGATCGCGCGAACCGTCGCCGAAAGCCCTGCCCTCGCCCGCCCCTCGCTCGCCGTGCTGGGCCGGATACCGCGAATTGCGGCGATTTTGCTCGATCGCACGCGGATTGAAATCACCCCCTCCCTTGCGCCAGACTGTGTCGCTGCTAATACGCGCGCAAATCCAACCTAGACTCCAGACAGCACAGGAAGACCCGATGGCAAAAATCCAGGTCAAGAACCCGATCGTTGAAATCGATGGCGATGAGATGACGCGGATCATCTGGCAATGGATCCGCGAACGGCTGATCCTGCCCTACCTCGATGTTGACCTGAAATATTATGATCTCTCGGTCGAAAAGCGCGATGAAACGGGTGACCAGATCACCGTTGATGCCGCCAATGCCATCAAGCTGCACGGCGTGGGCGTGAAATGCGCGACTATCACTCCGGACGAATCGCGGGTCGTCGAATTCAGCCTCAAGCAGATGTGGAAAAGCCCTAACGGCACCATCCGCAACATCCTGGGCGGGACCATCTTCCGCGAGCCGATCGTGATCCAGAACGTGCCGCGGCTGGTGCCCGGCTGGACCGATCCGATCGTGGTCGGCCGCCATGCCTTTGGCGATCAGTATCGCGCCACCGATTTCCTCGTCCCCGGCGCCGGCACTTTGCGGCTGGTGTTCGAAGGCGCCGACGGCAAGGTGATCGACCGCGAGGTCTATCAGTTCCAGGCCCCCGGCGTGGCGATGGCGATGTATAATCTGGACGATTCGATCCGCGATTTCGCCCGCGCCAGCCTCAACTACGGCATCGATCGCGGCTGGCCGGTGTATCTCTCCACCAAGAACACGATCATCAAGGCCTATGACGGCCGGTTCAAGGATCTGTTCGAGGAAGTGTTCGAGACCGAGGGCTTCAAGGAAAAGTTCGCCGAACTGGGCATCACCTACGAACACCGCCTGATCGATGACATGGTCGCCTCTGCGCTCAAGTGGAGCGGCAAGTTCGTGTGGGCGTGCAAGAATTATGACGGCGATGTGCAGTCCGATGTGGTCGCCCAAGGCTTCGGCAGCCTCGGCCTGATGACGTCTGTGCTGATGACGCCCGATGGCAAAACCATCGAAGCCGAAGCCGCCCACGGCACCGTCACCCGCCACTATCGCCAATACCAGCAGGGCAAGGCCACCAGCACCAACCCCATCGCCAGCATCTTCGCCTGGACACGCGGCCTGATCTATCGCGGCCGGTTTGACGATACGCCCGATGTGGTGCGCTTTGCCGAAACGCTCGAACGGATCTGCGTCGAATGCGTCGAACAGGGCAAGATGACCAAGGATCTGGCGCTGCTGATCGGCCCCGAACAGCCGTGGATGACCACCGAGCAGTTCTTCGAGGCCATCGTCGAGGCGCTCGAAACCGAAATGGCCAGCTGGGCCTAGACCCTGTTTCAGTCAGGTGGAAGCGTCAGCACGGAGTCGAATTTGGCTCAGGGCGAGGCGTGAGGAGGGAGCGATGCCATAGCATCGTGACCGACGAGCAACGATGCGCAGGGCCAAATTCGGCCCGCCCCTCTGGGGTCGCATCAGGAAGCCCGCTGGAGTCGTCGCGTCGCTTGCCCGGGGGCCGGAAGGCCCGGGCTGCGCGCCGCTCCTATCCAGCGGGCTTCCTGTTGCGATGATGACGTTTCCACCTGACTGAAACAGGGTCTAACTCACCAGCTCGTGCCGGATTCCGAGACCGATGATTCGGCCCGGTATCCGGCGCAGCAGCGGCCAGCGATCGAGCATCCGCACTGGCCAAGGCGCGCGGGTTATCGGTGTGCCCGATAGTACCGCGCCAATGAATCGATCCTGCGCCGCCCTCTGTCCTCGCTGAAACACACGGGTGGGAAACTCCCGCTTCCGCTGGACCCGCGCCAGCAGGTCATCGGCCCGATGCCCCGCTGCCAGCCGCGCGCTAAGAATGTTGGCGGCGGCCACGGCATCCTGAATCGCCAGATTGATGCCAATCCCGCCGATCGGGCTCATCGCATGGGCCGCATCGCCGATGGCCAGCAGGCCGGGGCAGTGCCACCTATCCAGCCGATCCAGCGTCACCGACAACAGGAACAAGTCCTCGTCGCGCACCAACCCGCCTTCGCCACCCAGATTCAGTTCGGGGAAGGCCTGCTGTATCTGTTGCCTGATCCAACCGACACCTTTGGCCCGCACCTCGGCCTCGGCACCTTTGGGGATGAGGAATGCCGCCTGCCAATAGTCCCTCCGGTCGATCAGGATCGCCATCCGTCCGGTATCGATGGCCCCGCGCAGAACCTGGCCGTTGTGCGGTTCCTTCGGCAGCCGAAACCAGAACACATCCATTGGCGCGCCAAACTGTGTGCACGGCAGCAAATGCTTACTCCGAACGAGCGATGCGCGCCCATCGCACATGATCGTGAGCAACCGCGGACGAACTTGTGTGCCATCGACCAGACGCACGCCTGCAATCCGTCCGTCAGATCCGCCGAGAAAATCGACCGCATCGGTATCCATTCTCAGCGAAAAGCCAGCAAAGGCGCGGGCCTCATCACGCAAGAAATCGAGGAATTCCCACTGCGGCATCATGGCAATGAACGGCGCGGGCGTCTTAAGATGCGACAAATCGCCGATGGTATAATCACGCCCGGCAATGCGGATTTGCGCGCCAGTCACCTTTTCGTGCGGTCGCTGAAGAAATCGCTCCAGCATACCCAGCCCAGCGAGAACTTCCATGGTCGAGGGGTGGACGGTATCACCACGAAAATCGCGCAAGAAGTCACCGTGCTTTTCCAGCACCGTCGTCCGCACTCCAGCGCGAGCAAGCAACATGCCGCACATCATGCCCGCCGGACCGCCGCCCACAACAAGGACATCGGCTGCGGATTCAAACGAATTGTGCGTTGCAGCAACCATAGGCTGTCTGACATACAGGTTCAACGATGCACAGTGAAGCTATCTCCCCCCTGATGTCCGATGCCCTGGTGATCCTGGGCGCGGCGGGAATCGTCATCCCGCTGTTCGCGCGCTTTCGTATCACTCCGATCATCGGCTTTATTCTGGTCGGCCTGCTGGTCGGGCCTTTCGGCCTTGGGCGCATGGTGTTTGAGCAGCCTTGGCTGACCCATGTGACGATCACCGACCCGGCGCGGCTGGAGCCGTTTGCCGAATTCGGAATCGTGCTGCTGCTGTTCACCATTGGGCTGGAGCTGAGCTTCAACCGACTGTGGGAATTGCGGCGACTGGTGTTCGGACTTGGCGCGCTGGAGCTGCTGGTGATCGGCGCGCTGCTGGCGGCGTTCTTGTCGATGCTCGGGCAATATTGGACCGGAGCGCTGGGGCTGGGGCTGGCGCTGGCCTTTTCCTCCACCGCGCTGGTGCTGCCGATTGCGGGCACCTCCACCCCGGTGGGCCGCGCGGCGCTGTCGATGCTGTTGTTCGAGGATATCATGATTGTGCCGATCATCTTCCTGCTCGGCGCGCTGGCGCCCTATGCCGGGGGTGACGGACTGACCGGACTGTTCGATACGCTGTGGCAGGGGTTGCTGGTGGTCCTGGTGATGATGGTCGGCGGCCGCTATGCCCTGCCCCGTCTGTTCGCGGCTGCAGCCCGCGCCAAAAGCCCCGAGCTGTTCCTTTCGGCCAGCCTGCTGGTGGTGATCGGCTCCAGCCTGGCGACCACCTTGGTCGGCCTCTCACCCATCGTCGGCGCGCTGATCGCCGGACTGCTGATCGCCGAGACCGAATATCATCAGGAAATCGAAGGCATTATTGAGCCATTCAAGGGCCTGGCTCTGGGCATCTTCCTCATCACCGTGGGCATGGGCATCGATCTGGCGACGGTCTGGAACAATCTGTGGGCCATCGCCGCCGCCGTAATTGGCGTGCTCCTGCTGAAGGCGACGGTGACAGGCGTCTTGCTCCGGATGATGGGTGCGCGGCGCGGCACCGCCACCGAGACGGGCATATTGATGGCCAGCCCGTCTGAAACCACGCTGATCGTGCTCGCCGCCGCAACTCAGGCGATGCTAATCCAGCCGGGCACGGCGCAATTCTGGCAGATCGTCACTGCCATCGGCCTCACCGTCACCCCGCTGCTGGCCAAGCTCGGCCGCCATGTCGGGCGGCAGGTAGAGCCGGGACTGCAAGCTGGCGATATGGGCATGGGCGATGGCCAGCCGCGCGTGATCGTGATCGGCTTTGGCCGGGTGGGCAGACTGGTGGCGCAGATGCTCGACCGGCATGACAAGCCCTATGTTGCCATCGATTCGGATGCCGACCTGATCGCGCGGGCCAAGCGCGATGGCTATAAGGCGCTGTTCGCCAATGCCGCGCGCGGCGATGTTCTGGGTCGGTTGGGGATGCAGTCCTGCCCGGCGGTGATCCTGACGATGGACGAGCATGTGCTGGCCCAACGCCTGGTGCGCAAATTGCGCGCCGCCTATCCCGATCTGCCGATTATCGCCCGCGCCCGTGACAGCCACCACGCCGCCGAACTCTATCGCAGCGGCGCCACCGTGGCCGTGCCCGAAACGCTGGAAAGCTCGCTGCAATTGTCCGAAGCCGCGCTGGTGGAACTGGGCGTCGCCATGGGCCCGGTGATTGCCAGCATCCACGAAAAGCGCGACGAATTGCGCCTGCGCATCCAGCGCGAGGGGCAGCTGGACGAAAAGCCCAAGTTGCGGACGAGTTCGGTCGAGGGTTAGTCGCCTATTGAACGGTCACGTTGCGCGCCATCGTCTTGAACCGCTCACCATCAGCCTGCCTGACGGTGATCGTGACCGTTTGGCCCTTGCTCACATTGCAGTCTTCAACCAAGCCGGATTTGCCTTTGTGCGCCCCGCCAATGACCAGACAATGTTGGCCGTTCCTAACCTGCACAGCATCGGACATCGCGCGCATCCTTACCCCAAAACCGCCCGCGCCGCCGCAATCGCGGCCTCGGCCTTGTCGCCATCCGGACCGCCGCCTTGGGCCATATCGGGCCGCCCGCCGCCGCCCTTGCCGCCGAGTGCTTCCACCCCCGCGCGCACCAAATCGACCGCGCTGAATCGCCCGAGCAAATCCTCGGTCACCGCCGCCGCGAAAGCCGCCTTGCCATCATTCACCGCGCAGATCGCGGCCACGCCCGATCCCATGCGTTGCTTGGCGTCATCGAGCAGGCCGCGCAGATCCTTGGGGTCGAGCCCGTGGAGCACTTGCCCCGAAAATTTGACTCCGCCGATTTCCTCGTCAGCCGCCGCAGCGGCACCTCCGCCTCCACCCAGCGCCAGCGCCTTCTTGGCCTCGGCCAGCTCGCGCTCCAGCACCCGGCGTTCGTCGACCAGCGCGGCGACGCGTTCGAGCACTTCGTCTGGCCCGGTGCGCAAAGTGGCGGCGACGGCCTTGAGCGCCTCTTCGCGGCCCACCACCCATTGCCGCGCGGCCTCACCCGTCAAAGCCTCGATCCGGCGCACACCGCTGGAAACCGCACTGTCCGAAACCACCCGCAACAGGCCGATATCGCCGGTTGCGCGCACATGGGTGCCGCCGCACAGCTCGACCGAATAATTGCGCCCATGCTCGCCAGTGCTGCCCATGCTCAGCACGCGCACTTCCTCGCCATATTTCTCGCCGAACAGCGCCATGGCCCCGGCCTCGATCGCGTCATCGGGGCTCATCAACCGGGTGGAGACTTCCACATTGTGACGAATCTGGGCGTTGGTTTCGGCCTCAATCGCCGCGATATCCTCAGCCGAAAGCGGCTTGGGATGCGAGTAATCGAAGCGCAATCGCTCCGCCGCAACCAGCGAACCCTTCTGCGTCACATGCTCACCCAAACGGTTGCGCAAGGCGGCGTGAAGCAGATGCGTGGCCGAATGGTTGGCGCGAATGCGATTCCGCCGCCCGGCATCCAGCTTCAGGTGCACCGTATCGCCCACTTCCACCGATCCCGCACTGATGCGCCCTTGATGCGCGTGCAACCGCCCCAACGGCTTGGCGGTGTCCGTCACCTGCATTTCCAGCCTGCGATCGCCGCTGATCACACCTTCATCGCCCGCCTGACCGCCGCTTTCGCCATAGAACGGCGTCTGGTTGGCGATCAGCAATACGTCCTGCCCGGACTCAGCGCGAGCGACTTCCTTGCCATCGACCACCAGCGCCACCACCCGGCCCTCGCCTTCGGTTGCAGCATAACCGGTGAATTCGGTCGCCCCTTCGCGCTCGGCAATATCGAACCACAATTCGCCATCAGCAGCCTGCCCGCTGCCCTTCCACGCGGCGCGAGCGGCGGCTTTTTGCAGGGCCATGGCGGCGTCAAACCCGGCCTTGTCCACCCCGATGCCACGCGCACGCAGCGCGTCTTCGGTCAGATCATAGGGGAAGCCGAATGTGTCATAGAGCTTGAAAGCGGTCTCGCCCGCCAGGCTGGCGCCAGCGCCCATCCCGTTGGTTTCCTCGTCCAACAGGCGCAGGCCCTTGTCGAGCGTCTGGCGGAAACGCGTTTCCTCGCGTTCCAGCACTTCGCGGATCAACGGCTCGGCGCGGGCGAGTTCGGGATAGGCTTGCCCCATTTCGCCCACCAGCGCGGGCACCAGCCGATGCATCAGTGGCTTGTCGGCGCCCAGCAGATGCGCATGCCGCATGGCCCGCCGCATGATCCGCCGCAGCACATAGCCGCGCCCCTCGTTGCTCGGCAGCACGCCATCGGCAATCAGGAAGCTGGTCGAACGCAAATGATCGGCGATCACGCGGTGGCTGGCGAGATTCGTGCCCTCGGCCCTGGTGCGCGACTTCTCCTCGCTCGCGGCGATCAGCGTGCGGAAAGTATCGGTCTCGAACACATTGTGCACGCCCTGCAGCACACTGGAAATGCGTTCCAGCCCCATTCCGGTATCAATGCTGGGGCGCGGCAAATCGCCGACAATCTGATCGGCTTCCTGAATGTGCTGCATGAACACCAGGTTCCAGATTTCAACGAATCGGTCGCCATCCTCATCCGGCGATCCGGGCGGTCCACCGGCGATCTGCGGCCCGTGGTCCCAGAAGATTTCCGAACACGGGCCGCAAGGCCCATCCGCCCCCATGGCCCAGAAATTGTCCTTGGTGGGGATGCGGATGATCCGCTCCTCCGGCAGGCCCGCAACCTTGCGCCAGAAACCAGCGGCCTCATCATCAGTGTGATAGACGGTGACGCACAGGCGATCAGCCGACAAGCCAAGTTCCTTGGTGATCATCCCCCAGGCGAGCTCGATCGCGCGCTCCTTGAAATAGTCACCGAAACTGAAATTGCCGAGCATTTCGAACAGCGTCAGATGGCGCGCGGTATATCCGACATTGTCCAGATCGTTGTGCTTACCCCCGGCGCGGACACACTTCTGGCTGCTGGCGGCGCGCGGGGCGGGCGGTGTTTCAAGGCCCGTGAACACGTTCTTGAACGGCACCATCCCGGCGTTGACAAACATCAACGTCGGGTCATTATAAGGGACCAGCGGCGCGGATGGCACCACCTGATGATCGTTGGCCGCGAAATAATCGAGGAAAGCGCGGCGGATGTCGTTGGTTGACTGCATGGCTGCCGATTAGTTTGTGCGCGGGCGCGGGACAAGTGGATTAAGCGAGGGCCTGTTCACGCCTTGCGAGCGGAAACGATCCACCCTGCTGCAGGAAGCGCCACAAAACCTTGGTGGCAATTCGCGCGGGCGAGCTGGCGGATACGGTCTGACAGCGCGCCGCGCGCATCATGATCCAGCGTGCGGGCAATCACTGCGACGGGGCCGATGACGTTGAAATAGGCCACCGCGTCTTCCACCGGATCCTCACCACTGCCAACAATCATGGCGAAATCAAAGGGATCAATGGCAATCGCCTCCCACCCCGATGCGCCAAGGATCGCAGCGATGCGGGCGCGGTCGGCGAAGGCGAATGGGCCTGGAGCAGGAGAATCAGGAGCGTGTGGATCGGGCTGTTCTGGCGGCGTTGCGGATGGGGGAAGAAGGGCTGCCACCTGATGGAAAACCGGGTTTTCGGCCACGCTGCGAAAACACGAAAACAGCAGATGCGCGCCGCTGTCAGCGATGGCGGAAAGGTGGCGGAAGGCGGCGTAGGGATCTTCAAAAAACATCACCCCGTGGCGAGACACAAGCAGTTGCGGGGCAAAACTGGCTGGCGGCTGCCACTGACTGGCATCGGCCAGATCGAAGGCCACATTGGTCAGGTTCCCGCCGCGCTGGCGCGAGGCGGTGACCAGATCGGGCGAAATATCGACGCCGATAACCCGCACATCGGACCGCCCGCGCGCTATCGCCAGCGCCAGTTCGCCCGCGCCGCAGCCGATATCGAGCACTTGGGTAAAGGCCAGCCCGCGCGTGCGTTGGAGCAGCTTTTCGGTGACAGCGGTGAAGCTGCGATCGGTCCGCCGCCACTCGGCAGCCCAATTGGACCCAGCCAGGCCCTGCCATTCGGTCTTGTCCATCCTGACCCCCTTATCCTGCTGGATATCGAACTATGCGCCGCTGGCTGACGCTGCAAGCGAAAGCCCGCCAGCGCATTTTGCGCAGGCGGGCCGAATTCAAGCATCTCCCCGTCCCATTTGTAGGGTGGAGAACTTGGTCAACCGGTCAGGCGCTCGCTTACACCCTGGTTGGAAATGCCTTCAAGAACGTCAACCTCAACCTCGGCATTGTGCGCCGCGACGGTGGAAATCACTTCGCCATCCTCGTCAAGCAGCACCGCTTCCTCATTGGTTCCGACCCGAGCAAGGCGGATGTAGACGGGTGAGGGATAAAGATGGTTGGAGGCACCATTGGTGCCATCAACTACTGCGCCAATACCACCGCCGAGAAGGATATTGCCGAATGCGGAACCACCCATGCGGCTCTGCACATAGACGAATTCAGGCCGGTAGCCATCCTTGCGGAAATCAATGCGCAAGTCGTTACCGCGACGCACACTGTAGGTGCAAGGCGATTCGCAGGTCTGTCCGGTGGACAAGGCAACGACCGCGCCTTCTGGATCCGAACGGAATTCCAAATCCTGGTGGACACCGTTGATCACTGTGGC
>CAMDSM010000060.1 GCA_945906905.1 Altererythrobacter xiamenensis | reverse complement strand
AAGAGCCCCGGCGTCCAAAATCGCGGTATCAGTGGTGGTTGCCATTACCTTGCCTTGCCTGACGGAACCTTTCCGAGTGCTTTGTCCCGGAAAGAAATCCGCATAGAAACCTGCCCTGCCACGCGCCATATGTGCCCCCCGAAGGACGGGTTACGGCGGCGGCTTGGCGCGGCTGATAGACGAGCAAATCGCCCCTGCCAACCCGCCTTTTCGCACCTAGGCGTTGACCACGGCAAACACCATGGCCCTTGTGGCTTTTTCTACAGCGAAAGGTTGAGGCCAATCAGCGAATACTGGCGGCCATATGCCGGCTCGCCGCGATGCGTCGCGCGGCGATAGGAATGGAAACGCTGCGGGTCGGCATAAGTGTCGAGCGCCAGATCAGCCACCGCGCCGATCCCGGTGTGGAGCAGGCTGCGACGGACGAATGCGGGCAGATCGAATTGGAAATGGCGCGTCCGTCCTCCTGCAAACAGGTCCGCATTGGCCGGATCAAGGCTGATAAAGCGGTCTCGCAGGCTTTCGTCCACCTCATAGCTGGCCTGCGCGATGGTCGGCCCGATCACCGCGCGGATCCGTCCGCGCTGAGCGCCCAGTTGCTCCATCGCCACAATGGCCGCCTCCAGCACTCCGCCCACTGCCCCGCGCCATCCGGCATGGGCCGCCCCGATCACACCGGCTTCGATATCCGCCAGCAGCACCGGGGCGCAATCGGCGGTGACCACGCCGAGCACGAGGCCGGGCGTGGCGGTGGCCATCGCATCGGCCTCTGGCTCGGTACCGGGCGCGAAAGGTGCAGATACCGCCACGGCGCGCGCCGAATGGACTTGGCGGACGATCACCAGTTGTCCCCTGGAAACGATCAGGCCTGCGTCCGGTGCGCCCTCATGGCCATTGCCGGTGAGGAAACCGTGGGCGGCGGGTTCCAGCAAGGAGTGCCGGATGATCGCTCGCGACTCAGCCAAGCGAGCGCGCCACTTGCTCTGCGGTATCGCGCGACAGGTTGCCCGCCGCCGTGATCCGTTCCAGCTCGGCCCGCATCAACCCGGCCCGCACTGGCTCGATCCGCCGCCAACGGCCCAACGGCGCAACAAAGCGCGCCGCAGTTTGCGGATTGATCGGGTCGAGTTCGAGAATGAGGTCAGCAATCATCCTGTAGCCCGCGCCGTCTACTGCGTGGAATGCTGCCGGATTGACCGCGAAGGCCATATACAGCGCGCGCACCCGGTTGGGGTTTTTCAGCGTGAATTGCGGATGGTCGGCCAGCGCCTGGACATGCGCCAGCGTATCGGGGTGGAGCGACCCGGCCTGCAGCGAGAACCACTTGTCGATCACCAACGGGTTGTCATGATAGCGGTTGTAATAGTCGAGCAGCGCATGGGTGCGTTCGGGGCTGTCCAGCCCGGCCAGCACCATCAGCGCGCCCTGTCGGTCGGTCATATTGTCAGCGCTGCGATATTGCGCGGCGGCCATTTTCGCGGCGAGTGTAGGATTGCCCTCGGCCAGATAGATCAGCGCCTGCGTCTTGACCTTCCTGCCCCCGCGCGCCGCAGCCGAAAGGCTATAGGGCACGGCGCAGGCCCGCTGGTGCAGGGCGACAAATTCGCCCTCCAGCGCTTGGGCCAGCACGCCGCGCAGCGCCTGCCGTTCGGCGTGGATCGCGCCCGGATCGGCCACCAGCATCTGTTCAGCCAGATAGGTCTGGCTCGGCAGGATCAGCAGTTCGCCGCGCATCAGATCATCGAGCTTGGCATCCCCCAGCACCGCCGCCAGCGCGCCGGCAATAGCCCGGCGTCCGTCGGCCCGCGCCGCATCGCTCAAACTGCCCGCCACCGCATCCTTGAGGTGGTCGACAACCAGTTCCTGCATCGCCTCATAACGGGCGAAAGGATCGTCATCGTGTGCTGCCAGGAACACCAGATCATCCGCCGCCACGTCCTGTTCGATTGCCACTGGCGCAGTGAAGCCGCGATTGATCGAGAGCGCCGGAAACTGGGGATATCCACTAAAACTGAAGTCCGCTTGAGCCTTATCGAGAATCAGCAATTGCTCGCCCTGGTGCGCGCCGCTGGCGCGATCGAACAGCGCGATCCTGAGCGGGATTGGCATGGGCAGCTTGTCGGGCTGGCCGGGGGTTGGCGGCACGGTCTGGCTGAGGTGCAGTGTCACCGTATCGCCCGCATGGGTCATCCGAACGCTGACCTGCGGGGTGCCGGCCTGGCTATACCAGCGGCGGAACTGGGTGAGGTCCAGCCCGGCCCCATCCTCGATTGCCGTGATGAAGTCCTCACAGGTCGCCGCCTCGCCATCGTGGCGCTCGAAATAGAGGTCGCAGCCTGTGCGGAAAGCCTCCACTCCCGACATCACCCGCATCATGCGGATCACCTCGGCGCCCTTGTTATAGACCGTGGCGGTGTAAAAGTTGGAGATCTCGCGATAGGCATCGGGCCGGATCGGATGCGCCAGCGGCCCCGAATCCTCGGGGAACTGCGCCCCGCGCAACACCCGCACATCCTCGATCCGTTTCACAGGCTCGCTGGCCATATCGGCGCTGAACATCTGGTCGCGCAGCACGGTGAAGCCTTCCTTTAGGCTCAGCTGGAACCAATCCCGACAAGTAACCCGGTTGCCCGACCAATTGTGAAAATACTCATGCGCGATCACGCCCTCAACCCCGTCAAAATCGCCATCAGTGGCAGTTTCGGGATCGGCCAGCACATAGCGGGTGTTGAAGACGTTGAGCCCCTTGTTCTCCATCGCCCCCATGTTGAAATCGCTCACCGCAACCACGTTGAACGTATCAAGATCATATTCGCGCCCGAACACGTCCTCGTCCCACCGCATAGATCTTACGAGCGATTCCATCGCATGGCCGGTGCGCTCCAGATCGCCGTCACGGACATAGATGGCCAGATCGACCGTGCGGCCGTTTATCGTTACGAACTGCTCACGCCGCGCCACCAGATCGCCCGCTACAAGCGCAAACAGATACGACGGCTTGGGCCAAGGATCGTGCCACAGCGCCCAATGGCTGCCGTCAGCGTTCTCGCCAGTGGCCACACAATTGCCATTGGACAGCAGCACCGGAAAGCTGGCCTTCTCGCCGCTCATCCGCACGGTGTAGATCGACATGACGTCGGGCCGGTCGGGGAAGAAGGTGATGCGGCGGAAGCCTTCGGATTCGCACTGGGTGCACAGCATCCCATTGGAGGCGAAAAGCCCCATCAGCTGGGTGTTGGCTGCGGGATCGATGCTGGTCGTCAGCTCGATCTGGTGGCCCTCGCCGGGTAAAGTGATGATCAGATCATCGCCCTCCATCGCCCAGCTATTGACCGCATCGCCATCGACTTTCACGCCCAGCGGAGTGAGGCCGTCGCCGTTGAGGCGGATGGTGGGCGAAGGTTCAGCCGCCGGATTGCGCTCTACCCTCAGTGTGGCGACCACCTGCGTTGCCGCGATCCCGAGTGTAAAATCGAGCGAAACCTCGGGCACTTTCCAGGCGAAAGGCCGATAATCCTCGCGCCGGATTTCGGGTGAGGCGGGCGAAGCGGTTTGAGCAATATCCATGGGCACCGATTTAGGGACTTTCGCGCCGAGGTCCAACAGCTAGAATAGCGCAATGGCGCATCTTTTCATTTTCGGGCTGGGCTACAGCGCCAGCCGCATTGCCGCGCGACTGGCGACGCGGGGCTGGACGGTGGAGGCGACGGGGTCTGCAGGCACTATCGACTTTGCCGATTCTGCAGCGGTGCAGGCGGCGCTGGAGCGGGCCAGCCATGTGCTCTCGAGCGTGCCGCCGGGCGAGACAGGCGACCCGGTTCTGGACAATTACGCGGCGCTTTTGTCTGGAAAACTCCTCTCCTACCTGTCCTCAACCGGGGTTTATGGGAACACAGACGGCGCCTGGGTCGATGAAAGCGCCCCCACCGGCGGCGGACGGCGCAGCGCGCGGGCCTTGGCTGACCAGTGCTGGCTGGAAATCGGCGCGCACGTGTTCCGCCTGCCGGGAATCTATGGGCCGGGCCGTTCAGCGTTCGAGCGGATAGCAGCTGGCAAGGCACAGCGGATCGATTTGCCGGGCCAGGTTTTCAGCCGGGTCCATGTCGACGACATCGCCAGCGGGGTGCTGGCCGGGTTCGATGCCCCACCGGGCGCCTATAACCTCGCCGACAATCTGCCGTGTAGCCAAAATTCCGTGATCGAACATGCCTGCCGACTGGCTGGGATAGAACCGCCGCCCTTGCAGACGCTCGACCAAGCCCAACTCTCCCCCATGGCGCGTGGATTCTACGCCGAAAACCGCCGCGTCGCCAACGGCAAGGCCAAGCGGGTGCTGGGCTGGCAACCGCGCTATCCGACTTTTCGTGAGGGGCTTGCGGGGCTCATCCCTCAACCCTCCCCCTGAGCGCCACCACCAGCCCGATCATCGCCAACACCGCTCCGCCAATCGCCAGCCCCGACCAGCGGAAGCCCTCGAACACAGTCGAGATCGCCATCGCCACCACCGGCACCAGCACCCCATTATAGGCCGCGCGGCCCGGGCCCAGTTCGCGGATCAGCTTAAAATAGAGCGGGAAAGTGACGACCGAGCCGATGATGGCCAGATAGGCTATTCCGCCCCAGTATCGCATGCTGACAGGCGCCACCGGCGGGCCGCTTACGGCAAAGGCGAAGATAGCATCGCCCAACGCCCCCCAACCCATTGCCCAGGCCAGCATCACCAGCATCGGCGTGCTTTGCGCCGCCTTGGTCGCTTGCAGCACATTGGCGATCGAGGCCGACACGATCCCGCCAACCACGAAGGCAAGGCCAAGGCCGATGCTCGCACTCGAAGGCATGGCCATGCTCTCATGCGCCAACAGCAGCGCAATCCCACCCAGCGCAATGCCCGTGCCCAACACAAACCGCGCCGTGATCTCCGATCCCAGCATGACCCGGCCCAGCACCGCATTGGGCACCATCAACATGGCGAACAACACCGCGACAATGCCCGAAGTCAGGTGCAGTTCGGCGCGGTAGAAGAAGTTAAAATTGCACACGAACTGGGTGAAAGCGATGCCCAGCGCAATCAAATGACCTTCGCGGCTCATCCGCAAGGTCCCTTCCGCCCGCCACGCCAGCACCGCCATGGCGACAGTAGCAATCACGAAGCGCCAGGTGATCGACCAGCTGGGGGGAGCGGCGGCGAGCTGGTCCTTGATCACGAACCAGGTCGAGCCCCAGATCAGCGCCACCAACAAGAACGATACCGCCACGCCGGGACGAAGCAGGACATGCGCGCGCCGATGCAGGTTCATAATGCCGCCAGTGCCCGGGCCAGCACAGTGGCGTGTTCTTGTCGCGTATCCCACGAACAGACCAGCCGCGCGGTATCCGCATCCCAATCGTAAAAGGCAAAGCCTTGGGCGCGCAATGCGGTGCGCTCGGTGGGGGTCAGGCGCACGAACAGCTCGTTGGATTGCGGGGCGAACAGCGCGCGGCTGCCCGCGCCGGATGCGATTTCCGCCGCCGCCGCATTGGCATGGGCGGCCAGTTCCAGCCACAAGCCCCCTTCGACCAGCGCCAGGATCTGCGCCGCCATGAAACGGCCCTTGGAATGCAAATGCCCGGCACGCTTGCGCCGCCAGCGGACAAGCTCGGCCTGCTCCGGATCGAACAGCACCACGGCATCGGCATCCATTGCGCCGTTCTTGGTGCAGCCGAAGCTAAGCGCATCAACCGGCCCCGCTGCCTCAGCCGGAGTGCAACCCAGATAGGCCACAGCATTGGCAAACCGCGCGCCGTCCATATGCAGGCCCAGGCCATGTACTTTGGTGAGCGTGCCAATCGCGGCCAGCTCATCGGGCGCATAGGCCAGCCCATATTCGCTCACCTGCGTGATGGAGATGGCGTGGGCCTGTACCTGATGCACGCCGCGCGTGATGCCCAGCAGCACGGCCTCAATCCCCGCCACATCCAGTTTCGCGCCAACGCCGTCAGCCAGCAGCAGCTTGGCCCCGTGGAGGAAGAAGCCGGGCGCGCCGCATTCGTCGCTCTCGATATGCGATTCGCGGTGGCAGATTACGCCGCCGTGCGGCTGAACCATGGTGGTCAGCGCCAGACAATTTGCCGCCGTGCCCGTGCTGGCCCACAGGACCGCACAAGGCCGCCCGAACAGATCGCCGAACACCGCGTCGAGGCGCTGGCTGAGCGCATCGCCATCATAGGGCACATCAGGCGCATCGGCACGATGCATGGCATCCCACACAAGAGGGTGGACGCGGGCCGCATTGTCGGAGAGAAACTGCATGAGCGCAGCAATGGCGCTGGCCAGCTATGTTGACAAGCAGGAGTCTATCGCCGTGTCCGATCCCGGCCCAATCACCAGCGAAGAAACCGCGCACGGCGGCACCTATAGCATGGCCGTTGCAGGCGCGACGCGGCCTGCTGTTCTAACTTGGCAGAACCGCGGCGGCGTCAGGCTGGTCGATCACACTTTCGTGCCCCAAGAGGCGCGCGGCCAAGGGCTGGCGGCAAAGCTGGTCGAGGCAATTGTCGCCGATGCGCGAACGCAAGGCTTCAAGATCGCCCCGCAGTGCCCTTATCTGGTGACGGCTTTTGGCAAGCACCCGGAGTGGGCGGATTTGCGGGCGGATTTGCCAAGATAAAAAGCAAGCCCACAAACTGCCACCAAACGGACCCGCTTGGGTCCGCAAGGCCGAACGGCCGTCGCGCGTCGCCGTGCGGTAGCCAAGGGGCCGGATGGCCCCGCCGGCGCTTGAGGCGCCAACAAAATGGTGCTGCTGGGGAGGATTGAACTCCCGACCTCACCCTTACCAAGGGTGCGCTCTACCACTGAGCTACAGCAGCCTTTTTAGACAGGCGCGCGCTATTGTCGGCACCAGCCCGAAAGTCAAGCCAAGGTTGAGGGGCGGGGCCAAATGCGGCATGGACATGGGCATGGCCGAAAACCAGACCAGGCAGACGCGCGAAGAACGGTTGGCGGCACAACTGCGCGCCAACCTCAAGCGGCGCAAGGTGCAAGCCAAGGGTTTGGCGGCCAGCACCGCTGACGCGCCCCATCCCAATGACGAGTCCCTTTCCAATGACGAGTCTGGCGGCTAACGCCGCGCCCTTCCCCGCTTTAAGGAGCTTTGACGTGTCGACCCTCACCCCCAAGCTGATATTGGTCCGCCATGGCCAGAGCCAGTGGAACCTGGAAAACCGCTTCACCGGCTGGTGGGATGTTGATCTAACCGACAAAGGCGTGGCTGAGGCAACGGCAGCGGGTGAATTGTTGGCGGCCAAGGGCCTGCTGCCCACCGTGGCCTTCACATCGGTGCAAATACGCGCGATCAAGACGCTGCATCTGGCCCTGGAGGCCTGCGGACGGTTGTGGATTCCTGAGACCAAAGACTGGCGCCTGAATGAGCGGCACTATGGCGGCCTGACCGGGCTCGACAAGGCCGAGACTGCCGCTTTGCACGGTGACGATCAGGTGAAGATCTGGCGCCGCAGTTTCGACATTCCGCCGCCAAAGCTGGAGGCAGGCGGAGCCTATGATCTGGCGGCCGATGCGCGCTATGCCGGGATCGCCATTCCCGATACCGAAAGCCTCAAGCTCACCATCGAGCGCGTGCTGCCCTATTGGAATGACGCGATCCTGCCGCAGCTGGCCAAAGGCGAAACCGTGATCGTGGCTGCGCATGGCAACAGCTTGCGCGCGCTGGTCAAGCATCTGTCGCATATTTCGGATGCGGACATCGCCAGCCTTGAGATTCCCACCGGCCAGCCAATCGTCTATGACTTTGATGCCAACATGCAGCCGGGTGAGCGGCATTACTTGAAGGATCGCTAGGAATGGCCAAAACGCCTGTCGCCATCGTAATGGGCAGCCAGTCTGACTGGCCGACGATGAAGCACGCCGCCGACGTGCTCGATCAGCTGGGGGTGGCGCATGATGACCGGATCGTTTCGGCCCACCGCACGCCCGATCGGCTGCACGCTTTCGGCAAAGGCGCGGCGGATGAGGGCTTCAAGGTGATTATCGCCGGCGCGGGCGGCGCGGCGCATCTGCCGGGCATGGTGGCCGCGCTCACCCATCTGCCGGTGCTGGGCGTGCCGGTGCAATCCAAGGCGCTTTCGGGGCAGGACAGCCTGCTCTCGATTGTGCAGATGCCCGCTGGCATTCCCGTCGGCACGCTGGCCATCGGTGATGCCGGGGCGACCAATGCCGGGATCCTGGCCGCCTCGATCCTGGCGCTGGAGGATCCGGCGCTGTCCGAACGGCTCAAGGCCTTCCGCGCGGCGCAGACCGAAGCGGTGGCTGCAACACCGGCCAAGCAATAAACCATGAGCAATCCGGCCCTAACTGCAGGCGCAACTATCGGCATTCTGGGCGGCGGACAGCTGGGCCGGATGCTGGCCATGTCTGCCGCGCAGCTGGGCTATCGCTGCCACATCTATTCGCCCGAGAAAGACAGCGTGGCAGCCGATGTTGCGGCCAAATTCACGTGCGCCAGCTGGCATGACAAGGCGGCGATGCAGGCTTTCGCCAGCGATTGCGCCGCGATCACCTATGAGTTCGAGAATGTCCCCGTGGCGCCATTGTCTGCGCTATCGGGCGGGTTGCTGACGCCCGGCACCCTGCCGCTGGAAGTGGCGCAGGACCGGTATCGCGAGAAGCGTTTTATCGAGCAATTGGGCGGGCGGCCCGCTCCTTATGCTCCGGTCGACCATGATACAGAGCTGGATGAAGCGATCCGCCAGGTTGGAACGCCCGGGATCATGAAAACCCGCCGCGATGGCTATGACGGCAAAGGCCAGTGGCGGGTGGAAACCAGCGCCGGGGCCGCCGGAATGCGCGTGCCCGAAAGCGGCCTTGTGTATGAAGGGCTGGTCCATTTCGATGCCGAGTTCTCGGTCATACTAGTGCGCAGCCGCTTGGGCGAGGTGCGCTTTTGGGATTCGACCCGCAACATTCACGAAAACGGCATTCTGGCCCGCAGCGAACTGCCCGCCCCCGCCATCGTCGCCGGACAAGTGGCCGAGGCGCGCGCGCTGGCGCAACGGGCGGCCGAAGAGCTGGGCTATGTCGGCGTTATGACGTGCGAATTCTTCGCCACCTCCACCGGCCCGGTGTTCAACGAAATGGCCCCACGGGTGCACAATTCGGGCCATTGGACGATTGAGGGCGCGGTCACCAGCCAGTTCGAGAACCATGTGCGCGCTGTCGCTGGCCTGCCGCTGGGCGATACCGCCAGCCTCTCAGCCCGCATGGTGATGGACAATCTGATCGGGCCGGACGCGCTCGATATGGCCCGCCACCTGTCTGACCCGGCGGCCCACCTCCACCTCTATGGCAAGGCCGAGGCGCGCGCGGGGCGCAAGATGGGCCATGTGACTCGTGTCGGGTGATAATTCTTGGCCATTGAGTTATCCACAGGCTATCCGGGGGTTATCCAGATTCGATTCACCGCTTGTGAGTCTCGAATCGCCGCATTTGTCCGGATCGGAATTCGCTTGATTCTTGAATTTCTCCAGCGAATAGATTCAAAGGGTGATATGAAGACCCGCGCCCATCTCAAAACTCTGACGTCGATTGTTGCAATTGATTTGCGTGGCGCAATCGGTATTGCGAATCAATTGCCTTGGATCCTCAAGAGTGATCTTAAGTACTTTAAGGAACAGACCCTTAATAATTCGATCATTATGGGACGTAAGACGTATCAATCTATAGGCGGCTGCTTAAAAGGCCGGAAGAATATTGTTCTTACACACAATTTCGACCTCTTCCCCGCAAGTGAAGACTGCAGGCCCTCTCTGTCAATTGCAGAGTCGCTCTATCGCGCTGAGGTGCATGACTCTAGTGAGATATTCGTTATTGGCGGAGCCATGACATACGAGCAGTTCGCGCCCTTGGTTGATCGATATCTCGTCACGATTGTCGCTCATGAAGTAGAGAATGCGGACGCCCATCTCGATCCTAAAATCTTGGCCGAACTTTCTCGGTGGGGCCGAGACGAGATTATGAAAGTGTCGGCATCCGAGGGCCGTGATCAGTTCGAGTTTGCAGTATACGAGATAACACCCGACGATCTTGAAGAGCGGCATATGCGAAGGACTGAACTCTATCGGAGTTATGCTGATCGCGTCAGCAAACCTCAAAATCTGGTCCGCAAGAAACCTTCTGGGAATAGTGGACATAAGCAACTTTCCCTTATCTAAGGCCCAAGTGCCTGACGGGGTTTAGAGCTTGATGTTTCGCAATTACGAGCGCGCCTCATGAAGCGCTGGCGTATCCACCTTGCGGGCCTGCTGGTGCTGGCGGCGCTGGGCTTCTTCGCGCTCGCCCCGGGCATTGCCGAGCGACAGATGAACGTGATCGACGGCCAGCCGCTGCTGGTGGTCAGCGACGAGGCCCGCGCGCTCCACGCCAGTCTGGTGATTGTCGATCTGCACGCCGATACCCTGCTGTGGCAGCGCGACCTGCTGGTCCGCGCGGATCGCGGCCATCTCGACCTGCCGCGGCTTCAGGCAGGCAATGTGGCGCTGCAAGTGTTCTCCAGCGTCACCAGGTCGCCCGCGGGCCTCAATTATGACCGCAACAGCGCCACCACGCGAGACAACATCACCCTGCTGGCAGTCGGCCAGTTACAGCCGGTGCGGACATGGACTTCGTTGCTGGAGCGGACATTGTGGCATGGGCAAAAACTTCGCCGCGCGGTCGCATCGTCTGATGGCGCATTGTTTGCCGTGACAGACGGCGCGGACCTTACCCATGTTCTCACCGCACGGGCTGCGGGCGATGGCCCCATCGGCGCGATGCTCAGCGTCGAAGGCCTGCACGATCTGGAGGGCGACCTCGCCAACCTGCCGCGCCTGTATGATGCGGGCGTGCGCATGGCCGGCCTGACCCACTTCTTTGATAACGAGCTGGCGGGGTCCATGCATGGCGTAAGCAAAGGCGGGCTGACCGACATGGGCCGCCAAGCCGTGACGCAGATGGAGGACATGGGCGTGATCGTCGACATTGCCCATTGCAGCCACCCATGTGTGGCCGAAGTGCTGGCCATGGCCCGCCGCCCGGTGGTCTCCAGCCACGGCGGAGTACAGACGACTTGCGACGCCAACCGCAACCTCACCGATGACGAGATCCGGGGCGTCGCTGCGACCGGTGGCATCATCGGGATCGGCTATTGGGACGGCGCAGTCTGCTCCACCTCGCCCGCCGCCGTCGCCCGGGCGATGCGCCATGTCCGCGATCTGGTGGGGATAGACTATGTCGCGCTGGGCAGCGATTTCGATGGTTCGGTGACCACGCGGTTTGATGCCGGGCAACTGGTGCAGGTAACGCAAGCGCTACTGGATGAGGGGTTCACAGATGACGAGATTCGCGCGGTGATGGGCGGCAATGCCCTGCGGGTGATCGGTGCGGGCCTTGTCCCACTGGGTCGGGCAGGCTGATGCAGCTCGATCATCGCCAGCCCATTCCGCAAGCTTTGCGCGGCGCGATCGTGGCGCTGGGCAATTTTGATGGCTTCCACCTGGGCCACCAAGCGGTGGTGGCCGAGGCGGTGGCGTGGGCGCGCAGCGAGGGCCGCCCGGTGATCGTCGCCACGTTTGATCCCCATCCGGTGCGGCACTTTGCACCGCACGTGCCGCCATTTCGCCTGACCACGCTGGATCAGCGGCAGGAACTTTTCCTCGCTGCCGGGGCCGATGCCATGCTGGTGTTCCATTTCGATGGCGCGCTGGCGGGGATGGAAGCGGACAGTTTCGTGGCCGATCTGCTGGGCGGCCATGTCGGCGCGGCGGGCGTGGTGACGGGCGAGGACTTCACCTTCGGCAAGGCGCGCGGCGGCAATGTCGGCGTGTTGCGCACTGTCGGGGCCACCTGCGGTGTGGCTGCGCGGGCGGTGGGGCCGGTCAAGCTGGATGGGCAGGCGGTCTCCTCCAGCCGGATACGCGATGCGCTGAAAGCCGGTGATTGCGCGCTGACCGCCCGCTTGCTCACCCGGCCTTTCGCGATCAGGGGCGCGGTGATCCATGGCGACAAGCGCGGGCGGACGATCAGTTTTCCCACCGCCAATCTGGAACTGGGCACCTATCTGCGCCCTCGCTTTGGGATCTATGCGGTGAGCGGACGGGTGCTGGCGACGGGGCAGAAGCTGCTCGGCGCGGCCAATCTGGGGGTGCGGCCGACATTCGATCCGCCCAAGGAACTGCTCGAAGTGTTCTTCTTCGATTTTGCGGGCGATCTTTATGGGCAGGAGATCGAAGTGGACCTGCGCCACTTCCTGCGGCCCGAGGCGAAGTTTGATTCGCTGGATGCGCTGGTGGTGCAGATGGAGCTTGATTGCGCAGCGGCGCGGGTGCTGCTGGGTTGAATTGCGCTCGCGCGAACAAATTGCGCCGCTAGCCGCAGCCCGCTAAGGCCCCCCACAACATGACCGAAAAGCGCGATTACAGAGACACCGTGTTCCTCCCGAACACAGATTTCCCCATGAAGGCCGGACTCCCCGCAAAGGAGCCAGGCATTCTGGCGCGTTGGCAGGCCGATGCGGTCTATCAGCAGCTGCGCAAAAACCGTGCGGGCCGCGAGAAGTTCATTCTCCACGATGGCCCGCCCTATGCCAATGGCGATATCCATATCGGCCACGCGCTCAACAAGGTGCTCAAGGATGCGGTGGTCCGCACGCAGAGCCTGCTGGGCAAGGACGCGCCCTATGTGCCCGGCTGGGATTGCCACGGCCTGCCGATCGAATGGAAGGTGGAAGAAGCCTACCGCAAGAAGAAGCTCAACAAGGACGAGGTTCCCGCCGAGGAATTCCGCGCCGAATGCCGCGCCTATGCCGCGCATTGGGTGGAAGTGCAGAAGGCGCAGTTCCAGCGATTGGGCATCGCCGGTTCGTGGGATAAGCCGTATCTGACGATGGCGCCCGAAGCTGAGTCGGCGATTGTAGCCGAGCTGTTGAAGTTTGCCGAGTCTGGCCAGCTTTACCGGGGCGCGAAACCGGTGATGTGGTCGCCAGTGGAAAAGACCGCGCTGGCCGAGGCTGAGGTTGAGTATGAGGACGTCACCTCGACCCAGATTGATGTGGCGTTTGAGATTGTGTCGTCGCCGATTCCGGAACTGGTCGGTGCCTATGCGGTGATCTGGACGACGACGCCGTGGACGATCCCGGTGAACCAGGCTTTGGCTTATGGGGCTGAGGTTGAGTATTGTTTGGTTGAAACGGGTGGTAAGCGATTATTGATCAGCGCCGACCCGTCCCTTCTCAGGCAGGTTGCTTGGCGGATCATTGGGCCAGAACATCACGAAGAATGGCTTATGGCCCAATATGAGGGCTTAGTCCGTTTCAAAGGCTCCGACCTCGCCGGAACCATCGCCCGCCACCCGATGCACCACCTCGGCGGCTTCTTCGCCGCGCCGCGTCCGTTCCTCGATGGCTCTGCCTTCGTCACCACCGAGAGCGGCACCGGCCTCGTCCACATGGCGCCGGACCACGGCGAGGACGATTTTGATCTGTGCAAGGCGCATGGCATCAACCCGGTTTTCAGCGTTCAAGGCGATGGCAAGTATCGTGAGGACTGGCTGTGGCTGGGCGGGCAAGGCTCGGTCATCAACCCCAAGTTCAACGCGCCCGATGGCCCGATCTGTTCGGACTTGCGCGATGCGGGCGGGCTGCTGGCTGCGTCCACAGATTATCAACACAGCTATCCACACAGCTGGCGCTCGAAAGCCAAGGTGATCTTCCGCTGCACGCCGCAGTGGTTCGTGCCGATGGACAGGCCGGTTGCGCCGTTCGATTTCCCCGTCGCGCCCTTGGATGCCGTAGGCGGCGCGGTGGCATTGGCAGTGGATGCAACGCACACCGCCACCCTGCGCGAAACCGCGCTCCACGCCATCACCCAAACCCGCTGGGTGCCGGAAAAGGGCGAGAACCGCATCCGTAGCATGGTCGAAGGCCGCCCCGATTGGGTGCTCAGCCGCCAGCGCGCCTGGGGCGTGCCGATCACGCTGTTCGTCCACCGCAAGACCGGCGAATATCTGGTCGACGCTCAAGTTAACGCCCGCATCATCGCCGCCGTGCGCGAGAAGGGCGTGGATGCATGGAGCGATGAGGCCGCGCCCGCGCTGCTCGGCCCCGATTACGATATCGAGGATTACGAACGGATCGTCGACATTCTCGATGTATGGTTCGATTCGGGTTCCACCCATGCTTTCGTGCTCGAAAGCGGCGTGTGGCCGGAACTTTCCAGCCCGGCGGACCTCTATCTCGAAGGCAGCGATCAGCATCGTGGCTGGTTCCAGTCGAGCCTGCTGGAAAGCTGCGCCACCCGTGGCCGCGCGCCCTATAAGGCGGTGCTGACCCACGG
>CAMDSM010000059.1 GCA_945906905.1 Altererythrobacter xiamenensis | reverse complement strand
ACAACGTCGCCACCGCGCCGCTCTCCTCCGAACAGGCCCGCGCGCTGATCCCCAGTGGAGCGGCGGTGGCGGACAGCAAGTTCGTGCTCAATTACTATCGCCTCAGCGCCGACAACCGGCTGATGTTCGGCGGCGGCGAGAAATATTCGCCCGCCCCGCCGCCCGATCTGGCAGGCTTTGTGCGGCCCTACCTTGAGAGGGTGTTTCCGCAGCTTTCCGGGGTTCCGATAGACTATGCCTGGGGCGGCTTGGTGGGGGTGACGCTGAACCGCCTGCCGCGCTTTGGGCGGATCGGGAACAGCTTTTACGCCCACGGCTGGTCCGGCCACGGGGTGCTGCTGACCACGCTGGCGGGCGAGCTGATCGCCGATGCATTACGCGGCAGTGCCGAGCGGTTTGACCTGTTCGCAGGCCTGCCCGGCCAGCCATTTCCCGGCGGGGCCTTGCTGCGCCATCCGCTGTATGTGGCGGGAATGCTGTGGTTTGCGCTGAAGGATCGGTTGTGATTACTGATGCCGCCATTTCGAGGATGATCGCTGCCGAGCGCGAGCGCTTCATCGCCGCCAATCCGCGTTCGGCGCAGCTGGCAAAAGAAGCCGCACGGCACTGGCATCGCGGGGTGCCGTTCCACTGGATGCTCGATTGGGGCACACCGTTCCCGCTGTTTGTCGATCGGGCCCAAGGCTCGCAATTGTGGGATGTGGACGGTCATCGGTTTGATGATTTCTGCCTCGGTGATACCGGATCGATGTTCGGCCATTCGCCCGCGCCAGTGGCCGCAGCCATTGCCGCACAGGCCGCCCAAGGCCTCGCTTTCATGCTGCCGACGCAGGATGCGGAGGTGGTGGGCGATGAACTGGCGGCGCGTTTTGGCCTGCCGTTTTGGCAAGTCACCTCCTCTGCCTCTGAGGCCAATCGCGCGGTTATCCGCTGGTGTCGGGGGATCACGGGCCGGGCCCGCATTCTGGTGTTCAACGGCTGCTATCACGGTGCGGTCGACGATGCGTTCGTCGATCTGCGCGATGGTGTGCCGACCTTGCGTGCCAGTCTGGTGGGTCA
Organism: Altererythrobacter xiamenensis; assembly: GCA_945906905.1. Taxonomy (GTDB): domain Bacteria; phylum Pseudomonadota; class Alphaproteobacteria; order Sphingomonadales; family Sphingomonadaceae; genus Alteraurantiacibacter; species Alteraurantiacibacter xiamenensis_A. The sequence goes on along the minus strand of CAMDSM010000059.1, from coordinate 13,443 downwards.
GGTTTACGACGTGCGCCAGCACACGACGGTGATCGAATTCAACGATCTACCCGCGCTGGAGGCCGAACTGGCCAAAGGCGATGTCGCTGCAATCCTGACCGAACCGGCGCTGACCAATGTCGGCATGGTCCTGCCCGATCCGGGCTATCTGGAAGCCATGCGCGAGGCTGCCACGCGCCACGGCACGCTGTTGGTGTTCGATGAAACGCACACGATCAGCACCGGCTATGGCGGCCACAGTATGACCTACGGCCCCAAGCCAGATCTGTTCGTGCTGGGCAAGCCTGTGGGCGGCGGTATGCCTTGCGCGGTGTTTGGCTTTACCGCCGAGGTAGCCGACCGGATGGAGCGCCTGCGCGCGGAAGGCGAAACCGGCCATTCGGGCATCGGCACCACTTTGTCGGCCAATGCGTTGGCCATGGCGGCGATGCGCGCTTGTTTGCGCCACGTGATGACGCCAGCCGCCTATGACCACATGCTGCCACTGGCAGCACATCTGGCCGACATCCTGCGCGGCGTAATCAGCCGCAACGGCGTCGATTGGCACGTCAGCCAGATTGGCGCGCGCGGCGAATTCATCTGCGCGCCCACGCCCCCGCGCAACGGCACACAGGCCCGCGCCGCGATGCACGGCAGCCTCGAACACGCGCTGCACCTGTTCCTGCTCAATCGCAGCGTGCTAATCGCGCCGTTCCACAATATGACGCTGGTCTGCCCTGACACCACCACAAGGCAGGTTGATCGGCTGGCCAATGTGCTCGATGATTGCCTCAAGACTTTAACCGGAAGATCCCAATGACCAAGCCGCCACACAGCTCGAACAAGATCGCTTCGGCACAAGAGGCGGTGGATTTCTTCGCTGCCAATCCGGATGTCGACGCGATCGACATCATCTTCACCAACATGTGCGGCGTCCCGCGCGGCAAGCGCCTGCGTCGGCATGAGGTAATCGCGGTTTATGAAAGCGGACGGTTTTTGCCAGGGTCCGTGCTGGTGGTCGATATCACCGGGCGCGATACCGAGGAGACGGGGCTGGTATGGGAAGATGGCGATGCTGACCGGCATGTGCTGCCCGTGCCCGGCACGCTGGTCCGCACGCCGTGGCTGGGGGATAATGCCGCGCAATTCCTGACCAGTTTCTATGAGCTAGACGGCACCCCCAATGATCTTGATCCGCGCCATGTGCTGGGCGGAGTGATTGATCGACTGGCGGCAATCGGCCTGACCCCGGTGGTGGCGGTTGAGCTGGAGTTTTACCTTGTCGATATCAGCCAGGGCCGTCCGATCCCGGCCAAAGGCCCCGCCACCGGCCACCGCAGCAGCGATATCCAGGTCTATGGCCTGCGCGAGATGGAGGACTTCAAGCCGTTCTTCGATGATCTGTATGACGCCTGCGATGCCCAAGGCCTGCCGCTGGAAAGCGCAATTTCGGAATATGCCGCCGGGCAGTTCGAACTCACCCTGCGCCACAAGCCCGATGCTTTGCGCGCCACCGATGATGCAGTGATGTATAAACGCGTGGTCAAGGGCGTGGCGGCCAAGCATGGGTTTGAGGCGACGTTCATGGCCAAACCTTTTTCCCACAGCGCCGGCAACGGGATGCATCTGCATATCTCGATGAATGACGCGAGCGGCGCCAATGCCTTTGCCAGCGATGATCCGGCGGGCACTGTGCTGTTGCGCCATGCGATTGGCGGGATGAAGGTTTGTCTTGCGGATTCGATGGCGATCTTTGCCCCCAACGCCAATTCTTATCGCCGCTTCAAGGCCAATTCCTATGCCCCGGTGGCGGCGACATGGGGCGTGAACAACCGCACGGTATCCTTGCGCGTTCCGGCCGGATCGCCCGCCTCGCGCCATGTCGAACACCGGGTGTGCGGGGCCGATGCCAACCCCTATCTGGCGATGGCGACAGTGCTGGCAGCGATGCTGCACGGCATTACCAACCAGATCGATCCCGGCCCGGCGGTGGTCGGCAACGGCTATGAGGCGACGGGCGACGATATCCGCCTGCCCAACCACTGGGCCAGCGCGATCGAGGCGTTCGACAATTCCACCTTGCTGCGCGACTATCTGGGTGACCGCTTCGTGACCAATTATGTGGTGGTCAAAGGCGTGGAAATGGCCCACTTCATGGCCGAGGTGACCGAGCTGGATTACGCCTGGTATTTGCGCAATGCGTGACCGTTCAAGGGTGTTGCACGCGGGCCTGACGCCACGAAATTGACGTGATGTTAACTCCACATTCCTAATCCTGTGGGCGCTTTTGCAAACCTAGCTAGCGAGCGCCCAAGATGAACGAAATGTCCCGGCCGCCTACCTCTGGACTCGCAGGCCTGCGGGTCGACAAACCGGCGGCCGCGCGCTTTCAAGGCCCGGTCGATCCGCTGGAAAATGCCATACATCCGATCGGCGTGGTGCTCGAAATCGCTGGCTCCGGCTCGCAGATCGCGCTCGATCTGGGGCGGCTCAACGAATGTATGGAAGACGCCGATCCCTCAGTGGCGCTGGCAGGACAAGTTGGCAGCCAGGTCAAGATCCGCACCCGCGATGGCTGGCTGCTGGCCAGCGTGCGCAACCAGCGGCAGGATCGCCGGGGTGACAGCAACGCAGTGGCCGCCAATATTGATTTCATGGGCGAGGGCAACGAGGAAAAGCTCACCGGCAAGATCCACGGTTTCCGCCGCGGTGTGACCCGTTACCCCATTCCCGGCGCGCTGGTTTACCCTGCGACGACCGACGATCTGCGACAGATCTATGCCAGCGACGGGCGCAGTTCGATCCAGATTGGCACCGTCTATCCCACCACCGATATCCGCGCGGGCATCTATATCGATGCGCTGCTGGGCAAGCATTTCGCGCTGCTCGGCTCCACCGGCACCGGCAAATCGACCAGCGCCGCGCTGCTGCTGCACCGCATCTGCCAGGCCGCGCCGCAGGGCCATATCGTGATGATCGACCCGCACGGCGAATATTCCGCCGCCTTCCGCACCACCGGCACGATCTTCGACGTTTCCAATCTGCAAATGCCCTATTGGCTGCTCAATTTCGAGGAGCATTGCGAAGTGCTGCTCAAGAGCAGCGGCAACGATCTGCAGGATGACAAGGACATTCTGGCCAAGTGCCTGCTGGCCGCCCGCTCGAAGAACCGGCTGGCGCAGGCGATGGGCAAGATCACGGTGGATTCGCCCATCCCCTATCTGATCAGCGACCTGACCAATATGCTGCAGGACGAGATGGGCAAGCTCGACAAGGCGACCACTACTGCGCCCTATATGCGGATCAAGACCAAGATCGAGGAGCTGAAGGCCGATCCGCGCTATCAGTTCATGTTTTCAGGGATGCTGGTGGCCGATACGATGGCCAGCTTCATCGCCCAGGTGTTCCGGATGCCGGGTGAGGGCAAGCCGATCTCGATCATCGACGTTTCGGGCGTGCCGTCGGATATTACCTCCACAGTGGTCGCGGTGCTCAGCCGGATGGTGTTCGATTTTGCCATCTGGGGCCGCCACGAAAAGACCCGTCCGATCCTGCTGGTGTGCGAAGAAGCGCACCGTTATGTTCCCAACGAACGCAATGCCGATGGCTCCAGCGTGGGCAAGATCCTCAGCCGCATCGCCAAGGAAGGGCGCAAATACGGCATCAGCCTGGGCCTGATTACCCAGCGGCCCTCAGACCTTGCCGAAGGCGTGCTGTCGCAGTGCGGCACGATCATCTCGATGCGCCTCAACAACGATCGCGATCAGGCTTTCGTCAAAGCCGCCATGCCCGAAGGCGCGCGCGGCTTCCTCGATTCGATCCCGGCCTTGCGCAACCGCGAATGCATCATCTGCGGCGAAGGCGTTTCGATCCCGATCCGCGTCTGCTTCGACAACCTCGAAGAGAGTAAGCGCCCCGCATCAGAAGATCCCAGCTTCGTGGACTTGTGGAGCGAGTCCGGCGGCGAGGAAGAACAGGTCGAGCGTGTGGTCCAAAGGTGGCGCACACAGGGCAATTAAATCTCCGGCTGGAACCGTCCGGCAGGTTGGCCATCGGCGTGCGCCTGCTCCAGCGCTTCTTCCGGGGTTTCGGCATGGGCATGGTCGCGCCAGCCGCCTTGGGCATAGGCCCACCAGGCCATCAACAGCGCGGAAAAGCCCGAAACGGGGAATGACCACCAGATGGCATCCGATCCCAGCCACTCGTAGGTGAGGTAATAGAACCCCAGCCGCACAGGATAGAGCGCCACGGTGAGGATCACCAGCGGCACCCACACCGCGCCCGCCGCGCGCATGGTGGCGGTCAGCACCATGGTTACGCCAAAGATAATGAAGTTCCAGCTGGCCAGAAACTGGATATGGCGCGCCAGCGGCACCGCCGGGCTGTCTGGCCCCAGGAACAGCACCAGCGCCGGGCGATCAAACGCCAGCAGCAGCAGCGTGATAACACCCGTCATGGCAAAGTTGATCAGCACGCCGGCGCGGGTCAACTGGCCCAGGCCATCCCACTTGCGGGCGCCGATATATTGCGCGGCAATCGCGCTCACCGCACCGCCGACCGCCATCGAGGGCATCTGGATATAGGTGAACAGCTGCATGGCCGCGCCATAGGCTGCGGTCATCATCATGCCTTCGCGATTGACCATGCCCACCGCGATGATGCCCGATGCGGCCATGATCAGCATTTGCGCGCCCATCGGTATCCCCTTGCTGAGGATATAGCTCAGCTCTGGTCCGCGCGGTTTGAGATAGGCCAGTTCGTCCCCGCGCAGCCGCAACGGCAGATCCTTGGCGTAGATATAGGCCAACATGCCGAAGAACGAGACGACATTGGCGATCACCGTCGCCAGCGCCGACCCCGTGATGCCCATGGCCGGAACTGGGCCATAGCCAGCGATCAGCAGCGGGTTGAGCGCTACGTCCAGCGCCACCGTCACGACCATGAAGATCAGCGGCGTGCGCGCATCGCCCGCACCGCGCAGGCCCATCGACAGCATCACCCCGACCATGCCCAGCGGCATCGAGATGAACAGCATCCGCAGGTAATCCAGCGCCAGTTGATAGACCTCGGGCGGCGTGCCCAGCAGGTGCAGCAGCGCGGGCGTTGTGATATAGCCGATGATCGAGACCACCACCATCAGCGCAAAACAGAAGCCCACCGCCGTGCCCATCGTCCGCCGCGCGCCGTCGATATCGCGCGCGCCAAAGCGCTGACCGATCTGCACCGTTCCGGCCATGCCAAAGCCGAATACGGCGCTGGCCAGCAGGAACATGATGATATTGGCATTGGCCGTGGCGGCCAGCGCCTCTTCACCAATCATCCGCCCGACCCAGATCGAATTGACCGTGCCGTTCAGCGATTGCAACACGTTGGCCAGCAGCGTGGGCACGCTGAACATCAGCAGCGTGGGCACGATCGGCCCTTGCGTCAGATCGCCGCGAAACGATGCGGGCTTGGCGGCTTCAGGCTTGGCAGCTTTCGTGCTCATGTCCCGCGGGTGTCTCCGTAGAGGTGAATATGCAGGCGGTCGCTTAGCCGCAATCCATGGTCGACGCATAGGGGCGCGAGCCATTTTTCTCGTGCGCGCAGTGTTTCGCTAGTCGTGCCCTCGGCCATCAGGAAAATGCGCGCGGCGGGGATGGCGTGGGTGCGGGCGATTTCCAGCACCTCGGCCACGTCATCGGGCGCGGCGATCACGAACTTGAAGAAGGCGCGGGGCTCGGCGGCCCAATGATCGAGCATGGCCGGGATCAGCGCCAGTTCCGCCGGATTGCCGCTGTGGGCCAGCTTGGGGCTGACATTGTATTGATCGACCCGCACATCGAGCCGGGCGGGCGGGAGTACGGTGCCGTTGGTCTCGATCTCGATGGCCATATCGGGCAGCAGCGCGAGCTGATCGGCCAGGCGGCCTGCTTGCAGCAATGGCTCGCCACCGGTGATGACGAGGCGGTTTTGGCCAAGGCCGAGGATGCGGGCGGCGATGTCGGGCAGGGAGAGCGTGATCTGGTTGGCCTTGCGGTCGAACTTGTCGAAGTTCCAGGTATAGGCCGTGTCACACCAGGTGCAGGCGAGGTTGCAGCGGCTCAGGCGCAGGAAGGCGACGGGCATTCCGGCGCTGGGGCCTTCGCCCTGGAGGCTGGCGAAGATTTCGGGTTCGCCCGGTGCTTGGACGGCGAGCACGAGCGTCATCTTTGCGGCCTGCCCGGGGTGGGTGACACAGGTGACACAGTGTAACCTACAGGATTTTGCTTTATCGTATTGATATAACGTGAAAATAATCCTGAAAAGGGTGGGTGACACTTTCCGGGATCGGAGCGAAAACGTTCAAGGCGCGGTTGGCTGTTCATCGCCTGCGGCCATGGCACACTTGCCGCGTGTAGGAAATGTTCCTCCCCGAAACGGAGAAGATCGCTCACCCCAACCGCGCCAGCGCCGCCTGCAACCGCTCAGCCTCAGCGGCGTGCAGGGCATGATCGGCGCGGGCCTTGTCGACCGCTTCGGGCTTGGCTTTTTCCACGAATGACGGGTTGCCCAGCCGCCCTTCGAGCGACTTGGCCTCCTTGGTAGACGTTTCCAGCGCCTTGGCGAGACGGGCCTTTTCGGCGGCGATATCGATCACGCCTTCCAAGGGCACGATCAGATTGGCATCGCCCGCGCCAATCTGCATCGCCGCGCCAGCCGGGGCCGCTTCAAAGCGCACTCCGTTGAGCCGAGCCAGCCGCTCAATCGCGGCCGGGTTGCGCTCGATTATGCCGCGCGTGGCGGGGCTGGGGGTTGGGAGATAGGCATCGAGCTTGGCGCCCGGCGCTATGCCGAGTTCGTTCTTCGCGGTGCGCAGATTGCCGATCAGTGCGATCAGCCAATCGACCTCGGCCTTGGCTTCGCCGTTCACACCGGCGGCAGGTTCCGGCCACTTCGCCAGGATCAGCTCGTAAGGCCGCTCCCCTTGCGCATGCCACAGTTCCTCGGTGATGAACGGCATGAACGGGTGCAGCATCACCAAAATCTGATCGAGCACCCAGCCGGCAACCAGTTTGGTCTCGGCGTCAAAATTGCCTTTCACCAGCTCGATATACCAGTCGCAGAACTGGTTCCACACGAAGTGGTAGATGGCGTTGGCGGAGGCATCGAAGCGCAGGTCGGCCATCGCCTGATCGAGCGCGGCCAAGGTTTCCACCACCTCGCCGATGATCCACTGGTTGACCGCGCTGGTGGCTGGCGGGGCGGCCAAAGACTGGCTTGCGCCGATGCCGTTGGCCTGGCAAAAGCGGGTGGCGTTCCACAGTTTGGTGGCGAAGTTGCGGTATCCTTCCACCCGCCGCTCATCCATCTTGATATCGCGGCCCTGGCTTTCCATCGCCGCCATGAAAAAGCGCAGCGCATCGGCGCCATACTGGTCGATCAGGCCCAGCGGATCGACCACGTTGCCCTTGGACTTGGACATCTTCTGCCCATCGGGCGCGCGCACCAGCCCATGCAGATACAATCGCGGCCACGGGTTCTTGCCCGTCATCGCGTGCCCCATCATCATCATCCGCGCATCCCAGAAAAACAGGATGTCGAAGCCCGAGACGAGCAGGTTGTTGGGGTAGTGGCGGGCGAGCAAGTCCCCCTCCCGCTTGCGGGAGGGGTTAGGGGTGGGAATGTCCGAGGTGGCCACAACAGGCCCACCCCCGGCCCCTCCCGCAAGCGGGAGGGGAGAGTCTTCCGGCCAACCGAGCGTGGCGAACGGCCACAGGGCGCTGGAGAACCAGGTGTCGAGGACGTCAAAGTCCCGACGGATTGGAATGCGGTTTGGTGCACCCGTTTGGAGCTCGACCATCTCTTCAGAAATGAAAGGCTCGAAACCCTCTCCGTAATACTCCCGAGCTTTTGCGATTACTGCTTCATCTGTCTCGGCGACAAAGACGACCTCATCCTTGATCGCAGGGATATGCCCTTCGTTTGAAATTTGGTAATGGAGTTGAACCTTATCATCGTCACCAAGAGCAGGCCCATACCAAGCCGGTATCCGATGCCCCCACCACAACTGCCGCGAAACACACCACGGCTGGATATTCTCCATCCAGTTGAAGAACGTCTTCTCCCAGGTCTTGGGCACAATCTCCACCGCGCCCGAACGCACGGCCTCCAAAGGTGCCTTGGCCAGTTCGCCCGCGTTGACATACCACTGATCGGTCAACCAAGGCTCGATCACCACCCCGCCACGGTCGCCATAGGGGGTCTGGATCGTGCGCGGTTCGGCGTCATGCTCAACCCGCTCGCCGTCCTTTTCGACCACGTGCGGGATCAGGTGACCGCTGGTTTTGAGCAGCTCGACCACGCGGGCACGCGCATCGAAACGGTCCATCCCCAGCAATTCGTCGGGAATCCCGCCGCATTGCACCACCGCCGCCTCAGCATCGAGCATATTGAGCATGTCGCCAGCGGCAATCCCGGCGCGTTTGCCCACTTCGAAGTCGTTGAAATCATGCCCCGGCGTAATCTTCACCGCGCCCGAACCCAGCTCCGGATCGGCGTGTTCATCGGCGACAATCGGAATCCGCCGCCCGGTGATCGGCAGCACCACGAATTTACCGACAACCGAAGCATACCGCTCGTCCGCAGGATTAACCGCCACCGCCATATCGGCCAGCATCGTCTCAGGCCGCGTGGTCGCCACCGCGATATAATCGCGCCCATCGGCCAGCGTCACGCCATCGGCCAGCGGATATTTGAAGTGCCAGAAGTGGCCCTTCATCTCGCGCGTTTCCACCTCAAGGTCGGAGATGGCGGTTTTCAGCTTGGGATCCCAGTTGACCAGCCGCTTGTCGCGATAGATCAGGCCCCGGTTGAACAGGTCGACGAACACCTTGACCACCGCCTTGGTGAAGTGCGGGTCCATGGTGAACTGCTCGCGGCTCCAGTCCATCGAACAGCCCAGCCGCCGCAGCTGACGGGTGATCTCGCCGCCGCTTTCTTCCTTCCACTGCCACACCTTGGCGATGAAGTCCTCGCGGCTGTAATTGGTGCGCTTGTCCTGCTTGGCCTCCAGCTGGCGCTCGACCACCATCTGCGTGGCGATCCCGGCATGGTCGGTGCCGACTACCCACAGCGCATCCTTGCCGCGCAACCGCTCGTACCGGATGACGATATCCTGTAGCGTATTGTCGAGCGCATGGCCGATATGCAGGCTGCCGGTGACGTTCGGCGGCGGGTTGACGATCGTATAGGGCTCGGCATCGGGCCGTTCAGGACGGAACAGGCCGTTCGCCTCCCAATGGGCAAACCAGCGCGCCTCGATGGCGGCGGGGTCGAAAGTCTTGTCGAGTTCGCGGGTCATATGGCCTGCGCCTTTGCCAGCGCCACCGTCCAAGGGCAAGGTGCCATAGCTTGCAGTGTTGCGCCTTGCGGCCCTTGCGATTTGACCGCATAGCTTGCCCATTATGCGCGAATGGGCAGATTTCAGCATCGAGGAATCGGGGGGGCAGGCCACATTGGTGGTCCATGGTCCGCTGCTGGTGTCGACCATTGCCAAGCTCGATACCGCGTTGCGCAAGCTGCCCGATCCGGTGCAGTTCATCGACATTGCCAATGCCCAACCAATTGACACCGTGGGCGCATGGGTGATCCACCGCTTTGCGCGTGACAACAATGCCGAAATCCTCGGCGCCAGCGAGCAGGCCGAAATTCTGATCGAGGCGGTCGAGGGCAGCGCCAGCCAGGCCAAGATCGCCCCGCATCGTGACTGGTTCTTCACCCGCGTGCCCGCCGATGTTGGCCGCGTGGTGATCGAATTCTTCCACGGTGGGCTGAAGAACCTGGGCTTTATGGGCGCGATCATCATCGCCTTTGGCTCTGTGCTGCGCCACCCCTCGCGTTTCCGCTTTCGCGCGCTGGTGCGGCAGATGGAGGCTGTCGGCGTCACCTCGCTGCCGATTGTCGGGCTGATGAGCTTCCTGATCGGGATCGTCATCGCGCAGCAGGGCGCGGTGCAGCTGGCGCAGTTCGGGGCCGAGACGCTGACGGTTAATCTGGTGGGCCGCATCACCTTGCGCGAACTGGGCGTGCTGATGACCGCGATCATGGTCGCGGGCCGATCGGGCAGTGCCTTTGCCGCGCAATTGGGCACGATGAAGCTGACCGAAGAGGTTGACGCCATGCGCACCATTGGCGTCTCGCCGATGGAAGCGCTGGTGCTGCCGCGCATTCTGGCATCGGTGATCATGATGCCGCTGCTGGGGTTCTATGCATCGTGCATGGGCATTTTGGGCGGGGCGGTGCTGGCCGATATCTCGCTCGATATCCCCTTCCTCACCTTTATGTCGCGCATTCAGGAAGTGGTGCCGCCCTATGATTTCTATGTCGGCATGGCCAAGGCCCCGGTGTTCGGCCTGATCGTGGCGCTGTCGGGCTGCTATCAGGGGCTGCGGGTGGAGGGCAATGCCGAGGAAGTGGGCAAGCGCACAACCAAGGCGGTGGTGCAGGCGATCTTCATGGTGATCGTGCTCGATGCCTTCTTCGCGGTCTTCTTCAGCGAGATCGGCTGGGCATGAGCGGCGACCAGGCTGATCCCGATCTGGAAGTGGAGGCCTTCACGGGCGAATTTCCGATTGTCATCACCGGGCTGACCAACCGCTTTGGTGACTTCGCCGTTCATGAGAATCTGGACCTGACGGTGCGGCACGGGGAAATCCTCGGCGTAGTCGGCGGGTCGGGCACTGGAAAAAGCGTGCTGATGCGCTCGATCATCGGTTTGCAAATTCCCGACGAGGGCACAATCGAGGTGCTGGGGCGCGATATCACCGCTGCAGTGGACGACGATGACTTCGGCGTGCGCAACCGCTGGGGGGTGCTGTTTCAGGGCGGGGCATTGTTCTCCACGTTGACGGTAGGCGAGAATGTGCAGGTGCCGCTCAAGCAGTTCTATCCTGAATTGTCGGCGCAATTGCTCGATGAGATTGCCGCCTATAAAACCGTGCTCAGCGGCTTGCCGCCCGAAGCGGCGAGCAAATATCCGTCCGAGCTATCGGGCGGGATGAAAAAGCGGGCAGGACTGGCCCGCGCGCTGGCGCTTGATCCGGAACTGCTGTTTCTGGATGAGCCGACCGCCGGGCTCGATCCGATTGGCGCGGCCAAGTTCGATGAATTGCTGCGCGAGCTGACCGATACGCTGGGGCTGACGGTGTTTCTGATCACCCACGATCTCGATACGCTCTATGCCATATGTGACCGGGTGGCGGTGCTGGCCGATGGCAAAGTGATTGCGGTGGGCACGATTGCCGAACTGCTGGCCAGTCCGCATCCGTGGATACAGGAATATTTCAACGGCCCCCGCGCCCGTGCAGCGCAAGAGTCCAAGTCTACGGCCGTTGCCAGAGCCAAGGCGATGGACAAGCCGCCAGCTGGCAAGGCATAGGGTGTAGTCATGGAAACACGCGCCAATCACATCTGGGTCGGGTTCGTCACTCTGCTGCTGCTGGCGCTGGCGGCGGCCTTCTTCGGCTGGCTCGCGCGGCTGGGTAATGCTGACCAGAAGCAGTATGACATCTTCTTCCAGCAATCGGTGGGTGGCCTCGCTGATGGTTCGACGGTCAATTTCGCCGGCGTGCCGGTGGGCCAGGTGACCGAGATCGTGCTGTGGGAGCGTGATCCTGAATTTGTTCGGGTGCGGATCAGGGTTGAAAACGAGGTGCCGATCCTGGTCGGCACCACCGCCGCGATCAGCTTCAGCTTCACCGGCGTGTCGACGCTCAACCTCGATGGCGCGCGCCGGGGTGCGCCGCCGATCACCTGCGAGACCACCGCCTGCCCCGAAGGCGTGCCGGTGATCCCGCCTGCGGGTGGCGCGATCGACGCGATCCTTTCCAGCGCCCCGCTGCTGCTCGAACGCCTCGCCACGCTGACCGAGCGGCTGACCCGGGTGCTGGATGACGACAATCAGGAATCGATCAGCGGCATCCTGCGCAATACCAACGCGATCAGCCAGGAACTCGCCGATGCCTCGCCCGCGGTCAGCCGCACCATGGCCGAATTGCAACTGACGCTGGCGCAGTCTACCGAGACGCTGGCCGCCTTTGAGGCAACGCTACAAAGCGCGAATTCAATGCTCGACAACGAAGGCCGGCCGCTCGCCGCCGATCTGCGCCGGACGCTGGAATCGGCGCGCGCTGCTGCTGCTGCGTTGGAAGTGACCTTGGCGCAGGTCGAACCGATCTCGCGCCAATTGAACGAAGAGACGCTGCCCGCCGCCGAAGCCACCATGCGCGATCTGCGCCGGACCAGCGAAAGCCTGCGCGAATTGACCGATGCGCTGGAGACCGATGGGGCAGGAACCATCTTTGGCCGCGCGCCGTTGCCGGAGTATCAGCCATGAGCATGACGGGAGCAACTTCGATGGCGTTCAGGTCGTTTTGGGTGGCTCTGGGTGCGGTTGTGTCGCTGTCAGGTTGCGTCAGCATCGGCCGCGGGGGGGATGAACCGGCCGATCAATTGTTCACCCTCACCGCCACCACGATGGCTCCGGCGGGGGCCGAAGCGCAGGGCAATCCGGCCAGCGCGCTGGCAGTGACAGAACCCGGCGTGCCGCAATATCTCGATGAATTGCGCGTGCCGGTGCAGATCAATGCCAATGCCATCGCCTATTTGCAGGATGCCTTCTGGATCGAAAAGCCCGCCCGCCTGTTCCAGCGGATGCTGACCGAAACGATCCGTGCTGCCAGCACCCGGCTGGTGGTGGGCGGGGGCGATCTGGAATATGCCGCACAAACCCAGTTGGGAGGTGAGCTGCTGGCGATGGACTATGACGCTACTCGCGGCGCCGTGATCGTGCGCTATGATGCGGTGCTGCGCCTGCCCGATGGCACCTTGCGCACGCACCGCTTCGAGAGCGAGATCACCGGCGTTGCGCCCGATGCGCTGTCGGTCGGCCCGGCGCTCAACCGTGCGGCGAACGATGTGGCAGCACAAGTGGCGGCCTGGATTGGGTGATTAGCTGACTGGCTTGGCGGCACGGATGAAGTCCACCGCCAGGGCAAAGGTCTTGGCCCTGTCGGCGCGGTTATCCTCGGCCATCCAGTCCCATCCCCACAGTTCGGCCTGCCAGTCTTCCTCGGCGTTGGCGGCGGTGAACAAGGCAGCAGCATCTGCGTCGGGTTCCAAAGTAGACAGCGCAGTGATCAGCGAGGAACTTAGCGAAGCCAGCGTCACCAGACCGGAAATCGCAAAAATATCGTGTATTTGCAGTGCTTTTTGCAAAGTCTCCAGCGTCTCGGACCTCTGCGCGCGATAGAGCACACCGCTCACCCGCTCAAAGCTGACCCCCAGCCGTTCTTCAGCCGCCAGCACCAGCGGTTCCCACAATTGCAGCTGGCGCTGATAGAGCGCGGTGTCGGGATCGGCGCGGTAGCACAGCGTGTCGGTCTCGGCATAACCGAGCAGCTTGGCCAGCGCGCCCGCGCGATCAGGCGCCACCACGTCGCGCGC
>CAMDSM010000058.1 GCA_945906905.1 Altererythrobacter xiamenensis | reverse complement strand
GTCTGCCATGCACGCGTTCTTTCAGATATGCGAAATTAACGCAAGGATGAAAGACGTTACGGCATAATCGCACAGCCCACGCTGACGATTTTGCCCTGTTCGAGGTGGTAATGGATGTATTGCCGCATCTGCTGCACCTCGCCCTTGGCAATGGGGAAGAAGGCCTGCATCCCATTTGCGTCCAGCGCCTCACGGGTGAGATCGCGGAAGGCTTCGATGCGGATGATGCCTTCCACGGCGGCCAGTTCATCAGATCCGGCGAACTTCATGATTGTGATCGTCTCGGTCACGTAGCTGTGCAGGAAGGAGTAGAACGCCTTCAGCTGTTCGCGCGTGGTGATCTCGATGCCGAAAAAGGCCATGCGCGGGTTGTCGCTGTAGAAATCGAACACGGCATCATAATCGCGGGCGTTGAAGGCGGCGGCATAGCGTTCGTAATCTTCGCGGGTCATCGCTGGCTCCTGTTGTCTTGCGCCCGATTGTAACGGACGTTAGCAATGGGGCAAGGAGACGTTGCACCCATGAGCGAAGCACAATTCGATTACATCGTGGTCGGCGGAGGCAGCGCGGGCTGCGTGATGGCCGCGCGGTTGAGCGAGGATGGCAAGGACAACGTCCTGCTGCTGGAAGCAGGCGGCAACGATGACCATCCCTATATCCAGATGCCAATGGGCTTCCTGAAGGCGATGATCGCGCCGCGCTTCAACTGGAATTATTGGACCGAGGAGGAGCCACATCTGAATAACCGCCGGATGCCAATGCCGCGCGGCAAGGTTATGGGTGGTTCTGGCAGCATCAACGGCATGTTCGCCATGCGCGGTCATCCGGCGGACTATGACCAATGGGCGCAAATGGGCGCACGCGGCTGGTCCTATGCCGATTGCTTGCCCTATTTCCGCAAGCTGGAAGACAGCTGGCGGGGGACAAGCCAGTTCCACGGCGTGGGCGGGCCAGTGCGGGTGCGGCCGATCGATTCGCCCTATCTGCTGCACGAGGAGATGATGGCCAGCGCCGCCAATGCCGGTTTTGCCACCAGTGACGATCTGAGCGGGGCGGTGCCTGAAGGCTTTGCCCGCGGCGAGCAGACGGTCGATGATCGCGGCCACCGTGTCAGCGCCGCCAGTGCCTATATCAAGCCAGCCTTGGGCCGCAAAAACCTCGATGTGCGCCAGAACACGCAAGTTACCCGCGTGGTGTTCGAGGGCAAGCGCGCCATTGGAGTGGAGGTGCATACGCCCGCCGGGCCGCAACTGGTGCGGGCACGCAAGGAAGTGGTGCTTTCGGGCGGCACCTATAATTCGCCGCATCTGCTGCTGCTGTCAGGGGTGGGCCCGGCAGCGCATCTGGCCGATCATGGCATTGCCTTGGTGCACGATAGCCCCGGCGTGGGGCGTAATCTGCAGGAACATCCCACTTCCAGCCTCGAATTTGAGGCCAAGGAGCGGGTGACCTTCCTCAAGCATATGCGGATGGACAAGATTGCCCTCAACGCCCTGCGCTGGGCTTTGACGGGCACGGGCACGATGGCGCAGCAGTTGAACAGCTGCAACGTGGTGGTGCGCACGGCCGCGCATCTTGAGCGGCCGGATTTGCAGGTGATGGTCAACCCGATCCGCTTCGATGCGCAACCGTGGTTCCCGTGGCTCAAGCCCGAGCAGAGCCACGTATTCTGGGCTGGCATCGTGCAATTGCACCCGCAAAGCCGCGGCTGGGTGGAGCTGAAAAGCGCCAATCCACTGGACAACGCGGCGATCACGCTCAATCTGATGAGCGAGGAGGCGGATCTAGTGCAGATGCGCCGGGCCATCCGCATCACCCGGCGGATCTATGCCGCCGAGCCGATGGCCAGCCTGATCGGTGCCGAACGCGCTCCCAGTATTGGGGCCACAAGCGATGACGAGCTAACAGATTTCATCCGCGCCACCTGCTACACCGCGCAGCATCCCGTGGGCAGCTGCGCGATGGCCATGGGTGAGCGCTCTGTGGTGGACGCTGAGTGCCGGGTTATCGGAGTGGAGGGGCTGCGGGTGGTCGATTGCTCGGTCATGCCCACGGTTCCGGGCGGCAATACAAATCTGCCGGTGATCATGCTGGCCGAAAAGGCAGCGGATATGATGCGCGGGCGTCAACTGCCCGCAGACGAGTTGGCCGCATGAGCCGGACAGACACCGAGACCGCCAACCTCCAGCTGGTGCTCGACATGTTCGCCAATGTGCTGAACCCGATGGATTCAGGCGCGGTCGAGCGCTTCATTGCGCCCGCCTATATCCAGCACAATCAGGCCGCCGAACCGGGCCGCGAGGGGCTGAAGCGCTTCCTCGACATGATCCGCGCAGCCACGCCAGAAGCGGTGCACGATGTGAAGCGCGCTTTCGTGGATGGCGATCATGTGACGGTGCACTACCATGTCCGCCGCTGGCCCGATGATCTGGGCTGGGCGGTGATGGACATTTTCCGCATCGAAAACGGCATGATCGCAGAACATTGGGATGTGATGCAGGATGTGGTTGAAGGCGGGCCTAATCCTGCTTCACCATTCTGAGGAGAGAGACATGCGGTTCAAAAACAAGATCGTCCTCGTGCTCGGCGGCAACAGCGGGATGGGGCTGGCGGCGGCGCAGGCGTTTGCCGCTGAAGGTGGCATCGTCCACCTGACCGGGCGCAATCAGGCGACGATCGATGCGGCGGTGGCGAACATTCCGGGCGCTACCGGCTATGCCTCCGATATCGCCGATATTGCCGCCACCGAAGCGGTGGTGAAGCGGGTTGAAACGGCCCACAACCGCCTCGACGTTCTCTATATCAATGCCGGCGTGGGCGGTTTCGCAGCCCTCGAAGCGATTACCGAGGACGATTGGGACCATGTCCATGCGATCAATTTGAAGGGCTGCGTGTTCGCCCTGCAAAAGGCAGTGCGGATCATGGGTGAGGGCGGGGCGATTGTGGTGACAGGCTCGATCGGCGCACATGGGCCGCTTGCGGGCAATGGCACTTATGCCGCCGCCAAGGCCGGGCTGGCAATGGCAATGAAAGTATTCGCCAAGGAGCTGCTGCCGCGCAAGATCCGCCTCAATCTGGTATCGCCCGGCCCGATCGATACTCCGCTGCTGCACCGCAATCCGGGTATGGGGCCAGACGATGTGGCGCGGCTGAAGGAGATGATGATCGCCAATATCCCGATGCACCGAATGGGGGAGAGCGCCGAAGTGGCCAAGGCCGTGCTGTTCCTCGCCAGCGACGATGCCAGCTTTATTACCGGCACCGATCTGCTGGTTGATGGTGGCCTGATCGAACTGGGCTAATATGCGCGAGCTCTCCGCCAAACTCGATCTGAAGAAGGCGCAGCCGCGCTATTTCACTGCGCCGCGCCTTGGTTGGGAGGACGTAACCTTCACGGCTCGATCCTATCTGATGGTTGACGGCGCGGGCGCGCCCGGCGGGCTGGAATACACCGCCGCACTGGAGGCGCTCTATCCGGCGGCCTATGGCATCAAGTTCTTCAGCAAGCTCGACCTCGGGCGGGATTATGCCGTGCCGCCGCTCGAAGGGCTGTGGTGGGCGGATGTGCACGATGCCTATGCCACTGACCGCCGCGAGGAATGGCGGTGGAGTTTGATGCTGATGCTACCCGATTGGATCGGGCTGGAACATGTCGCCACCGCGCTGGCGCGGCAAGCGGCCAAAAGCTCTGCGTGCGATCTTTCGCGGGTCAGGATGGAGTGGCTGGAAGAAGGCCTGTGCCTGCAGCACCTCCACGTCGGGCCCTTTGCCGATGAGGCACCCAAACTCGCCGAACTGCACCACACGATCATGCCGGCGCGCGGCCTCACGTTCGCAGGCCACCACCACGAGATTTATCTGTCTGATCCGCGCCGCTCTGCACCAGAAAAGCTCAGGACAGTGTTGCGCCAGCCCGTCAGGCCTATTCAGCCTCGAAGCTGAAATCGAGCCTGGGGGTCCAGTTGGGATATTGGCCCTTGGGCAGGCCGCTGTCGGCGATCACCACGCGGTGGGCGAATTTCCATTCCCCATCCACTTTGACCAGCCGATCATATTCGCGGCCCTGTTCCTCAAACACTGGCGGCTGGTCGATGGCGGGGTTGCGGATGCCGGTCCAGATGAAGCGGGCGGTGGCATTGTCACCATCCACCTCGATCACCGGGTTGGACAGGATCATCCGGAACGGCCCGCCGCCGTTGCTGGCGCTGGTGGGGTTTTCGCCGATGGAAGCATACATGGCTTCAATCTCGACATGGCCGGTGGCGACATTGCCGTTGACGTCGAACACCGCATCTTCGGTGAAATAGTCATCGAACGCCCCGGCATCGCCACCGCCAAGGTGGGCGTAATATTCGACCACCATATCTTCAATCGCCACCCGGTCGAGCGTGGCCTGGGTGGCGGCATCGGGCGCATCGGAAGCGCCGACCTGTTCGCAGGCGGCGAGCAGAAGCACGGCCAGCGGCGCGAGTGTGCGGGCAATTTTCATGGCGGCAAATTCCCTCCCCATTGTGATTTGCCAGCCAAGCTACACCAGCGTGACTGGCCCGCGAAGCGGAATTTTGCTTGCAGGCCTTGGAACAAAATTGTGGAAATTCATTTGTTTACCGCGCAGCATTGGCGCAATAGGATTTATCCACCGAGGCTATTGTCGACCTGCTGGGTTTGACCTAGGTTCTTCCACCTGCACCCGGCCCGCGATATGGGAAAATTCGGGGCGGGATGGGGTAACGCTAATCCTTTCGGGGAGGGAGATTTTCATGTCTGCATATCTTGCGCTTGCAGTTTCGGTCGGGGTTTTGGCCGTGCTTGATACCTGGTTGTTTTTTGGGCCGCTTTCGGGCGGCATGGTGGCCGGACTGGTGTGGGTTTCGTTCATTGCCTGGGGTTGCCATTTCCATTCTGGCGGCGACATCAAGGGCTTTACCACTACTGTTGCCTGCATGGCCTGGGGCGCGGTTGTCGGCATGGGCTCGGTGTTGCTGGCCAATGGCCCGCTTGCAGGTCTTGATACGCCGGTTGCGCTGGCCATTGCGGTTGGCCTGGGTGCGGCGGTGATCTGCCTTTCGAGCAAGGTTCCACTGCTTTCGACCATTCCCGCCAGCGTCTATGGCTTTGCCGCGATCGCAGGGTCAATGGTTCTGGCCGAAAAGACGCCGCAGGAAGCTGTTTTGCCAACGGTGGCGGCGATCATCATCGGCGCGGTGTTCGGCTTTGCGTCGGAAAAGCTCGCCAATGTGCTGACCAAGAAGGCCTGACCCGGGTTTATTTAACGATACGAATAGGGCGGGGAGGCATATCGCCTCCCCGCTCTTTTTCATGCCTGACTAACCCCTAGTCGGCGAAGCTATGTGGCGATTGATAGGGCACCACGATTCCCAGCGCCTCAATCTCGTGGATCGCGCCGCCCCACACTTTGTAGATGTGGATCGCAGGCATATCGAACGGGTTGAACCGGCTCATGTCGCGGCTGGCGAACCACGGCACGCCAATCAGAGGGGTGGTGTCCTCGGCCATGTCGTGGTGGAAATGGCTCATCCCCCACACCAGCCCGGTTTCAGGATCAGCGATCTCAACCCGGCGGTTCTCGATCGTGTCGATATAGTCCCACATCAACGTATCCATCTGCGCCGCGCAGCCCAGCCCCCCGAGATAGGCGAACTCGCTGTCGGTAAACATCTGGCCGGGTCGACTGAAGCTGTTACGCGCGGTCTGGAAGCCGTTTTCGTGCCGCACGCAATCATCAGCCATGTTGGAATAGCGCGAATTGTTTCCGTCCAACGCATCGTAATAGGAATAGCCCAGCCACAGCAGGCGACCCCGGCTGTCGGCATAGGCTTCGGGCACTGGTTGGCTGAGCTGCGCGCGCGGGGCCTGTAGATTGGCCAGCTGGCCTTCGGACAGGTTGCGGGCGATCAGATGCTCGGCCTCGGTAATCGCGCCGCTTTCGTCCAGTTGAAGGCGGATGCCAACCAGCACGGGCGCATCGCCCTCGATCATCAGCTTGAGCAGCCCGACCTGCTGGCTGACGGGATCGGCCACGTGCACGGCGTAGGCGTCGGTCCCGTCGCCGGTAATTGAACCGAAAGCGCCGTCGCCCGGCTGGATGGAGCTGAGGTTTTCCATCACCAGGGCCCCGCTGGCCCAGCGCACCAAATCCGGATCGTCGGCAATCAGCGCATTGGCATAGCCATTGACCAGATCGATCAGGCACTGCCGGTCGCACGGCCCATGCTCGCGTGCGCTTGCAGGAGTGGCCAGCGCGGCACCGGCCAGCAGCAAAACTATGGTCCGCTTTATCATTCGCTTGCTCCTTCGAAACGCAACTGCGTGAAATGTGGTTTGAAATCATGCTGGGCCGCGCCCTTGTAGGCCAGCAGCGGCCAGAAATAGGCCCGCCAACTCCACACCAAATAGGCGGTGCAGAACAAGGTCAGCCCGCCTGCGATATAGGTGCCACGGTGCGGTTCGAGCACCCAGTTGTAATAGATCACCACGAAGTTTATCGGCACCAGCGCCAGCGCCGTAAGCGGCATGTAGCGGTTGGCCAACAAGGTGATGCCCAGCACGACCTCGATCCCTTTGACCCAGGCAAACAGCCCACTGTCGATCAGCGCCACGGTGAAATCATGGCTGGCGGGCACCAGCCCCAACCGCTGGTTATCGGGATAGATAAAGTAGTTGAGGCCAGCACCCAAGAACCAGGCGGCGGTGAACAGTCGGACGGCGTGATAGAACCAGCGCATCAATCCTGAATTCCGGGCTGGAGCGAAAAGTCCGGCTTGCCCTTCCACGTCAGCAGCCGCCAGTAATAGCGCCGCCACGGCCACAGCAGGATGGCGTTGAAAAAGATCGTCAGCGCGCCGAATGTGTATTCCACCGTGCCTTCATCGAGCACGAAATTCCAATACAGGATCACGAAATTGATTGGCACCACGGCAATCGCCGCCAGCGGCATCATGCGGTTGGCCAGGATCAGGATGCCAAACACGATCTCGGCCACTTTGACCCATAGCATCAGCCCGCTGGCGATCATCGCCAGGCTGAAATCGATGGCCGGTTGTTCCTGACCCAGCGGCTGCCACGCCGGATTGATGAATGGCATCACGCCCGAATAGAGCCACCAGCCGCCAAAGATCAGGCGGCTGAGGTGATAGATCCATTTGATCGTCGGGCCAGGTAACGCGTCGGGTATTGTGGTGTCAGTCATTAGTGAGTTCCTTCGGCATCGTGCGCTGCCCATGTAGCTTCACGCTCAGCGGCATAACGGGGGCTGGTCGACATGATATAGCCGCGCACCTGCACATTGCCCTCGTGGCAGGCATATTCGAACATGCCATAGGCGCTGTCGCGCAGCCACGGGATGTCGAGCTTATAGTGGCCCTCCATCACCAGCGGATCGCTGACCCATGCCTCATAACGGACCTGATCCGGGTTCATCAGCGTGAGGTGTTCGACCACCCGCAGCGACGCGGAATTGGGGGCCGGGCCCATTGACATGCCGGGGCGGAAATTGGTGGTTTCGATCACCAGCGTATCGCCTTCCCAATGGCCAATCGAATAGCCAAGATCGAACTGCACATCGGCGGGCGGCGGGGTGTTGCCATCGAGATGGACCAAACGCGTCTCGTGGATCATTTCCAGACTGATGGCGACAAGGCCGGGCGACTGGAAGATCTGGATGCCGGCATTATAGGCGCCGGGCAGCATTGACGAGGGCATTCCGCGCGTCAGGCAGCGGTCGAATATGCCGAAATCGTCCAGATCGTCGAATACCTCGGTGTTCCAGCTGGTATGCTCCTCGGCGCGCCATTGTTGGCCCAGCGCGGTCAGCGGCGGGTAGCGGCCGTTGGTCGGTTCCACCACCATTGAGCTCTGATGCAGCGGATGGCCGCGTTCGGCCCAATGGCCCATGCTCATCACCCCGACGTGGATTTCCTCGTCATAGCGATCAAGCTGGGCCTGCGCGTCTTCGAAGGCAGCGGCATATTCAGAATCGTTGAGGAAGGCGCGGGTGCCATATTGCACCGGCCGTTCGCGCGGGGTCTGGGCGAGATAGTCGACCGGCCACTTACCCCGCAGATCGGGATCGCCCCAAGGTGTGCGCGGCACCTGCCAGCCGGATGGTGGCGGCTGGAAGCGTGCCGCCAGTTCTGCCTCGAACCCTTCCTCCTGTGCCAGCACTGGTGTGCCCGCCAGCAACAGGCATAATGCAGCTGCGATCATTCGCTTGGCCATCATTTCTCTCCCGTGATGCCAGACTATGCCCGAGGTGCGCCTCGTGGCAAGCGCCCTTACTTCATCCGCGCGCCATCCATCTTCGCCCTGCTGACCCAGCAGCCGTGGACCTGACTGCGCATGGCCATGCCGGTCTTCACCTTGGCGACTGGCCCGTTCTCCACCGCATCGGCCTCGACGATCCACAGCTCGCTGGAATAGTCTGCGGGATTGGGGCTGTTGGGTATGTCGACCACGGTCAGCAGCCAGCCACCATGGCCCGGCTGGCTGGAGGCGACGTGCGCCGGTTCGCTGATCCCGGCGCCCGGCGGCACTTCCATCATCGTCACCCGGCCATTGCCCGGCTCGATCCGCAGCAGGGCGTTGAAATTGGCACCGACGGGGCCGCCCAGCATCGGCGGGCCTTTGGCTTGCGGATTCATGCTGAGATACCAGGCGCGGTTATAGGCGCGGCCCTGATCGGCATCGGCGAGGCGGCACAGATCGCCAGGCGGGCCGATGGGGCGCTCCTCGATCTTGGGATCAGCCTTGCTCATGTCGATCGTCCACCGGGTCAGCGCACCCTGAATTTCGCGCTGATCGATGTGAACGCCGCCCGCCTCACGCATGAACGGAAAGGCGTTGGTATTGCTCAGGCACAGGTCGATGTGGACCATGTCGCCGTCATCATAAGCGTTGACCTCATGAAAGCACGAAACGCCCACCGGCCCTTCGATCCACCGCATTTCGGACACGTCGCCATAGCGCGGCATGATCCCGATGTAGCTCGGCAGATCGGGATGATGCGCCCAATGCGCGCCACCTGCCTTCAACCGGTCAAGGTCGGTCAAAGTCGGGAAGATCGGCCAGATGGCGTATTTCTCGGTGATGACGAAATCGTGGATGGTGGAAAGATACGGCTGCTCGAACCACTGTTCCTTGACGAGGTTGCCGTCCTTGTCGGCGATGCAATAGGCCACGTTGGGATCGCACAGGCCACCCGCTTCATAGCCGAAGAAGAACAGCTCACCCGTGGCATCGTCGACGCGGGGATGGGCGGTGAAGGTCTGGCTGCGCAGTTTGCCGTGGAAATCCCACTTGCCGACAGTGGCAAGCGTGTGCGGATTCACTTCATACCCGCGCCCGTCCTCCTTGGTCATGTACAGGCGGCCAGCGTGCCAAACGGGGGTGGTGTTGGCCAGCGTGCGGTCCATTCCTGCAACCGAAGGATCATCGGTGAAAGGATTGCGGTATTGGCCAAACAGCGCCCGCCGCGCCTCGCGCTCGGCCAGATGGCGTTCGGTTTCCACCCAGCGCAGATCATAATCCACCGCGCCTTTAGTGAAGTTGAAGCGCGCAATCATGCCATCGGCGTTGAGCGCGATATCATCATTGAACATCGGCGCATGGGCATTGTCGGGCACGGCGCGGAAGAAGGCGCCTTCGATGTCGGCGGGGATTTGCCCCTCGACTTCGAGATCGCGGACTGACATTTCCACCCGGCGCGGGGTGTTTGTGCCGATGAAATGTATCGTTTGGGGAAAGGCGTTCATGGCCCGATTATCCTCTTGTGTGATGGCTCGCCAATGATGCTAACAGGTGTTACGGTTGGCGCAAATAAGGTTTGGGGGCAAAATCGACGTGGACAGGGTGAGAGAAGGCATGAGGGGGCCGATGACTGGCAAGTCCGCATTGATGCACGACATGCTCAAGCTCAACAATCGGCTGATGGCGCCCTTCAGCACCCATCTGGCGCACCGCTATCGTATCAGCCTGAACGAATTCCGGCTGCTGATGGCCATCGGCGCGCTGGGCCGCACCGCCAGCCATGAGGTGGCCGAGATCACTGGCGTCAATGTGATGAGCGTCAGCCGTGCGGTCGCCACCTTGCAGCGCCATGGCCGGGTGGAAGTGATCCGCGACGAGGCCAACCGCCGCCGGAAATGGCTGAGCCTGACCGACGAGGGCCGCCGCCTCTATGCGGTGATGCGTCCGCAAGGTGACAAGGTAGCCGACTATTTGTTCAGCGGGCTAGACGAGAACGATCTGGCCACGCTGGCCGATCTGGTCGAGCGGTTGACCGGGCGGCTGGAGGCTACCGACGCCAATGGCCAATCCGCCTTCCTCGAAGCGACCAAGCCCGAAGGTAGCTGACATGACGCCTGATGCGCGCCGCGCCATCGAGTGGGACGTCACCCGGCTGATCAACCACTACGTCAACCTCAACGATGCGCAGGATTGGAAGGGAGTGTCGGCGCTTTATACACAAGATGCGCGCTTTGCCCGGCCATCGCAGCCCGGCGTGTTCATCGAAGGGCGCAGCGCAATCCTTGCCAGCTTCCTTGCTCGCCCGGCGCGCGTTCAGCGCCACCTGATTGCCAACATTGTGGTGGATGTGGAGGACGCCGATACTGCCCGCGCCATTAGCGTGATCGTGCTGTATATGGGCGATGCGGCGGATGATGGTGGGCTGCCGGTGCGCGATCCCAAGGGCCCGCTGATCGGCACCTTCACCGATCTGTGCCTGCGCACGGCGGAAGGCTGGCGCTTCAAACAGCGGGTGGGTGGACTGGATTTCCAGCCCTGAACGCTAGCCGACTACCGCCCCGAATGCTTTGCCGACAGCAGCAGTGACCACCATCGCCAGCACGCCCCAAAAGGTTACCCGCAAGACTGAGGGGCCGAGTGGTGCACCGCCAGCGCGTGCCCCGAACGCGCCGAGGATGGCGAGGCAGGTGAGCGAGACTAACCCGACCATTGGAACTAGCTGGCCCGCCGAAACAAACGGCACCACGATCAGCGGTGCCGCTGCCCCGGTGGTGAAAGTCAGGGCCGATGCCATTGCCGCCTGAATGGGCCGTGCGGTGCTCGCATCGGAAATGCCCAGCTCGTCACGTGAATGGGCGCCCAGCGCGTCCTGAGCCATCATTTGCCGGGCGACCTCCAACGCCGTATCGCGCGATACACCGCGTGCCTCGTAAATCCGCACCAGCTCCTCGAATTCGGCATCGGGCAAGTCCACCAGCTCCTGCCTCTCGCGGGCAAGGTCCGCCTTTTCGGTATCGGACTGTGAGCTGACCGAGACATATTCGCCTGCGGCCATGGACATGGCACCGGCGATCAGTGCCGCCATGCCTGCCACCAGCACCCCACTGCGATCAGCGTCGGCGGAAGCTACGCCGACGATCAGGCTGGCGGTGGAAACGATCCCGTCGTTCGCGCCCATAACGGCGGCCCTGAGCCAACCGATCCGGGAGACGGCATGCGCTTCGGCGTGCAATCGGCTCATGATCAACCTCCTATGGCGGCCGGTGAGACGGGAACCCCCTGTTCGCCCGCCGCCTCCACCCGGGCCTTCACCGTAAGCGCGTGCCCAACCAGCAGCGCCACCAGCACGCAGGCTAGCGCCGGGATCGCCGCCACGCCAAGAAACGTGCGCGCGGGCACATCGGCGGCGATCATCGCTGCGCCAAGCGGCGGTCCGGCAAAGGCACCTAAACGACCCACAAGCACACCCATGCCCACGGCGGAGGACAGCAGCCGGGCGGGGAACAGATGCGCCGCCAGCCCCGGCAGCACCATCGCCGCAGCATTGGCTCCGCCCACGCCGACCATCAGCAGCCAGGTCCAGCGCGCCTGATCGGGCGCGGTCAGGCCGATCACGGCAAAGCTGGAGGTAATCGCGCCGAACAACAACATCAACGCCGGGCCCTTGCGCCAATTGTCGACCAGCGCGCTGGCACCGATGCCGATGACGAGTCCTGCCAGATTGGCGACGCCCGCCACCCGCGCGGCATCGTCGAGCGACAGACCGCCAAGCGGCAGCACCGTGGGCAGCCACGAATTGAGCAGATAGAGGTTGAGCGCATTGAGCCCCAGCATCGAAACGAACACCGCGAAGGGAAACGCCCAGGGCCGCGAAAACAGCAGAAGTTGCGGCAGCTTTGCGTGCGCAGTGCCCTGGGCATTTTCCGCAGGCGCTCCGCCTTCGAGGACGAACCACAGCACGCCCGCCAGCGCCACCGCGAACAGTCCCGGCGTGTAGAACAATCCCTGCCATCCCGCCGCTGCAATCACTCCGGGAGCAAGCACTCCGGCCAGAAACAGCCCCAGCGGAATCCCCGCTGAAACCACCGCCATCACCGTTGCTCGCAGCCGCGCGGGCGCAAGCTCGCTGGAAAGAGCGCTGACATTGGGCAGGCAGGCCCCCAGCGCTATGCCGGTCAGCAACCGCCAGATGAGGAAGGCGGTGGTCGTCTCGGCGGTGGAGGTGCCAAGCGTAGCAAGCCCGGTGGCGAGGCACCCGGTCACGATCAGCGCGCGCCGTCCGAAGCGGTCCCCCAGCGGCGCAATCGTCGCCCCGCCAATGCCAAGGCCGACAAGGATGGCGGTAAACACCCAGCCAAAGCTTGCCGGCGCCAAGCCCAGCGCGCCCTCCAGCCGGGGCACGGCAATGCCCATGGCGGCGATGTCGAAGCCTTCCATGATGAACACGCCGCCCAGAAATATCAGCGCGATGAGCTTGCGTGAATCCATCATGATGTGACTGTTTCCCTCTCCCGTTCGTGGTGAGCCTGTCGAACCACGAATTGGCAACCTAGCGCAACTTCGCCCTTCGACAAGCTCAGGGCGAACGGGCTTGAGTTAAGCCTTCAAGTCCCAAGGCGATGGCATCTTATAAGGCACGGTCAGAAAATCGGCCTCGACCTGTTCGATGGCATGGTCCCTGATCTTGAACGCCTCGGCAAGATAATAGCTATGCGGGCGGCGCACCGGGCTTTTTGCGGGCTCGCCGTTGGTCAGGGTATAGTCGCCCAAGCGCCCGGAATGGTCGATGAAGCCATAGGCCAGCACAATCCCGCGCTCGACATCGACCAGCGGATAGCGGCGGCCGCGCAGTTCGTCGTCATAGCGATACCAGCCAAGCGCGAACTGCTCCTCACACCCCAGCCGCGCTACCGCCAATGGGAAGCCTGCATTGTTGGTGGTCTGCACGCCGTTTTCCACCCGGTTGCATTGCGGCCAAAACTTTGTGCGGATCTCGCCGTCGTTGCGCTCGATTGTGTCGAAATAGCCATTGGCGACGCGGATCAGTTCCGCGCGGGTGGCGCGGCTGGCGGGCGGGATCAGCGCTTCGAGCACCGGCTTCACCTCGAAGAACTGCGGGCCAAACGGAAACCCCTCATCCTTGTTGCGCGCGACCACGGTTTCGACACCAGTGATCTGGCCAGCATTGTCCACCGCCAGCCTGATACAACACGGGTTGAGCGCGTCTGTCTCCTCGATTGCGGTGAACACGGCCACTTGTCTGGCCTCAGGATCGGCCACGCGCATTTGATAGGGGTGGAGCGCGGTCACCGTGTTCCAGCAACCATCGCCCAGTGCCAGCGCGACATTGTTTTCGGTGGTGAACACCTCTGCGGCCAACGGGGCTGCGGAAATGTCGCGCTTTTCCAGCGCTGCCAGATAGGCATCGAGCACGGCGTAAAGTTCACTGCGAATGGCCAAGTTCATCTCCCCTGCTTGACTTGCTTGGCCACTACCCCAAAAGTAACGTCCGTTAAAGTCGCGCAGCAGAATCGCGAGTTGGAGAGGCCTGCGGCGAGCTGAAAAGGTAGTATTCCATGGCCGATATCCCGCTTCCCCCTGATTTCACCGCCCAGAAGATGGATCAGGCGCGCCGTGCGCTGGAAACCGTGCTGGGCGCGAGCAAGGTGTTCTTCACCGATCTCGACCGCACCACCTATGCCGACAAATTCGCCATCGACGAGGCAGGCCACCATGCCGCCGGCGCAGTGGCGGTGGAGAGCGTGGAGGAAGTGCAGGCGGTGGTGCGCATCGCCAACCAGTATCGCCTGCCGCTCTATCCGATCAGCCGCGGCAAGAACCTGGGCTATGGCGGCAATGCCCCGCGCCTGTCGGGCAGCGTTGTGCTCGATATGAGCCGGATGAAGGGAATCGAGTTTGACGAGGAGCTGGGAACGGTCATCGTAGAGCCGGGCGTGGGCTTTTATGATCTGTATGATTATATCCAGCGCAACAATCTGCCCTTCTGGCTCTCCACCCCCGGCAACAGCTGGGGATCGGTGATGGGCAATGCGCTCGATCGCGGCGTGGGCTATACTCCCTATGGCGAGAACACCAAGAACATCTGCGGGATGGAAGTGGTGCTGCCCGATGGCGATCTGGTGCGCACGGGTATGGGCGCGTTCAGCAATGCCCCCACCTGGCAGGCCTATCCTTTCGGCTTTGGGCCGGGTTGGGATCAGATGTTCGTGCAGAGCAACTTCGGCATCGTCACCAAGATGGGCATGTGGCTGATGCCAGAGCCTGAAAGCCTGATGGGCATGGATGTGGAATTTGACCGGCCCGAGGATTTGAAGGTGATGG
>CAMDSM010000057.1 GCA_945906905.1 Altererythrobacter xiamenensis | reverse complement strand
GAACGGGTTTTGGACCTATCCTCAAATATCATTCCTGATCGTCGCCAGCGCCCCGCCGTCAATTTCCCACTTCGCGCCATTCACGTAGCTCGCCTCATCGCTGAGCAAAAACGACACAACATCGCCCACCTCGCGTGGTTGGCCGACGCGGTTGAGGGTGGCGACTTCGCCGAGTTTTTTCATGCCCGCCGCTACATCGTCGAACATCTGTTCGAGCATCCCCACCAGCAACGGGGTTTCGATCACGCCGGGCATCACGCAGTTCACCCGCACGCCCTTTTGCGCCACTTCGGAGGCCGCCGTCCGCGTCAGGCCGACCGCGCCGTGCTTGGCGGCGTTGTAGGCGCAGGCGCCCGCAAGCCCGCGTTCTGATCCGATCGAGGCGGTGTTGACCACCGCGCCCTTGCCCGCCGCGACCATGTGCGGGAGCACGAAGCGCAGGCCCAGAAACATGCCGCGCAGGTTCACCCGGATCACTCGGTCGAACATGTCGATGTCATATTCATGCGTCGGGGCCAGATCGCCCTCGATCCCGGCGTTGTTGAAGAAGCCATCGATCTTGCCGAAAGCCTGCATTGCCGCCGTGGCATAGCCCTCGACCGCCGCCTCGTCGGCGCAATCGGCAACATGCGCGATCACCCGGTGGCCCTTGGCGGAAAGTTCGGCGGCGCGGGCGGCCAGGCGGTCTGCCGCGATATCGACCATCAGCAGTTCCGCCCCTTCGCGGGCGAGCACTTCGCAAGTGGCAAAGCCGATCGCGCCCGCCGCGCCGGTGACGATGATCGACTTGTTGGTGTGGCGCTGGGTCATCTGTCCCTCCTCAATAGGTTGATCACTTGACCCGAATCCGGTCAAAATCGACGCCGATATCCTCAGCCATCACCATCGCGGTGGCACGGCCGGCACCAAACACCCCGCCGCCGGGATGCTGGAATGGCCCCACCAGATAGAGCCGCTCCACGCCGGGCACCCGGTATTGCCCCAGCTCGGGCGTGGGGCGGTGGCTGCCCGATTGATAGGTGGTGGTGGCAATCCCGTGCAGATCGCCGCGGAAGAAGCTGGGGCTGGTGCGCTCCATATCCACCGGGCTATCGCAATGATAATCAATAATAATATCCGGCACGTTGGCGATGAAATCGCTCATCCGGGCGATCATGCCATCGGCGAAAGCGCGCTTGGTATCGTCCCAGCTTTGGCCATCCTTGCGGGCATAAGGAACATAGTCCCAGGCGTGGAAAATCGCCTTGCCGTCTGGCGCGCGGCTGGGATCGTGCTGGGTTAGCTGGCCCACACCAATCAGCGGCGTCGGGCTGAAATTGCCATAGCGCAATTCATCAAAAGCGCGGCGCATGTCCTCGTAATTGGCGGGCATCAGTTCATACATCA
This sequence comes from Altererythrobacter xiamenensis, assembly GCA_945906905.1. GTDB lineage: Bacteria > Pseudomonadota > Alphaproteobacteria > Sphingomonadales > Sphingomonadaceae > Alteraurantiacibacter > Alteraurantiacibacter xiamenensis_A. The sequence goes on along the minus strand of CAMDSM010000057.1, from coordinate 13,307 downwards.
CCGCCGACAAATCACTGCCATCGGCATTCTTCGCCTTGAACTTCATCGGCGCATCCAGCGCGGCGTGGACGGTGAAGCAGGCGGCATCGGTGATGTGGGTGCGCCGCGCATTCTTGGCCACGCTGGCGGGTAGGTTCGGCACCATATCGGGCAGAATATGGGGATGAATTGCCCCGATAATCCCATCGGAACAGGAAAGCCGCGTCCCGTCATCGAGGACCACGCCGCATGCTTTGGCCCCATCGGTGACGACTTCGCGCACGGTTTTGCCCGCCAGCACGGTGCCGCCATGATCGCGGATGCAGGCGATCAGGGCATTGGTCAGGCTGCCCGATCCGCCCACGGGCACGCCGAAACCAAACTTCTCAAGGAAACCTAGAAACACATAGGCGCCTATCCCGGTGCTCTTTTCGTCTGGAGACACGAGATTCTCGCCCGCAACCCGGCCAAAATGCGCCCGCACCTTTTCATGCTCGAACAGCTCTTCCATCATGTCGAAAGTGGACAGGCCCATCGTCCGCATGATCTCGCGGCCTTCGGCGCTCTGGTCCATCATTGCGGTCTGCGCGCCAATTGGCATCGGCGGGGAATAGAGCCCGGCCTGGATCATCGGCAGCCACTCGGCAGCCTGACGGCTCATTTCGAGAAAAGTGGCGGCGTCCTTGCTGCTGAAGCGCGCAATCGCCTCGGCCGATTTGGCCGGATCGCGGTGCAGCGGCAGGGTCTCGCCATCCTCCCACACGCTCATCATCGGCACATCGGGGAAAAGATAGCGCAGGCCGTATTTCGATTTGAGGCCCAGATCATCGTTCAACAGCAGCGGATTGCCGTGGATGAAGATGTGGCTCATCGAATGTTGGTCGTGGCGGAAACCGGGCAGCGTCAGCTCGCGGCTGACAACCCCGCCGCCGAACCATTCATTGCGCTCCAGCACCCGCACGCTTTTGCCCGCGCAGGCGAGATAGGCGGCGGCGACCAGGCCGTTGTGGCCCGATCCGATCACGATGATATCTGCGTCTGCCATATGTATTCCTTAGAGACAGGCCGAAAGCGCGCAGTCAGACAACTTGCCGCAGCGTTCGATATTGGCTGCTTGCGTCATCACACCCGCGCTGAGGAGCGAGAAGGTCATATCGGCCTCGGGATCGACCCAGAACATGGTCGACCCGGCGCCATAATTGCCGAAGGTTTCGGGGCTGGAGAGCTGGCCGAACAGGTGCTGAAACACGCCGGTTCCGCGCACCTGAAAGCCCAGCCCCTGATTGGCCGGGGGCACCGCCCACCCGGCCTTCAGCGCCACGCCCTTATACAGCTCGTTCACCCGCTCACCCGTGTGCACCCGGCGCGCCAGCCGGACCATGCGCGGGCTGAGCAAGCGCACGCCATCCAGCGCGCCCTCGCCGCGCAACATCTCGGCAAAGCGCCACAGATCGCCGGTGGTGGAGGCACAGCCGACATGCGGGGCCTCCACTTGAGGATCGTCGAACAAGGCATGATCGCCCGGCAGATTGCGCGACAAATGTTTGATCGGCACCGTCCCACGCATATCGGGCCGCACATGCCGTGCATCCAGATCGGCGCGCAGGCCCATGGAGGTCGAATGCATCGCCAAGGGGGCGAACAGATCCTCGTCCAGCAGCGTCTGGTAATTGCGGCCCTTGGGATCGGTGCGAACCAGCGCCATGCCCATCAGCACATGGTTGACCAGCGGCGAATAATCGCACTTCTCGCCCGGAGCCGAGGTGCCGTGGACATGGGCGATGGACTCGTCGAACAGCTCCTGCAAACGGTCGAGGAACATGCCCGGCTTGGGGCTCCACACGCCGGGCATTCCGGCCATGTGGGTCAGCAGGTGGAAAAAGGTGGCATCCTCGCGCGGCGCACCGGTAAATTCGGGCAGCACGTGGCAAACCTTGGTGTTGAGGCTGAAGCGCCCCTCCTCAATCGCCCGCATGATCAGCACATTGGTGAAGGCCTTGGTGACCGAGAACAGCGAGAACACGTCATCGGTTTTCAAGGATCGCTGGCCGCCCGCATAGGCGTGACCTATCGCCTCCTCGAACACCGACACCCCGCCGCGCCCCACTTTCAGAACCGCGCCGAAATAATCACCGCGCGCGATGTCGGCTTCGATCACGGATTTCAGCTGATCCAGCCGTTCCTGCCACATTGTCATCAAATGTCCCCTAACCCGCCGCGATGATCCCGCCGTCGACCGCCAGCATTGCCCCGTTGATGAAGCTCGCCTCGTCGCTCAACAGAAATGCTGCGGCCTGCGCCACATCCATTACCGTGCCGTTGCGGCGCAGCGGGATGTTTTTGGCGCGTTGTTCGTATTGTTCGGCCCTGACGAAACCTTGCGTGGCGGGTGTCGGCACCGAACCCGGAGCAATCGCGTTCACCCGCACCCCGCGCGGGCCAAGCTCGCCCGCCAGCACTTTGGTGAGGCCGGCGATCCCGGCCTTGATCGTGGTATAGGCCCCAGTGTTGGGCCGCCCGCGATAGGCGACAGGGCTGGAGTAGTTGAGGATGTTTCCGCTCGCAGTCTCGTCGCGGTGGGCGAGGAAGGCCTGCACGCCCCAGAACACGCTTTTGAGGCCAGCCGAGAGCATCCGGTCGAGCGTCTCCTCGGTCACCGCCTCGATCGGTTCATAGACCAGCACGCTGGCGTTGTTGATCACCGCCCGCAACGGTCCGGCATCGGCGGCAAACAATTGCGCCAGTTCGAAAAAGTCCGCGCGGCTGCCGCAATCGGCCTCATAGGCGAAGGCCTTGAAGCCCGCCGCATTGATCGCAGCGGCCACAGCCTCGGAGCTATCGCCGTTGATATCGGCCACGCCAACGGTCGCGCCACGGCTGGCGAGGTGATGGGCGATCCCCTCACCCAAGCCCCGCCCGGCGCCCGAAATCAGGATCGGCTGGCCGTCAAACCGTGCCATGTTCAGTCCATTCCAAAGAGTTTCGCGGTGTAATGCGAATCCATATATTCGCGCATCTTGTCGATCTTGCCGTTCGATATCTCGAACACCCAGCAATAGTCGTTATCATAAACCTTGCCATCGGGCAGGCCGCCGGTGGAATTGCTCTCCACGCACACCCAGCCGTCGCGCGAAAACATGTTGTGGACATGGATCTTGGGGTCGCCCGGGTTGAACATGCCGCGCACCGGAGCGAGGAACTTGTCGATGATATCCATCCCCACATGGCGGCCCGATCCGGCAATGTCCTTCACCATCGGCTGCCACACGCTCTGGTCGTGATAGAAGGCGCGCAGTTTCTCCAGATCGCCCGAGGACAGCACCTCGAAGAAATCGAGCACCAGCTGCTCGTCGGCATTGGCGGCTTTGGTCATGACTTCAATCCTCTCTGCTCATCACTGGGGGCCGGGATATTGGGCATGGCGCCGCCAGAATGCAGCGCGATCATGCCAAAGCGGCTCATGAAACGCCATTTGCCCTTGGTCCTGACATAATGATCTTCGAACCCGCCGACGTAGATCGCACCCGACGGCTGCGGCGGAGTGGTGCTTTCGTGGCTCGATAGCATGGTGAGGTAGTTGGTGCCGCGCGCCTCATCCTTCGAGATCACCTCGACCAACACATTGCTGACGATATGGCGCACCAGGATCGGCTTGCGATCGCGGAAAATCGCCTGCACCGCTTCGCGCCCATGATAAGGATGATCGGGCTGGAATGGCCGGGCCAGCTGGCAATCCTCGGTGAACAGATCGGCCAGCGCCTCGTGGTCGCCATTGTCGGCATATTTGGCGAACAACAGCGGCAGCTTGGCCACCTCTGCCTCTATCGCTTGGCGCTTTTTGTCTTTCATGCTTCGTTTCCTTCTGCATCAATCTCGGCAAAGGCCTCGTTGGCCAGGCGGAAGCTGTCGACCGCCGCCGGGATGCCGGCATAGATGCCCACCTGCAGCAGCACTTCGCGGATTTCCTCACGGCTCAGGCCGTTGTTGAGCGCGCCGCGGATATGGATTTTCAGCTCATGACTGCGGTTGAGCACGGCGATCATGGCAATGTTGATCAGGCTGCGATCGCGCAGCGGCAGCCCTTCGCGGCCCCAGTTCCAGCCCCAGCAATAGGTCGTGACCAGTTCCTGCAACGGCTCATTAAACGGGCCGCTTTTCGCCAGTGCCTTGTCAACATAGGCATCGCCCAGCACCTTGCGGCGAATGGCCATGCCTTTGTCGAACATTTCCTGCCCGGTCATTTCGCCTGACGACTTTGGTGCGGCTTTATTCTCACTCATGTGATCTTCCTTCAAAGAACGGAGTAGACTGCATCGATCAGCCGCCGCGCACGCGGGCCATTGTCGCCAACGCTGTGCATCTGGTTGCAGCAATATGAAAAGCCGAGGCGGGCATCAGGGTCGCCAAAACCGATTGATCCGCCAAGGCCGTGGTGGCCAAAACTGCGCATGTTCGGCCCCATGAACACCGCCTCGGGCGTGTTGAGCAGAACCCCCAGCGCCTGATGGTAGGGCCGCTCCTGCAGCAGCTCGATCTGCTGATGCTGCTCGGTAATCATGGCTTCGAGCTGATGCTTGGACAGCAACGACACACCATCGACCTCACCCACCGCCGCGCCATAGATCCGCGCCACGCCGCGCGCATTGCCGTGGCCCGATCCGCTGGCGATCTCGCAGGTCCGCCACACAGGGCTGTTCATCGTGGTGTGCCACGGTTCGGACGGGTTTTGCAGGAAGGCAAAGCTGCGCAACACCGCGCCATCCTGCCAGCCTTCGGGCGTGCTGGGCTTGGGCGGCAGCGCCTGATCCTTGGCCGCGAACAGCCGCGCGCCGGTGTTGGGCAGGACTTCGGCGACATGGCTTTGGGCCTCGGCATCCATCCCGCCGATGGCATATTCGGCCGCCAGTGGCCCGGTGACATGCTGGCGCAGGAATGGCCCCACGGTGGTCCCCGTCACCCGGCGCATGATCTCGCCCAGCAGGAAGCCCTGATTATGGACATGATAGGCCGCGCGCGTGCCCGGCTGCCACAGCGGCTCCTGCACTTCGAGCGCGCGGATATAGCCTTCGTAATCGAAGAAACCGCCCGGCTGCATCGTGTCGGTCGTCAGCACCGGAATACCCGCGCGGTGATCGAGGCACCAGCGCACGAGAATGTGTTCTTTGCCGTTCTGGGCGAATTCGGGCCAGTAATGCGCCACTGGCTTGTCGATATCGATCAGGCCGCGGTCGACGCACATGTTGAAGGCGATGCCGGTTATGCCCTTGGCCACGCTCATCATGCAGACGGTGGAATGCGCACCCCATTCCTGCGACCGGTCAGCGCGTGCAAAGCCGCCCCACAGATCGACCACAAGCTCGCCATCGATCACCACCGAGCATCCCGCCCCCAGCTCCTCCTCCTCGCGGAAGTTCTGCATGAAGGCTTCATAAACGGGCGTGAATTCCGCGCCGCAAATGCCATTGACGGTGCACGGGCCGAGCCGCCCCTCAATGGTTTCGCGAAAATCGAAATGGCCCAAACTCACTCTCCCAAACGGGCTCTCACACCCAAACTGGCCTTTGCGACTCTAACGGTCGTTACTGCTAGGCGCGCATTGGCTTGAGCGGAAGGCCCTCAATCGAGAAAGGCAATCGTGCGCACTTCCACGCTTTGGCGGGGGGCCGCGTCGGGCGGCGTGTCGGGATCGTCAAAGGCGGAATGGGCGGTGAACTGCACGGCGTCAGGATCGCTGTCGAACAGCTTGAACACCAGCGCTTCTGTCGGCTGCATCTGCGGGACATGATACCAGCAGTGATCGGGCGCATAGGCCAGGTTGAAGCCGAACAGCGACCGCGCCAGGCCACCCAGCCCGCCGACGATCTCGCTGGAGAACAGGTCCTCGCGCCGCACCGTGCGCGCATCGCAAACCGCCAGCGGTGCGCTTTCGACCGTGGCAATCGGGCGCCAGACATTGATCAGCATATGCCGCCCGGCCAACCGCCGCTCGGCCTCTTCAGGCGGCAGGATATCGCGCGCGAAATCAGCCACGGTGCGCGCGCCATAATCAACATGCGCGCCGAACGCGGGCTGGTTGTGGCCGTGCGCGCCGGTGGCATTGGTGCGCAGGATCGGGCCAAAACTGATCACCCTGGCCGCCCCCGTCAGCCGCTGCACCAACCTTTCGGTGTCGCGACAATAGAGCGCCAGCTGGTCCTTGTCGGTATAATCGGCAATCTCGCTGGAACCTCGCGCCACCACAAAGCCGTTCCGCTCAAGCCCCAGCTCGGAAAAATGCGGGCGCAGATCGTGGATCGTTACCGCGCGCTCGTCTCCGGGCCAGTAGCTTTTGCCCCGGTCGCCAGCATGGAACACCGCCGCCTCTCCGCGCACGACATATTTCATCGTGGTGCGCACATCGCGGGTCACGGTTCCACTGTCGCTCATTCCCAATGCCCTTATTCTTTTGACGGCCTTAGCAGCGCAGCATAGCAAGCAAGCCAAGCCGCCGCCATGTGGTAAACAACTGGGGTGGTTAGCGACTGGGGCGGTAGTCGACTGGGAGAGCGCAGAATGGCCACAATCGAAGGGGGCACGCAGGCTTCCGCGCCCTTGCCCGCCGATGATCCGCGCCAGGTGCTCGGCAATCGCGCCATGACCAAGCCGCAATATCTGGTGGTGGCGATCTGCATCCTCGTCAACATGGTCGACGGCTATGATATCCTTGCGATCTCGCTTGCCGGGTCTGCTCTCAAGGCCGAATGGGCGCTGTCCGATGCGGCTCTTGGCACACTGCTGGCGATGCACCTTGCGGGCATGGCCGTGGGCGCGCTCAGCGTTTCGCCGGTGGCCGACCAGTGGGGCAGGCGTCCGGCCATCCTCACCTGCCTGCTGATCATGAGCGCAGGTATGGCGCTGGCGGCCTTGACGCAGAGCTACCAGCAGATGGTCGCCGCGCGCATTCTCACCGGCATCGGCATCGGCGGGATGACCAGCACTGTGGGGATGATCGCGCTCGAATATGCCAGCTTCCGGCGGCGCGAATTCGCCGCCAGCGCGGTGGCCAGCGCCTATCCGGTGGGCACGATCATCGGCGCATGGGTGGCTGCAACCACGCTGGACGGGCTCGACTGGCGGGCAATCTTCTGGGCCGGGTCGGCTCTATCGGCCTTACTGTTCCCGCTGGCATTCGTGTTGCTGCCCGAAAGCCTCGATTTTCTGCTCAGCCGCCAGCCGAAAGGCGCGCTGGGGCGGACCAACTCTATGCTCGACCGGATGGCCATCGCCCGGATCGACGCGCTGCCGCCCAAGCCGACGGGTTCGAAAAGCGCCGTGCTGGCGGAGATTTTACAAGGCTTCCACGTCCGCGAACTGGGCAAGCTCTTCCTGGCCCATGCGCTCAATATGTTCGCGTGGTATTTCATTATCCAGTGGGGCCCGCGGCTGGTCGACGAAGCGGCAGGATCGCTGGTGGCGGGCGCCAATTATGCGGCTTGGGTTTCCTATGGCGGAATCGCCGGTGGGCTGACGGCGGGCTATCTCTGCGGAAAAATCGGCGAGCGCCGGATCATGTGGGCCACGATGCTCGGCCTTGCCGTGCTGATCGCGGCGTTCGGTCAGCTGGCAGGCGCAGGAACCGGCCTGCTGCTGATCGCGCCGCTGATCGGGGCGATGCTGTTTGGATCGGCCACCGCCAACTGGCTGACCATCGCCTATGCCTTCCCGCCGCAATTGCGCGCCACCGGGCTGGGCTTTGCCACCACGGCGGGGCGCATTGGCGCGGTGTTCGGGCCGATTTTCGGCGGGCTGCTGCTCAACACGCGCGAGACGGGGGCGCTGGAAATCGCCGGGATCAGCGTGCCGATGACGCTTGACCTCGGCTCGGTGTGCCTGATCATGGCCATTCCGGCAGTGCTATCGGCGATCACCTTCAGCACTGCACGCAGGGTTGAGCCGGAACGGAAATAACCTCAGGAGTGAAACGCCGCCACCGCTGGGCCGCTGTCGGTATATTCGCGCATCTCGGCGATCTTGCCTGCATCGTCAAAAGTGAACACAAAGCAGAACTGGTTCACATAGGATCCGCCGCGTTTCAACGGACTGTCGCACGCGGTCATCACCACCACGCGATTGCCGTCGACCAGTGTATCCTCATGGTCAAATTGCATCCCGTTCACCACCAGGGTGGCGGCCCCATCGAGCAAGGCGGCAAGGGCCGCAGGCGTGATCCAACCCTGCCCCGGCAGCCACACGCGGGCTTGCGGCGCAAAGTAGGTCTGCATGGTGGCGGTATCGAGGCGGCGGACACATTCGAGATATTCCAGCGCGGTAGCGAGTGGATCAAAGTTCATGCAGCAAGTCCTTTGAGCAGGCGCGGATTGGTTTCGCGCACGAACAGCGCAGTCAGCCCCGCCAAAGCCGCCAGCGCCAGTTGCAGATAGAGCGCCGCGTCCAGGCCATAGTTATCGCCCAGCCACCCGGCCAGCGGTGGCGCGAATACGCCGCCGACCAGCTCGCCGATGGCCACCACCAGCCCCATCGCGGTTGCCGCCCGCGCCCGGCCCAGCGTTTCGGCCGGGATAATGCCCATGAACAGCGGGAAGCTGCCAAGGCCCATCCAGCCCACAAACATGAATACCGTCAGCGTCGAAGCCGCTCCATCAATCCACAGTAATGCCGCCGGTGCAATCATCATCAGCGATGTAAACAGCACCAGCGCCCGCTTGCGTCCGATCCGTTCGGACAACAGCCCGGCCAGCACCGCGCCCACCGCCGGACAAATGCCCACCACCGCCATGACATTGCTGACGGTCAGCGCATCGAACCCCAACGGGCCGGTGAGATAGACCGGCATGAAGATCGATCCGGCGACGATGGAGCCCACCGCAAACACCGAAACCAGCGCGCAGAACTGGATGTTATGCGCGGTCAGCAGCGTGGTCAGCTCGCGCCATTCGCTGGCCAGCGAGAGCTTTTCCGGCACCACCGCGTCGGCTCCAGTGGGCCGCCCTGGCTCGGCGATATAGCGCCAGATCAGGCCCGCCAGCACCAGCCCGGGAATACCCGCCAGCATGAATGCGGTGCGCCAGTCATAGGCCTCGGCAATTCTGGTGAGGACGATCGGGGCGACCATCGTGCCGATCAGCGATCCGAACACATTCTGCACGATCCCGGCGTTCAGCCCCTTGCGGCTATCGGCTGAGGCGGCGACCATGATCGCGAGGCAAATCGGCAGGAACGGCCCTTCGGCAGCGCCCATCACAATCCGGCTCGCCAACAGCGAACCAAAGCTCCAGGCGAGGCCAGACAGCACCGAACACAGCGAGAAAACCACCAAGGCCGCCAACAGGAAGGGCTTGCGCTTGCCGATCCTGTCAGACCAGCGGCCGACGAAATAGGCCCCCAGCGCCCAGGTAAGCGAAAGGCCCGAGCCAAGCCAGCCGAGTTGGGCGTTTGACAGGCTGAGATCGGCCTGAACCTGTGGCCCCAGAAACGTCAGCGCCATCCGGTCAAAATAGGCGAAGCCAAAGGCCAGCCCCAGAAGGACCAGCACTGTCAGTTCGTATCCGCGCGGCAGCCAGGCCAAATTCTGACCGTGACCTTGCGCCGGCGCCAGTGGCGCGCCTGTTTCCATTATGGTCCCCATCCCTTTGTTGAGCTTGTTTATGGCCCTTGGCGCAACAATCGGCATGTCTTGCGGATCGACGGCGTTTGAAACCAACAGCCTCTTGTGTTGCCTGATTACGACAATGTCGGCGGATTGAAACCGGTAATCGTCACAGGCCTTGCTCCGATTATAACATCAGTTAAGGTTTCATTGGGAGAGGAGCAGGCGGGACACATGTGTCCGGCGCGTTTCTCCTTATCGATCGGCTTTTTGGCACCGAATGTACGGTGCAGGCTGGTTACAAACATTACGCGGGGCCACAATGGCCTCGTTAGGGGAGGATACCTGATGAAGTTCAAGACGCTCGGCGTTGTATCGTCGCTCGCCATTATGGCCAGCATGGCGGCGCCCGCCTACGCCCAGGACGCCGACGGCGGTGAGGGTGAAACCCGCACCAACGTTATCGTGGTGACCGCGGAATTCCGCGAAGCCAACCTGCAGGATACGCCGATCGCGATCACTGCGGTCAATGCCGAGATGCTCGAAGCACGCGGCCAGACCGATATTGCGCAGGTTGCAGCCCAGGCCCCGAACGTGTCGCTGCGTCCGCAGCCGCAGAACGGTGGCTCGGGCCTGATCGCCTACATCCGCGGCGTTGGTCAGACCGATTTCAACTACGCGCTCGATCCGGGCGTCGGCATCTACATCGATGACGTGTATATTCCCACACTGTCGAGCTCGCTGCTGGAACTGATCGATCTTGACCGGATTGAAATCCTGCGCGGTCCGCAGGGCACGTTGGCCGGCAAGAACGCCATCGGCGGCGCGATCCGTCTGTTCTCGGCTCGTCCGCGTGGCGATGATTCGGGTTCGTTCCGCCTTGAATATGGCAGCTACGACATGGTCTCGATGCGCGGCATGGCCGACATCGCCGTGACCGACAATCTGGCCATGCGCTTCTCGGGGATGAGCCGCAGCCGTGATGGCTACGTTGCCATGCTCGACTATGGCCTGACCCATCCGGGTTCCAACGTGCCTTCAAACGGCGCGCGCGGTCGCGGCAATCCTGACTACGAATCGATGGGCGGCGAAAGCATTGTTGCTGGCCGTGCGGCGCTGCGTTGGGAGCCGACCGACCGGTTGGAAGTCAACATCTCGGCCGATTACACCCGTGAAGATTCCGAAGCAGTGCCGACAATTCTGATCGCGGCTGGTCGGCCGATTCCGGCTGGCGGCGGGACATTCAACCCGTTCTCGGTCAATCCTGCGGTGAATTACCTGGGTCAACCGTGGTTGCGTGGCCGCAACGGCAACGCCGTTCCGCTTGATTGCCACTTTGTCGCCGCTGGTCCTTACAGCTGCGACACCGGTGCCAATCTTGGCGGGTATGACCCGCGCTTTGTCAGCTATTCCAATTTCACTGACAATATGGCCCCAACCACGCAGGCTCCGTTCAAGCCTTATTCCGCACTGCCGATCACCGAGTATGAAGGCTGGGGCGTAAGCGGCAATGTGGCGTTCGATATCAGCGACAATATGCAGCTGGTCTATATCGGATCCTACCGCACCTATAACTCCAAGTGGGGCCAGGATCAGGACGCAACCCCGATCCCCGTGTCGCAGCTCGACAACGAACTGAACCACGAAGCCTATAGCTCGGAACTTCGCCTCAACTTCGATGCGGCCGATGGCATGGTCGAAGGCACCTTGGGTGCGTATTATCTGCACCAGAATGGCAGCTATACCGCCCGCGTCGATCTGAACTATGTGACGCCGACAATTGACTTCATCCATGGTCCGGACACCACGCCAAGCACGACCAAGGCGCTTTTCGGCACGCTGACCGTGCATCCGACTGAGGCGATGAGCCTCACCGGTGGCCTGCGTTATACCGAGGACGTCAAGACCTATACCTACTTCCGGAGCAACCCAGACGGCACGATCCCCAACGGCTTCAATTGCTTCGTTGCCAACGGGGTCTTCTCGGAACCGAACTGTCTGCTGGCCGGGCTGTTCAACCTGCCGGGCGAATTCCGCGGCAACCGCTTTGACTGGCGCGTTGTGGCCGATTATCGCTTCTCGGATCAGTTCCTGATGTATGGTTCGGTCTCGACCGGGTTCAAGGGCGGCGGCGTTAACCCGCGGCCATTCGTGTCCGATCAGCGCCTGCCGTTTAACCCGGAAACGCTGACCACCTACGAAGTGGGCTTCAAGACCGATCTGCTCGACAATCGCCTGCGTCTGAATGGTGCGGTGTTCTATAACGAATACCAAAACATCATCCTGAGCAAGCTGCAGTGCCCGGAATCGAGCCTGGTGTCGCCGTGTCTGCGGCCTGACAACATCGGCTCTGCCCATGTTAAGGGTGCTGAACTTGAAGTCGCCATCTTCCCGACGGACGGCCTCTCGATCGACGGCAGCATCTCGTTCCTCGACTTCCAGTACGTCAGCCCACTCAACGGTGCTGGCAATCTGGTGAACAGCTCGATCCCCGGTACGGCCATCACGCCGTATACCCCGGAAATGGCCTATTCGTTCGGGATCCAGTATGATCACGAAATCGGGTCTGGCACTGTCAGCGGTCGTTTCGATGGATCGTATCAAGGTGGCCTGTTCACCACCTCGGAAAACACCGTGTGGTCGCACATTGACGGGCGCTTCCTCGGCAACGCCCGCCTGAGCTACACCACGGCTGACGAAGATTGGCGCGTGGCGCTGGAAGTGCAGAACGTGTTCGACAAGTATTATTTCATGTCGGTCAGCGATGCCACCAACAACTCGCTCGGTGTGGTCACCGGCGTGCCCGGCCTGCCGCGCACCTGGAGCGTGTCGGTCGAACGCCGCTTCTGATCTGGTGGCACCCCTGCTCACAGGCGGGGGTGCCTACCGGGCCACAAGGCACAACAAAAAAGGGGCGCGGATCAGATCGATCCGCGCCCCTTTTTTGTGGCCATCAAGCCTATGCGTTCAGTCGTTCAGCCGTTCGCGCATTTCCTTGCCCGGCTTGAAATAGGGCACGCGCTTGGCCGCCACGTCCACCGCATCGCCCGTGCGCGGATTGCGCCCGGTGCGGGCGTCGCGCCCACGGCTGGAAAATGTGCCGAAGCCGCGCAGTTCCACCCGGCCTCCTTCGGCGAGGCGGGCGGAAATTTCCTCGAAGAAAATGTCCACCACCTGCTCCACCTCTTCAGGCCGTAGATCGGGATTATCGGTGCCCAGCGATTGCAACAGTTCGGATCTTATCATTGACCGCCCTTTCCTGTCCGTGCGCCCATTATCAAACTGGGCACGGCCCTCAACGATGTCAGCAATGCAAGGTGCGACCCAAAACAATGCAAGCAACAGACTAGGAGAATGACAGAAGCGCGCGCTTCACGCAATTGTCCTGTTCATATAGGCGAAAGGTTTTGGCAACCAGTCTCAAACATGGTCGGCCAGATCGGCCAGCGCAATATCCAGCCGCGCCATGCGGCGGCGAATTTCGGGCCACTCAGCTTGCAGGAAAACCTCTCGCTCAGCCTGCCGCAGCTGATCGGCCGCACCTGCCCGCACGAACATGCCAACACCGCGCTGGACCACGATCAGCCCATCAAGCTGGAACTGCTGATAGGCCTTGGCCACGGTCAAGGGGTTGGCCCCCTGCTCAGCGGCAAAAGCCCGCACCGAGGGCAGCATCGCCCCTTCGGCATATTCCCCCGCGATGATCGCAGCGGCAATCTTGTCCCGCAGGCGCAAATAGACG
>CAMDSM010000056.1 GCA_945906905.1 Altererythrobacter xiamenensis | reverse complement strand
ATGGCCGCGGTGCTGCGCGAACAGGGGATGGGCGAGGATATCTCGATCTGGTCGCGCGGAGTGGACCGCGGCATCTTCGATCCTTCCCGCCGCGATATGGCCTGGCGCCGCAACCTGGGCATCGATGATAGCGAAGTAGTTGTCGGTTTCCTGGGCCGGCTGGTGATGGAAAAGGGCCTCGACGTGTTTTGCGACACCATAACCGAATTGCGCGCGCGCGGCGTGGCGCACAAAGTGCTGGTGGTAGGCGAAGGCCCGGCGCGTGAGTTTTTCACCGAAAAACTGCCCGGCGCGCTATTCACCGGCTTTCAGGGTGGGCCGGATCTTGGCCGCGCTGTGGCCAGCATGGATCTGTTGCTCAACCCTTCGGTCACCGAGACGTTCGGCAATGTCACCTTGGAGGCGATGGCCAGCGGCATCCCGGTGGTCGCTGCCCGCGCCACTGGCTCCACCAGTCTGGTGCGCGATGCCGAAACCGGGCGGTTGGTCGAACCGGGCCGGATCGGCGATTTTGCCGAAGTAGTCGCGGCCTATTGCGCCAGCCCGCTGCTGCGCGCCGCCCACGGGGCAGCCGGCGAAATGCGCAGCCGCGATTACAGCTGGGACGCGATCAATTCCACCGTTGCCGGGGCCTACATGCGCCTGGTCGGCGGACGCCGCTCAGGCTAACACACCCGAATTGCGCATCGCTCGTGCATAGAGCGTCAGCGCCAGCATCACCACGAACACCACTGCAATCGTGCCATAGGTTGCGCTGGTATCGGTCATGCCGGGAAGCGGATGGGCGATGCCATAGGCGTTGGACAGGACCAGCCCGGCCATTGCGGCCAACCACACCGGATAGGCCAGAGCCCGGCGCAGCAGCAGCAGCACCGCTCCACCAACGCCAGCCCACACCCCAATCGCCCACACCGCATCGGCCCACAGCGGGAAGCTGCCGATATAGGCGATCATGGCATCGGCATCCATGCCCATCGGTTCTACCATGGCCTCCATATATGCGCGGTTGCCACTTTGCGACATGACATAGTCAACTGCGCCATAGGCGGTGAACAACAGCGCCAGCGTTCCAATCACCCACAGGTGCCAGGGCCCGGCTTGGCGTACATTGTCGTCGGTCATCGTGATCCCCCCTCAAGTTGCCCAATACTGCGCGCAAGAATGCGCCCGATGTCGCCGCTTGGCAATCCGCCTGCTTAGCCCCTATCAGCAAGCCACGATGAGCGACCTTTTTGCCCCTGATGCCGCGCCCTCTGATGCTGCCACCGACGCCCCGCTGGCTGACCGGCTGCGTCCGCACGCGCTGGACGAGATTATCGGGCAGGATCACCTGACTGGGCCACACGGCGCGATCGGTCGGATGGTGGCGGCAGGGCGTCTGTCTAGCATGATCTTGTGGGGGCCGCCCGGCACCGGCAAAACCAGCATAGCCCGCCTGCTCGCCGCTGCCGTGGGTATGCGCTTTGAAGCGGTGAGCGCGGTGTTCTCCGGCGTGGCCGATCTGCGCAAGGCCTTTGCGGCGGCGGAAGTTGCGCGGCTCTCTGGTCAACGAACGCTGCTGTTCGTGGACGAAATCCACCGCTTCAACCGAGCGCAACAGGATGGCTTCCTGCCGTTCGTCGAAAGCGGCGCGGTGACCCTTGTCGGCGCGACCACTGAAAACCCCAGCTTTGAACTCAACGCCGCCTTGCTCAGCCGCGCCCAAGTGCTGATACTGCACCGGCTCGATGCCGCCGCGCTGGAGCAATTGCTCGCCCGCGCCGAGGAACTGGAAGGCCCGCTACCACTCACCCCCGATGCCCGCGCGGCCTTGGTGGCGAGCGCGGATGGAGACGGCCGTTTCCTGCTCAATCAGGCTGAGACTCTCTACGCCACCCGCCTGCCCGAACCGCTCGATCCCGCTGGCCTCGGCGCTTTCCTGCAACGCCGCGTGGCGGTGTATGACAAGGACCGCGAGGGGCATTACAATCTCGTCTCGGCGCTGCACAAATCGGTCCGCGGGTCCGATCCGCAAGCCGCGCTATATTATCTGGCGCGGATGCTGGTGGCCGGCGAGGAGCCTCTGTTCCTCGCCCGGCGGCTGGTGCGGATGGCGGTGGAGGATGTGGGCCTGGCCGATCCCGCCGCGCTCACCCAGTGCATTGCCGCCAAGGAAGCCTATCAGTTTCTCGGCAGCCCAGAAGGTGAGCTGGCGCTGGTGCAGGCCTGCCTCTATCTCGCCACCGCCCCCAAATCGAACGCCGTTTACAAGGCCCAGAAAGCCGCGTGGAAAAGCGCGCGGGATACCGGCAGCCTGATGCCGCCGATGAACATCGTCAACGCCCCCACCAAGCTGATGAAAGACGTGGGATATGGCGCAGGCTATGCCTATGACCACGATGCCGAACATGGTTTTTCGGGCGACAATTACTGGCCCGAGGGGATGGAACCGCAAGGCTATTACCAACCCGTAGAGCGCGGGTTTGAGCGCGAGGTGCTCAAGCGGCTGGAATACTGGGACAAGTTGCGCGGGGAGCGGGGTGGCTAGCCGCTTCACCCATTTCCTCGCCATCGACTGGTCGGGGGCCAAGACTTCGCGCCAGAAGGGGATTGCGCTGGCGCTGTGTCACAGCGGCAGCCAAGCGCCCGCTTTGGTGCGGCCCGACCATCGCTGGTCACGCGGTGAAGTGCGCGACTGGCTGCTGAACGAGCTTCCGCAGGATACGCTGGTCGGCCTCGATCTTTCGCCCGGACTACCGCACCTGGACCTCGGGGCATTCTTTCCTGGTTGGGAGCAATCACCAGCCGCCGCCAAGCAATTGTGGCAGCTGGTTGACGAAATGTCCGAGGCTGATGACCATCTGGCCGCCAGCAGCTTCATAACGCACGCCGAAGTTTGGCGGCATTTCCGCCATGCCAAGGGCGCCTGTGGAGACCTGTTCCCCGGCGGCAAAGGGCGGCTAAGACGGACCGAGGATCGCCAGAGCGCGATGCAACTCAGCCCGTCGAGCTGCTTCAACCTGATCGGCGCGGCGCAGGTGGGCAAGTCCAGCCTGACGGGGATGCGCATGTTGCACCAGCTGGGCGGACAGATTCCGGTCTGGCCGTTCGACCCTTTGCCCCAAAGCGGCTCGGTGATCGTCGAAATCTACACCAGCCTGGCCGCGCGCAAGGCCGGAATTCGCCCGGGCCGCAGCAAGATTCTTGATGGCCCGGCGCTCGATGCGGCGCTTGGTGCATTGGGCGTCGCGCGGCATGCGCCGATGGAGCGCTACACCGATCACGCCACCGATGCGATTCTCACCTCGGCATGGATGCGCGCCCACGCGCACCAGCCGGAACTGTGGACGCCCGCTGGTCTTGCGCAAGTCGCCCAAACCGAGGGCTGGACCTTTGGCGTAACTTGAGCCAAAGGGCGCGCTCTTGGTGCCCTACCGCTTCGCTGCATCAGGGCATTTGATCTTGCCCTACCGCTTCGCTGCATCAGGGCACAAGGGCCGGCTTAGCTCAGTTGGTAGAGCAGTTGATTTGTAATCATCAGGCCGCGGGTTCGAATCCTGCAGCCGGCACCACCCACTCCCAAAATCACCGGTTCTCCGGGGCACCTGTCCCGACGGCCCCGTGTAGCCCGCATTTCCGCGCGCTTTCGCGAGGGCGACACTTCAGGTGAGGTCGTGAGACTGGCGCGATGAGGCGTTGGAACGGGATTTCTGCCCCTCGTCTCAGGGGGCCGATTTCCAGACCTCAGTTGGTTTTGGTGGTCAGAATCCGAGAGCGGCCTTCTGGCCTGCCCAGTCCATCGACAGCTCGGCGGAGAGCAACGACCGCGCGGTCAAACCATGCGGCTGGCGTCCGGCCAGAACCGCATCGACGATTTCCGGCGCAAGCCAGGACAGGCGGACCAGTCGCGTCATGCGCTTGCTGCACCGGCCAGTGGCGGAGGCGAGCTGACAGATGCCGCGCGGGGATTCAGCAAGCATCTCGTTCCTTGCTGCCATAGCCTCCCGCAGCAGAGAGACCAGGGTTTCATCGGCCTCGGTCGTAACTCCTTCAGTGAGAATGAGTTTGACGTCGTTACCCCTGCGCACCCGGGTCACTTGTACTGCGAGACGAGGCAGTCGTTCTGCATCGATTACATTTCCAAGGAGCTCGCCAAAGCCCTCGGAGGATAAGGTAATCCCGATCTCGTCATCGCCAAGGTCCACCCGCGCAACGAGCGCGGGCACCTTGGTGCGGCGATGGAAGGTGCTGGTGCGGACCTGCTCTGCTGCGCGTTGGCAGCGCGTGATTGCTGTCGCCAGCTTTCTGGCATCGGAACTGCCGACCAGCTTGCGGATGGCCTGCTGGTCCTCAAGATAATCCACCAGGGCGCCGATCACCCGCTTCTCGATGTCGAATGCCGACTGACGCCGTTGAGGCTTATCGTCGATGATCTTGTCGGGATGGGTCACGTAATAGCGATAACGCTTCGCCTTCCTGACTGTATGGCTGGGACACATCTTTCGACTGTGGCAGTCGAAGATAATCCCGGCGAGCAGGCTGGACTCCCTAGCTTTGCGCCGGAGCTTCCGGTCGACCGTGTTGACAACGATGCGCTGCTGAACGGTCTCCCACAGGTCTTTTTCAATGATCGCCTCGTGCTCGCCCGGCCACGCCTTGCCCTTGTGGACTGTCTCGCCGCGATAGACCCGGTTCTTCAGCAGGTGGAACAGCGGTCCGCGCGTGAACGGGATGCCGCCGCGTACCGACCCGTCCTTCAGGATCTGCCGCTTCGTGCAAACACCCTGCTCGCGCAGTTCATCGAGCAGGTCGGCGCCTGAGCCCAGTTCGGCATAGCGGGTAAAGATATGACGGATGGTCGCCGCTTCTTTCTGATGGATCAGCAGCTTGCGTTCCTGCACTTGGTAGCCGAGCGGCACGCCACCGCCCATCCACATGCCCTTCGCCTTCGATGCGGCGATCTTGTCGCGGATGCGCTCACCGGTGACCTCGCGCTCGAACTGGGCAAACGAGAGCAACACGTTGAGCATCAGCCGACCCATGGATATCGCTGCAGTTCAGCGGTTCGCCAACGCTGACCTCACGGATGAGATCAAGGCGCTGATCTGCCAATACGGCGATCACAACGAAGTTCTAACATTCTTGCTTAGGATGATCTGGCAAGGACGGTTGGCTGATGCGTTGCCGGAGGCCAAGCAATACGCGCTCAAACCAGTCGCGGGCAGGTATGTGCGGATTTCTGCGTTTCGCGCAGCCTTGACTGTGGGAAATGCGGCCGACGCGTTGGAGATACGGACAGCCTTTGTGGGCGAGGCAAAGCCTCTAAATCGTAAGTGGCTTGCGGAACTTATCGAAGGGCTGCCCAACGATCAGGCCTCCGTCGATTGGCTGCTGGCAGCGTTGGAAAAGAGCGAACAGAAGCAAAAATATAGCAGTGATGGTTTGACTGAAGCAGTCTCCAAATACGCGCTTGCCATCCAAATCGAGTTGCTTCCTCGTCTCATAGCGGGAATTGCCAAGCTTGTCGCCAAGCGGCCCGTCGTTCAGCGTCGACACTGCGAAATTTCTGAGCGCCATGGATGGCTGCTGAAATGCGCCGCTCAAGCCGTTCAGCGCTTGATCGAGGCGCGCCACCCCTTTGCTCTGTCGCTGGAAACCATATAGCGCCAAGAGCTCGGGACCAAGGCACCAAACAAGCCGTTTCCGGTCAGTCGTCGTCTGTCTCTGTTCCGCATTGATGCTGCGGAGGGAATGATCGACGAAATCTCCAGTGATGACGCGCTAAAGCGCCTTACGGGATGCCTAGCCATTCGCCAGAGTCCGATTTCCGGCTAATCCCAACTGAAACCTGCCGTTCCGCAACCGGCCCAATTGCAAAAGAACCTGCTTGATGATCGCACCGCGCTTCGTTTGATTGAGCGACAGCGATCATCGATGACATGTCGCATCCTCAGGACATCTTACCCGGGATTTAGGATCAGCGCGCCAACAAGGATGAGAATAGCCTTGCCGCACCGAACAAAGCGCATTCAACTACACAATGCCTGCACAATCCGGTCTTCAAGCATGGCAAGCCCACTGTCAGGCTTGTGAACTAGTCCCAGATGCGCCAGCTCGAAGCTTTGGGCGGCCAATCCAATCCCGGCCTCTTGCATGGAAGCGGTAAGTTGCCGCGCCACGGCTGCGAGTTGCTCGACACTGGCGGGGTCCGCAGCGTCGAAGGGCAGGTGCAGATGAAGCAGCAAGGCCCGACCGACCAAGGCAAACTCGCAGAGCAAGGGCAGTCCGAGGTGCGTTGTCACTGCGCTCGCTCGCTCGATCAATTCCTGCGCAAAGCGATCTTCTATCGGTGCCACGAATGTCAGGCTGGCCGCTTTGCCCTTGGCAAGTGCCGGGAATGTCACAGCCCCCAGCCCCGGCTGACCAAACAGCAGTGCGCCGCGTTCCCTAACCGAAGTAGCGGTTGAAACGAGCCGATCCGTTTTCGCTGTGGTCACTCCGGCCAGATTGGCCACCATACCCATTACGGCCACCTTGGTCAGCTCAACCACGCGGGGAAGGCCGTACAGCGCGGTGACAAGTCGCCAGGCGGGGCCCGTAGGATCGCCGGGATGGCGCGCGGCATCGAACTCGCTTGACGTAATACTGATTGTGCCGGGCAGCATATGGGCAAATTTCGGCGCCCGCAGGACTTCGACCAGATTGGCCACTGCGGCTTCATCGGCAATGTCGAACACCAGCAGTTCCTTCGCCGGCACCTCGCCCATCACCCATAGACCCATCTGCGTTGGCACCATCAAGCCGGACTGGATCGACAGGCCGTCGGCATAGGGGCCCAGCGCATATTTATAGACTTGCCACGTCGTGCTGCCCGGCATGGCGCCCATGCCTGTCCGCACCAACTCGCCGTAGGGAAGGGCAAATTCTGCCCCGCACTGCACAAGGGCGTGATCGCCATAAGGCGTAAAGCCGATCCCCTTGGCCATCACGCTGCCTGCAATCGACGCATCCGGATCGCGCTCGCTATCCACCCACAGCGGCAGGCCTTCGCTGGCAAAATGTGCTGCCAGCTGCGCGTAAGTCACGCCAGGTTCGATCCGCACATAGCCGTTGGCGACATCCGTTTCGAGAATCCGGTTCATACGGGAAAGGTCGAGGATCAGTCCCTCGCCCTCGCCATAAAGGCAGGCGCCGATCGGGGATGCGCCGAATACCGTCAACAATGCCATGCCCGCGCGATGAGCGAAGGCGACCACCTGCCGCACTTCTTCGGCATTGCCCGGAACGACGGCCGCCTTAAAATCTACCGCAACACCGGGGTGCACGGCAAAGCGGGTGGCCAATCGGGTCAGTGTTTCATCACCCGAAGTGTGCACATGATCGTTGCCAACGACCAGCCGGAGATCCGCAATGGTTGCCATGCTTATTCTCCTTCTTCCAGAATGTAGCTGGCAATCCGCTCTAGTTCCTCGTCCGATATCTCGGTCGGGCGGAACGGGGGCATCATCGCAAAGCCGCGCCGAACAGCGAGGTGAATCAGCGGGCGGTTGACCGCCTGCATCTCGCGCAGCACCGAATTCTCAACGCCGAAATCACCCTCCATTCGCAAGGTGCCGGGATGGCCGGGGCCGGGATCATGACAATCAGCGCACCACATCTCGAACAGTTCCTGCCCGCCAGGTTCGGGCTCTTCCTGAGCATCGACGTGATGCGTCAGCAGCAATCCTGCCGCAGCGGACGCCAGCGAAGCTGCAAGGACGATCAGGCGCATGGGGCATCTCCTTCGCAGAACTGGGCCGGCCAGATGCCGCTCTTGCCCGGAGCAAGGATGCCTGACGGATCGATCGCCGCCTTCAATCTGGCGTTGAAGCGACCGAGCGCGCCATCGTTCCAGCTGTACGATGCGGCCACCTTGTCCATGAAATCGAGGTGGGTGCGATAAACGCCAAACCCGTCTGCCGTGGCATCGTCGATCAGTTGGTCGATCAGCGCGAGCAGGCGTTCCTTCTCCTGCGGGCGATCACGCCGGAAAGCTGGCATGAAGATGTGGTGCATATCGCGCCAGCCGACGATGAACTCGCCGAAATAGTCGAAGCCTGACGCCTCCGACATTCCCCTGACCTTCACATACTGGCGCAGCGCCAGGGCTCCATCGACCGGTACGACCGGGCCGAAGCCAACGTGGCCGGCGTTGGGTATCCAGGCGACGGTTCCAAATTCGCTCATGTTCGGTTCCCCGCGCATCAGCTTCTCGCGATACTGCCAGGTTGCCGTCTGGCCCTTCTGTTCTGCATTGAAGAACCGCGCGCCGCGAATGGTGGCAAAGCTGTCGCGCAGCACCTCCCATGTCGCGTCCATGATTTCTGGCGTGCCGTACAAAGCGCCGTAAAAGCTCCAGGTGCCGACATCGAGATCGGCCATGATCGCCCGGCGGGCACTGTCGGGCAGCGGGCCTTCGCCTGAATAATAATGATCCTTGCGCCGCTCCACCGCAGCTTCCCAAAGCAGTTCGGTTGAAGTGGCCGCATTGGGGATTAGCTGCGCCAGCTTCAGTGGGCGGACCACCTCGGTTAAAGGCTCGATCGCGTCCTCGTCGGCAAACGTCACCATATAGGGGCGATAGCCGGGTGGCTCTGGCATCAGTTGCACGCCCAGCCGCGTCACCACGCCAAGGTTGGACTGGGTAAACAACCCGTCCACCCACGGACCGTTGCCATAGCGGTAGACATGCATCGCCGCCTGGCCTTCCTGCCCGCCCATGCCGGTATCGACCACCGTGCCATCGGACAGAACAACCTGCATCCCGCATTGCTGCTGCAGAAAATGTTCGCCCATCGGCGTATAGCCGACACCGCGGTCGAGCAGATTGCCAACCACGCCGCCCCAACCCGGCGCGGCACAATCGATCCACAGCTTCGAACCGGTGCGTTGGAGGTGACGATAAAGCTCGGCATAGGACACGCCGGGCTCGACTACGGCGAAGGCATGCTTTTCGTTGACCTCGATGATCCGGTTCATGCGCTTCAAATCAAGCACAAGCGTTCCGGGCATGCGCGGGGCCGGTCCGCCATACCCAAGATTGCGCCCGGTGGAGATTGTCCAGACCGGAATGCCGTGGTCGCGCGCAACGGCCAGAATGCGCTGGATCTGATCGACGCCGGTCGGTGCCACCGCGCCGGATGGGGCATGAGCGGAAAGCGGCTTCATGGCGAAATGATCATGATAGCCGAGCAATTGGTCATCATCGGCAAAGACATTACGTGGGCCGACGATGGCACGCAGCGCATCCAGTGCGGCAAGAAACGCACTTCGGGTAACCCCTGCAGGCAAGGGCATCCCGTCAGGGCCAACCGCCAGGGCGCCATTTGCTGCAACCAGTGCAAGCCCTGAGCCTGCGACGGAGTTTTGTATGAAGCGACGCCTGGTCAACATTGCATGGATCTCCCGGTGAAGGTGCAGATTAACAGCCTTACGGCTGGCCGGGCGCGGCTGGGAGTGCAGCAATTCCGGGATGAGAGTGCAGTTTGATAAGCTGCGCCATTTTGGTATGCGTAGGACGTAGCAGATGAGCGGACAGCGAATCGGTCATCGCCCGGGAGAAGGCCAATGCCGACACGCCTGGAAAGGCAACAGGACAGGAACTGGTCAACCAGCAATCTGGCGGGATCCGGGCGGATGGGCCACTGGAACGATATCGTCGCTGCCAACATGGCCGAAATGCATGTGACGGCCGCGCAAAGCCACCCATTCCAAGCAAATTGGCAGCAGTTCTGCCTTGGCCCGATCGATGTCAACGTACTGTCCACCACTCCGCAGATTGTTCGCCGGACACCCGAGATGGTGCGCAATTGCAGCGAAGCGACGTTCGAACTCGTTTACATGCAACGCGGCGACATGATCGTACGCGAAGGCCATCGCGAGGATCTGATCCGTGAGGGAGATTTCGGCCTTTTGCGCAATGCGGTGCCGTATGAATTTGAATGCAGCAGCCATAATATCGCGCTCAGCACGCATATGCCCGAAGCTTGGCTGAAAAGCTGGTTGGCGCACCCCGAATCCTTGCGCGACCTGCCTTGGGAAAACCGATCTGCATGGGGCAGGCCGCTGGCCGAATTGCTGCGGCTTATTTCCGATCAGGGCTTGCAGGATAGCATCATTCCCCGATCGGTCATTGCCGACCAGATCGGCGGCCTGCTCAGCCTGATTGGCCGTCATGCAGGTTCTGGTCCGGCCCACCGGAAATCCACGCTTGAGCGTTTGCTCGGCAAGCTGGACGAACGGTTCCGCGAACCGGATCTGACACCAGCAGAGCTTGCGCGCGATGCCGGCATATCGCGGCGCCATCTGTACGGCCTGTTCGCTGCGGCAGGTTCGACGTTCGGTGCCGAACTTGTCGAACGTCGGCTGCAATATGCCGCCGTCAAGCTTCGCACCCTGCCTGCAGACCATCCGGTTAGCGACGTTGCGTACGATGCCGGGTTTGCCGATCCCAGCCATTTCGCGCGCCGTTTTCGCCAGCATTTCGGCAGCAGCCCCACCAGGTGGCGCAAGGAAGCCGGCTGATCTGGGTAACCGGAAAATCCGGGTGTGCAATTCTAAAATCAGATCCGCTCGATCAGCACGGCTATCCCTTGCCCGACCCCGATGCACATGCAGGCCAAGGCAAACCGTCCGCGCGAGCGGTGCAATTCTTCCACTGCTGTCATCACGATGCGGGCGCCCGACATGCCGAGCGGATGGCCCAGCGCAATCGCCCCGCCATTGGGATTTACCCGGGGGTCAGCCGGGTCCAATTCCAGCTCGCGCAGAACCGCAATCGCTTGAGCCGCGAAGGCCTCGTTGAGTTCGATAACGCTCATGTCGTCGAACGTCAGGTCATGGCGCACAAGCAATTTGCGCGCTGCCTCGACGGGGCCAATTCCCATGATCCGTGGTGCCACTCCGGCTGTCACCATGCCCAGCAGACGGGCGCGGGGTTTGAGTCCGTGCCGTTTCGCTGCGCCTTCGCTGGCAATCAGCATTGCCGCCGCACCGTCGTTGAGACCGGACGCATTGCCCGCAGTGATCGTACCTGCCCGGTGCACAATCGGGCGCAGGTCTGCCAGCGCATCAATGCTGGTTGGGCGTGGATGTTCATCCTTGTCGAATGTAACCGGATCGCCTCGGCGCGGCTTCACGGTGACCGCCACGAGTTCGACAGCAAGCCGTCCGCTGCTCTGGGCCATTGCTGCCTTTTGCTGGCTGGCAAAAGCAAAGGCATCCTGTTCTTCGCGGCTGATGCCCCGCTCGGCGGCAAGATTTTCCGCCGTTTCCGGCATGGAATGCGCGCCATACTCGGCCAGCATCCTGGGATTGATAAAGCGCCATCCCATGGTGCTATCTTCCAGCGCCATCGTGCGGTCGAAGCTGCTTTGCGGTTTGCCCAGGACATAGGGCGCTCGCGTCATACTTTCTGCGCCGCCAGCGATCATCAAGTCGGCCTCGCCAAGCCGGATCGCGCGCGCGCAATGGCCGATGGCGTTCATTCCGGACCCGCACAGCCGATTTACCGTTTCACCCGGCACCTTGTCGGGCAGGCCCGCCAGCAGCACAGCCATGCGGGCGATATTGCGGTTATCCTCGCCCGCTTGGTTGGCGCAGCCGATAATGGTGTCATCAACTTCTTCCCAGTCAACCGAAGGACACCGATCCACCAGTGCCCTGATAGGGATCGCAGCAAGATCGTCCGCCCGTATGGTCGCCAATGCCCCGTTCAGCCGACCAATCGGCGTCCGCACCGCCTCGCAGATGAAGGCGTCTCTCATGGCGCATCCTCGTTCAGCATCCGCGCCATGGCCGCAGCTAGTTCTGCCGGGCATTCCAGTGGGGCGAGGTGGCCGCAATCCAGCGCCAGATGCTGCGATCCCGGTATCGCTGCCAGCAAATGCTCGCCGTGCCCTTCGAACGGCGTGGAAATGTCGCTGCGACCTGTAACCACAAGCGTTGGACAGGCGATGGTGGAGATGTGGCGCGCCAGATCCATGTCACGAATTGCTGCGGCACAGCCCGCGTAGCCGCGCGAGTCCATCGTAACTAAGGCTTGTTTTGTCGCCAGCACTTTTTCCGGCCTGTGCTCGCGGAAATCGGCAGAAAAGAACCGCTCCATCGACAAATCAGCGATTGCTGCAATACCCTGTTCGCTCACTGTCTGATAGCGGCTCTGCCAGGCGGCGCGGTCCATCTGCGCGGAGGTGCAGATCAGGACAAGTCCGGCTGTCCTGCGCGGAAAACGGCAGGCGAACTGCATCGCGACCATTCCGCCAAGCGAGTTTCCCGCGATAACGGCGGAGAAAATGCCGGCATCGTCCATTGTGGCTGCCAGATCGTGCGCCAGCATATCCAGCGAATAGATCCCTTCTGTAGCAGCAGAGCCGCCATGACCGCGTGCATCACTGCGAAGTATTTGCGTTGACGAGGCAAGGTGGGGAATAACGTCGTCCCACAGCTGCAAACCGGTCCCGATCGAATTGAGCAAGACGACAGGCGGTGCAGCCTGCTTGCCGTCAACGGCGTATCGCAAGTGCACTCCATCGCGGATGATGAAGCCCTCGGTCATGCTGCGTTGCCTGCAAGCGCGATATCAAAGTTTGCGGAGACACTCGCGCGCACCTCTTCGATGCACACGCCGGGAGCCAGTTCGCGCAAAGAGAACGGCGCAGCCTTTAACGGCCTGGTGAAAACGCACCTGTCGGTTACGATCATGTCGACCACACCGCGGCCGGTCAGCGGCAATTCGCAATCCGGCACGAATTTTGGACTGCCATCTTTTGCGACTAAATCCATCACCACGATGATCCGCCGCACCCCGGCGACAAGATCCATCGCCCCGCCCATGCCCTTTACCATTTTGTCGGGTATCATCCAGTTGGCAAGGTCTCCCCTCTCGCTCACTTCCATCGCGCCGAGCACCGCAAGGTCGATGTGTCCGCCCCGGATCATGGCGAAACTTTCTGCGGAGGAAAAAAAGCTGGATGCCAGCGTTTGGCTAACAGTCTGCTTTCCCGCGTTGATGAGATCGGCATCGATCTCGTCCTCGAAAGGAAACGGCCCGATCCCGAGCATGCCGTTTTCGGACTGGAAGGTCACCTCGACGCCAGCCGGAACAAGGTTTGCCACCAAGGTCGGAATGCCGATGCCAAGATTTACATAGTCGCCGTCGCGCAGTTCTGCCGCGGCACGACCAGCCATCTGTTCCCTCGTCCAGCCGGTCACAGGCTTTCTCGCTCTCTGACCGTGCGCTTCTCGATGCGTTTTTCGTTGATCGTGGAAAGAACGACCCGGTCGACATAAATGCCCGGGGTATGGATGCAGTCGGGATCAAAGGACCCGGTCGGCACGATCTCCTCCACCTCGGCTACGGTCGTTGTGGCGGCCGTAGCCATGACCGGATTGAAATTGCGCGCAGTCTTGCGAAATACCAGATTGCCAGCCGGATCTCCGCGCCACGCCTTCACGATAGCAAGATCGGCGCGCAGCCATGTTTCGCGCACATATTCTTCGCCGTCGAACACCTCCACTGGTTTGCCTTCGGCCACAATCGTGCCAACACCGGTCTTTGTAAAGAATGCCGGGATGCCAGCGCCGCCTGCTCGGATACGTTCTGCCAGCGTTCCTTGCGGGTTCAATTCAAGGCCGAGTTCGCCTGAGAGGTATTGCTGCTCGAACAACTTGTTGTCGCCGACATACGAGCTAATCATCTTCGCAATCTGCCGGGCTTCCAGAAGCATCCAAAGGCCGAAACCGTCGGCTCCAGCATTGTTGGAAATGACCGTGAGGTCCCGGACTCCGGATTTGCGGATCTCGGGGATCAGGCTTTCCGGATTTCCCGACAAGCCAAAGCCGCCTGACATGATCGTCATACCGTCACACAGCAGACCATTCAGGGCTGCATCGGGGCTGGGATAGATCTTGTTCATCGCCAAAAGCGCCGGGGACTATGCCGCCGCACGCGATCGGGCAGAAAATTGTTCGTCCCTTTCGTTGCTGGCGCGCTGCAGATGAAAATCGAACTCGATCTTTGCGGCGTCGCCCAGCCGCCGGGGTATTGGCAGCAGTCCCTCGCGCGTTCCGAAAGCAAAATCATCTCTGGCGAAGGGATCATCGCCAAAGTTTATCTGTGTCGTCAGCGTGCGATATCCGGGAGCTTCGATAAAGAAATGGACATGCGCAGGTCGGCTACCGTGACGGCCCAAAGCTTGCATCAGCCGGTCCGTCGCCCCCTGTGGCGGAACGCTGTATCCCGACGGCATTCGGGAATGGAACCTGTAGCGCCCATCGCTGGCCAGCTTGATGCGGCGACGGTTGTTGTAGGGCGTCTGTTCTCCGGTGGGGTCAAAATGGGAATAGAAGCCCTTTGAATTGGCGTGCCAGACATGCAGGATCGCATCCTTCACCGGCTCGCCATCCGGACCGAAGACGCGCCCCGCCATGTGCAAAGTATCGGTATCGTCGGGGTCGCTGGAGAGATTTACTTCGCCTTCGACCAACGGGGCGCCTGCGAAATACAGCGGGCCCTCGATGGTTCGGGGAGTTCCGCCGACAAGCCCTGCGGCTTCGTCGCGCGCATCCATCAACAGATCCATGAAATGCTCAAGCCCTACGCCGGGGATGATCAGGCCCAGCTCTTCGCTACCGGACTGCAGGAAGCCGATAGCCTGCCAGAACTCGCTTTCGTCGATATCGTGCCGCACGATGATCTGCATGATCGCCTCAAGCAGGTCACGGGTGATCAGCTTCAAGCGTGGGTCACCGTTTTCCTGCTGCACACCGCT
>CAMDSM010000055.1 GCA_945906905.1 Altererythrobacter xiamenensis | reverse complement strand
AAAGGAACCAGTATCCGCCCAGAATTGGCGCGGCCACGGCGGCGAACTTGGCCATGAAACTGGCCCAGCCGCCACCGGTGGCGCGGACATCGGAGGGGTAATATATGCTGGTCAGGCTGATTACGGCGGCATGGCCGACGCTGACCATGATTGATCCCAGCAGGACCACCGGAATGAAAGCCGGACCATCGAGCAGCAGCCCCGATCCGATCGCCAGCGCCAGCGGAACGCCGAGCAAGGGGGCAATCGCGATCCATGCCGGCCCGCGCTTTTCGGTCATCGCCAGCAGCACCACCGACCCGACCGCGCCGATGATCCCGCCCAGCGAACCGATATTGGCCGACATTTCGCGGGCAATGCCCAGCTCCTCAAGGAACAGCACGCCGAAGCTGGACTTGAGGTAGATGGCGAAGCTGGAACAGAAATAGGTGAACCAGATCAGCGGCGTGATCACCACCAGCCAGCCCTTGAACAGTTCGGTGAACTTGGCCAACGGATCCTGCCGGGCACTGGACTCGCGTTCGTCCGACAAAGTGAAGCTGGTGTAGCCGTCAAGGTCTGCGGTTGGATCGAACTTGCGCAGCAGCGGAACGATCTTTTCCGCCGGAAGTTTCTTGGCCGCCATCCAGCGGGCGCTTTCGGGCATGGTGAACAGCAGGATCAGTGCCAGCACTCCGGTCGCCGCGCCGCAGACGAAGAAAACGCCTTCCCAACCATAGTCTGGGGCGACGAAATTGGTCACCTGACCCGCCGCCGCGCCGCCCAGACTGAAGCCGAGCATGATGATCGTCACCGCCCGTGCCTTGGTGCCCGCAGGCATACTTTCAATGTTGATCGACCATGCCGGGGCCAGCAGTCCGCCGATGGCGAGCCCGCCCAGCAGCCGCAGTACGATCAATTGATATGGCCCGTCGGCATAGCCCGTGACGAAGGTCAGCACCGCGCTAAGCAGGGTGCACCAGATGATCACCCGCCGCCGCCCGATGATATCGGCGATATAACTGCCCACCAGCGATCCGATCATCTGCCCGGCAAAGGCGGCGGAGCTGACATAGCCGGTCATCACGTCAGTCAGATGCATCTCATCGCGCAGATAGGGCAGGGTGAAGGAGATGAGCGAGAAATCCAGCCCGTCAAAAAAGGTCACCATGCTTGAGATGAACAGCAGGTAATAATGGAACCGCGTCATCCCGCGATTCTCCAGAAATTGGGCGACGTCGAGCGCCTTGCCCGGTGCACTGGCCATATTTAACCCTCATCCTCAAACGCTCTTATGGGCAGCAGGATAGAGGCAGGCGGCAGGCTAATCTAGCGGGGATTTTGTGCCAGTTTGTCGCTGCATACGTGTTCGGTCCGCTGCCAGTCGATTTCGCGCAGGTATCGGTCGAGCTGGTCGGCCTCGGCGGGCGCACGGGCGAGCATGAACGGCACCTCGCCGCTCAATCGGTATCCCCCCATCGGCACCGTTTCCACCAGCCGCTCACAGCCCGAAGCAGCCAGCTTTCCGCGCAGGCGCGAGACATGGACCTCGACGCTGTTTGTGCCCGGCTCATGCGTCAGCCGCCACACGTCCTTGAGCAGTTGCGCGCGCGTGACGGCCTCGCCCGGCTGATCGGCCAGCCGCCACAGCACGCCGAATTCGCGCGGGTGCAGGTTTAGCCAGCGTGAGCCATGGCGGGCATCGCGGTGGAACAGGTCCAGCGTCAACGGGCCGATCAGCCGCCAGCGCGGCAGCAGGCCGAACATTTCGTCCACCCGGCGGGCGCGGGCGGCCACTTCGCGCAAGGTGGTGGTGGCCGAAAGCGCCTCGGCACAACCGACCGAAAGGAGGTGCGCCCGCTCGCGCGGTTCCTCTACCCCCAGCAGGATCAGCCGCCAAGCCGGCCGATCAGCCTCGGCCAGGCCGATCCGTTGGGCGGGTGAGAGCGCGCGGACATCGCACAGCAGCACATGTTTACAATCGGCACGGCTGCCCGCTTCGCCGTGGCACAGGTGCCAGTCGAACAGGCGCATATCCCAGTGCCCTGGCGGATCTTTCCCGGCTGCGACCCAGCCGAACGTCGTCACATTGCCACTCCCGCCACTTCCGCCTTTGTCGGCTTGTCCATGGCAAGGCATTCGGGTGCTGATGCAACTCCGTATTGTTCCCGGCCCCCTGATTCTGCAAGGATACGGAAAGCTGCGATCAGGCAGCGTTGGAGTTAACACCCATGCTTTGCAGGTAGCGTTTGATGTTGCGCGCGGCCTGGCGCAGGCGTTGCTCGTTCTCGACCATGGCGATGCGCACAAAACCCTCGCCTTCTTCCCCATAGCCCACGCCCGGTGCCACGGCGACTTCGGCGTGGGTGAGCAATTGCTTGGAAAATTCCAGGCTGCCCATTTCTTTCAGCGCCGGGGGCAGCGGTGCCCAGGCGAACATCGAGGCAGGCGGAGCGGGGATATCCCACCCGGCACGGCCAAAGGCCTCGACCATCACATCGCGGCGCTTGTGATAGAGCGCGCGGTTGTTCTCGACGATATCCTGCGGACCGTTGATCGCGGCCACGGCGGCGGCCTGCATCGGGGTGAACGCGCCATAGTCGATATAGCTCTTAACCCGTGTCAGCGCGGCGATCAGCGTGGGATTGCCAACGGCAAAACCGATCCGCCAGCCGGCCATCGAATAGGTCTTGGACAGGCTGGTGAATTCCACCGCCACGTCTTTCGCGCCCTTGACCTGCAGGATCGAGGGCGTGGGCTTGCCGTCATAATACAGTTCAGAATAGGCCAGATCCGACAGCACCCACACCTTGTGGAAGCGTGCCCAATCGACCAGCTTCTCGTAGAAGGCCAGATCGACCACCTCGGCGGTGGGGTTGCTGGGATAGTTGACCACCAGCACCGTCGGGCGCGGAACGGTGAAGTTCATGGCCTTTTCCAGCTCCGCCCAATAGCGCGCATCGGGCGTGGTCGGCACCGAGCGGATCGAGGCGCCGGCGATGATGAAGCCGAAGGTGTGGATCGGGTAGGAGGGGTTGGGGGCCAGGATCGTATCGCCCGGCGCGGTGATCGCAGTGGCGAGGCTGGCGAGGCCTTCCTTCGAACCGAGCGTGACCACGACTTCGGTTTCGGGGTCGACATCCACACCAAAACGGGTCTCGTAATAATTGGCCTGGGCGCGGCGCAGGCCGGGGATGCCCTTGCTTTGCGAATAGCCGTGCGCATCGGGGCTGCGCGCCACTTCGCACAGCTTGTCGATCACATGCTGGGGAGGGGGAAGATCGGGATTGCCCATACCAAGATCAATGATGTCGCGCCCTTCCGCACGGGCGGCCGCGCGCATCGCGTTGACTTCGGCGATGACATAGGGCGGCAGTCGCTTGATGCGGTAGAATTCGGTATCCATTGTGGTGTGTTTCGTATCTCTTGTTGCAGGACAGGGTGTTGGGCTGGGTAACGTTTCGGTTGCTTGGGCCAATGTGGCCGAATCCGCCCCATAGCGCAACGCGCGGCTTTGCGGTCACGCAGAATGTCTCCCAAATGCAAAATTTGCCGCTATGATGGCAGAATGACCAATCCAAAATCTACTGGCGATGATGCCGCCGACGTGTTCACCGAAATGCTCCGCATCCAGAGCGAGGCGGCGCGGCAGGTGATGCAAGCCTTCGCGCCTGGTGCCGTCTCGGCAATGCCCGATGCCAAGGATATTGATGCGCTGGGGGCCTCGATCATGGCCTTTCAGGAAAACTGGCAGAAGGTTGGCCAGCGCCCGGCGGATGAAGGCGGCGTCGGTTCTGGGCCGTTGATGGCCGATCCGGCGCAGTGGCTGGAATTGATGCAGGCGCAGATGCAGGCGCTCAACAATCAGTTGCCCGGGCTTGATCTGCAGCGCCAGCAGCACTTGTGGGAAGAAGGCGCAGGCCTGTGGCAACGGATCATGGCCCATTTTACGCCGGCTGGGGCGGCGGAAGACCAGAACACTACGACCGATGCGCATTTTCCGCGCACCGACCGCCGCTTCGCCGATCCGGCATGGCGCGAACAGCCTGTGTTTGCCCTGCTGCACCAGACCTATCTGCTGCTGGCTGAACGCATCGCCGAGGCAGTCGACGAGGTGCAGGGCGTGGATGATGAGGAGCGGGCGCAATTGCGCTTTGCCACCCGCAATGTGCTCGACGCGCTTAGCCCGTCCAACTTCGCGCTGATGAACCCGGTGGTGCTCGAACGCACGATCGAAAGCCGCGGCGAAAATCTGGTCAAGGGGATGGAGCGGCTGGCGACCGATCTGGAAAAGGGCCAGCTGACCCATACCGACGCCAGTCAGTTCGTGCTCGGCGTGAATGTCGCTGCCACGCCCGGCAAGGTGATTTACGAGACCGAACTGTACCAGCTGATCCAGTATTCGCCCACTACCGAGACTGTGCTGGCGGTGCCGCTGCTGATTTTCCCGCCGTGGATCAACCGTTTCTATATCCTCGACCTCAATCCCCAGAAGAGCTTCGTCAAATGGGCGGTGGAGCAGGGGCTGACCGTTGTGATGGTCAGCTGGCGCTCGGCCGATGAAAGCATGGCGCATATCGAATGGGACGATTATGTCCGCGCGCAGATCGACGCGATTGACGTTGTGCGGGCGCGGCTGGATGTGCCTGCGGTGCACACCATCGGCTATTGCGTGGCCGGGACCACGCTGGCCGCCACCCTGTCAATTCTCGCGCGGCGCGGGCAGGAAAGCAAGGTCGCCAGCGTCACCTTCCTCACCGCCCAGGTCGATTTCAGCCATGCGGGCGACCTGCTGCTGTTCACCGATGACACCCATATGCAACTGGTCAAACAAGCCAGCCAGGGCGGGGTGCTCGATGGGCGCTATATGGCTGCCACGTTCAACATGCTGCGCGGCAGTGATCTGATCTGGAACTATGTGGTCAACCACTATCTGCTGGGTGAGGACTATCCGGCGTTCGATCTGTTGTTCTGGAACAGCGATGTCACCAATCTGCCGGCAAAGTGGCACGAGGCCTATCTGCGCGACTGCTATCGCGACAATCTGCTGGTGGTGCCCGATCGCCTGAGCGCCGATGGCACGCCGATTGATCTGACGCGCATCAATACCCCTGCCTATATCCAGGCGGGGCGCGAGGATCATATCGCTCCGGCTGAAAGTGTGTTCCACTTGCTGAGCCAACTTAACGGCCCGGCGCGGTTTGTGCTGGCGGGCAGCGGGCATATCGCTGGCGTGGTCAACCCGCCCTCTGCCAAAAAGTATCAATATTGGACCGGAGCGGACGATGCACCATCGCTCGAGGCGTTTGTCGCCGGGGCCACAGAACATCCGGGCAGCTGGTGGACAGACTGGATCGGCTGGATCGAGGCGCAGGCCCCTGAGCGAATCAAGGCCAAAGGTGCGCGCAAACCGGGTGGCAAGTCCAACCCGGCCATTGAGGACGCGCCGGGTCGTTATGTGATGATGCGCTAGGTTGCATCGCCCTGACCAGACTGGCGACACAACATAGGTTTTTCGATTTATTGTGCACTGCACCATTTTTGCTTGACTTCGCAGTTGCAATGTCTATTTTGTGCATTGCAGCATAAGGCTGTTCCCCGGAATTTCCGGGGCGGATTTTCAGCTCGCGAGGGTTTATGGCAGACCAGACTGACAACAATGGCAGCCCGGAAACGGCCTATGCCGAAGCGGCTTTGGCGGTGACACCGGCAAAGGTGGTTACACCTGTTTCCACGGTCGCCGAGGCGAAACCCGTTGCGATCAAGGCGGTTTCGGCAAAGGTGGTTCCAACCGTTGCGACGGTCGCCGAGGCCGAGCCCGCAGCGATCAAGCCCGCAGCGATCAAGCCCGCAGCGATCAAGCCCGCAGCGATCAAGCAACCAGCGGTGGTGGTCAAGAAGGCCAAGGCCAAACCCATCACCAAACCCGCAACCGTTCCCACACCCAACCTTTCCGTTACCCAATTGAAGGACAAGATTATGGCTAGCAAGACAACCGATTTCACCGCCACCATCAACAACTCGATGACCCAGGCTGTCACCGACATGCAGGGCAAAGCGCAGGAAGCCTTTGACAAGGGCACCGGTCTGGTCGCCGAGATGACCGATCTGGCCAAGGGTCATGTTGAAGCTGCTGTCGAAAGCGGCAAGATCATCGCTTCGGGCATCGAAGGCCTAAGCAAGACCTATGCCGCTGAAGCAAAGTCGGCCTACGAAACGCTGACTGCAGACTTCAAGGACATGGCCGCAATCAAGAGCCCGACCGAGCTGTTCCAGCTGCAGGGCAAGATCATGCGCCGCAATTTCGATACTCTGGTCGCCACCGGCACGAAGAGCAACGAAAACGCCATGAAGCTGGCGACCGATGCTTTCGCACCGATCACTGCCCGGGTGAACCTGGCGGTTGAGAAGCTGTCGAAGGCTGCCTGATCGCAGCACTGGTTTCCCGCCGGAACCTCCTCTCCTCTCCCTCCGGCGGCATGAACGGGCCGGGCAGGCGACTGCCCGGCCCGTTTGCGTGTGGTCGCGCTGGCTATTTTCCACTGCCCATCTTGCGCCCGGTCCGCCCCTTGCGATATCTGGCCGCAACATGACCCATTTTTCAGACCAAACACACCCGAACCCTGCTGGCCCAGTTGCTGGCCCCGACGAGGAGCGTCCCGGCGGCGGTGACGGCGGTGGACAAGTCGGCGTCGCCACCCGCACCCGCACCACGCCCAAAAAGCCCGAACGCTACAAGGTGTTGATGCTGAACGATGATTACACCCCGATGGAATTCGTGGTGCTGGTGCTCAAGCGCTATTTCCGGATGGATCTCGACCAGGCCACCCGCGTAATGCTCCACGTCCACCAACGCGGCGTGGGCGTCTGCGGCATTTTCCCGATGGAAGTGGCCGAAACCAAGGTCAACCAGGTGATGGACTTCGCCAAACAGAACCAGCATCCCCTGCAATGCACTCTGGAGAAGGTGTGAGGGGTTAGCTGGTGGGTTGCTTTCAGCCCATGGCGGCCCGCAAATGGCGCTTTTCTATGTTTCCGGTGCTTAGGTTCGAAAACCTATCAGCGCGCCAGGTCACGGCCAATCACCACTTTCGGCTCGCTCTGAACTGAATGTCGACACGACCTAACATTTAACTGACGTTGGGCACGATTTCGCCCAACGTCAGTTTAGTCGGTGATGGGAATTTTGAACGACGGCTGTTTCAGATGCCGCGAATTGTTGGCACTCGATCAACTTCCTCCACCAAGGGTTCAGGTGTTGACGTAGGCGTGGGATCAGGCGTCGGTGTCGGACTAGGTGTCGGCGTATGGGTCGGTTCAGGTTCAAATCGTCGCGAAGCGATGGCGTCAATTGCAGCCGCCTCAATATTATTGGAAAGGCATAGCTCCACATAACCTTGAATTGCCCGCAAGGCGGTTGCCCTGTTGGTATAGGTGTTCGCCAAGCCCGAGACATAGGCGCGCTGCCGTTCTTCTACCAATTGCCCAACAGCCTCGGGCGGCAGGGAAAAAAGTAGGCTATCGCCAACGTTATTGATCGTTTCATTCAGCAAGGTGAAGCCCAGCGGTGTTAGGGCAATCAACTCTCGCGAGGCGTTGAGGACCTCAAGGGCTGCCGCAGAAGTTTACCCAAACAATTGCGTTTGCTGGCTTGAAGCGTTCTTGGTTCGGTTAAGCCAGAATACGGCCTGCATATAACCGCTGCAACGCACATCGACATAGTGGATCCCCGCATCCACAACGCCGCGATAATTCGTCACGCCATCGGCGTCTGCCTGGACGTCTGCGAGTTGTTCAAACTGCGCAAAAACCGCTTCTTGGCTTGTAACGAACTGCGTAACCGCCTCGCTATCGAGCGTGTGACTGTTTGCATTGTAGGCACCAAGGTGGCCACGCATGCTACTCGATACGGATGCACACCCCGTGATTGCTTGTGCGATAGTCAACACCGAGGCTGCCCAAAGTGCGCCCCTCTTCGCCCAAACATTAATCATGATCGACCCCCCCCAAGAATCTTCCGCAAGGTGATGCGGAACTAAGGCAGAATTTCACAAGGCCTTGAAAACACCTAATAGGAAAATTCCTGCACACAGGGATGACGCACCAAACAAGCGCATGACCTTGGCCGCAATTGTCGCTAAGGCCGGGAAAATGCCCGAAGTCCCAAGCCAGACTGAGCTGCCCACACTTGTCCCGTTTCATCACCGCCACTGATCGTTATATCTTCCGGCTTGTGCTGGTGCCGATGCTTGGCATCTTCATGCTCGCGGCCAGTCTGCTGCTGCTGGAAAAGATGCTGCGGCTGTTCGAATTTGTTTCGACCGAAGGCGGCCCGATCAATGTCGTGTTCCAGATGCTGCTCAACGTCATTCCCGAATATGCCGGGCTGGCGATCCCGCTGGGGCTGATGTTGGGGATCCTGTTCGCCTTCCGCCGGCTGGCCACCACCAGCGAGCTGGATGTGATGCGCGCGGTTGGCCTGTCCTATACCCGGATGTTGCGGGTGCCCTATCTGATGACGATTGTGCTGATGGCGCTCAACTTTGCCATTGTCGGCTATCTCCAGCCCAAGGCCCGGTTTGCCTATCAGGAGTTGGAGTTTGAGCTGCAATCGGGCGCGCTGGGGGCTTCGATTAAGGTCGGCGAATTCAATGCCCTTGAAGACCGGATGGCGCTTCGGATCGAGGAAAGCCGCGATGGCGGGCGGCAGTTGGGCGGCATTTTTGCCCGCGTTGCCAACGACAAGGGCCAGGTGCTGTCGATATCGGCGCGCGAGGGACGGTTTCTGGCCAATCGCGAGGACCGCAACACCATCGTGCTGCGGCTGACCGATGGCACGATCATCCACGATCTTCCCAATGGCACCCCGCGCGTGCTCAGTTTCAGCCAGCACGATCTGCCGATAGACCTGCCCGCGCTCGAACGCTTCCGCGCACGCGGCGAGGATGAGCGTGAATATGTTCTGCCCGAACTGCTCGAAATCGGCTGGAACCGTGAGGCCACCCCGCAAGAACGCACGGGCAGCTTGGCCAATTTCAACTATCGCATGGTCGAAGTGGTGATGATGATCATGCTGCCGCTGCTGGCCGTGGCGCTGGCGGTGCCGCCCAAACGCTCGACAAGTGCGCTGGGCATTTTCCTGTCGATCGTGATCGTGGTCGCTTATCACAAGATCAACCAATATGGCGAAGGGGTGGCGCAGCTGGGCAGGGTCGATCCGTTTCTGGCGCTGTGGGGGCCGTTTGCTGTGCTGTTCGCGCTGATCGGGTGGATGTTCTATCAGATCGCCTTCGTGCCCGGTGGGCAACCGATTGGCGCGCTGGAGAATGTCTATGGCAAGACCGCGCGCGGCGTGAGGCGGCTGCTGGCGCGGTTTAACCGATCGCGCGGTGAAGTGGTGGCGGAGGGTGTCGATGCTGCTTGATTTCTTCCCCTCACGCCGCCTGACGATCTACTTGGCCAAGATGTTCGCCTTGCGCATCGTGGCGGTGCTGGCGATGCTGGTGATGGTGCTGATGATGCTCGATCTGCTCAGCCGCACGGGCGACATCCTCGCCTATGCCGGCAATGGCGAGAATGAGCTGTTGCGCTATGTATCGTTGCGCGCACCGCAATTGGCGAAGCGGTTTTTGCCCTATTCGGTGCTGCTGGCGACGATCATCACACTGGCGACGCTGAACCAGAACTCTGAAGTGGTGGCGATGAAGGCGGCGGGGCTTTCTGCGCACCAGATCCTTGCCCCGTTGTTGCTCACGGCCATGATGGTTTCGGCCATCAGTTTTGCCTTCAACGAGCGCGTCGTCACCCGCGCCACGGCAACGCTGAAGGCATGGGAGGAGGTCGATTACGGCCCGATCCCGGATGATCCGGACGTCCGCCGCAACGTCTATTTCAACGATGGCAATGATGTGCTGATGGCGCGCGAGATGGCCGGGCGGGGCGCGCAAACGGTGCTAACCGGGGTGACTTTCTACGAGCGCGATGACAACGGCATGATCGCC
This sequence comes from Altererythrobacter xiamenensis, assembly GCA_945906905.1. Taxonomy (GTDB): domain Bacteria; phylum Pseudomonadota; class Alphaproteobacteria; order Sphingomonadales; family Sphingomonadaceae; genus Alteraurantiacibacter; species Alteraurantiacibacter xiamenensis_A. The sequence goes on along the minus strand of CAMDSM010000055.1, from coordinate 5,039 downwards.
CGCCAGATCACCGGAACGCGCGCGGCCTTCGCTGCGCCGGGCTGGCTGATCGAGAATGCCGAGGTGTTTTCGGTCGCTACCACGCAAACGGCGATGGCCGAAGCGCCGGTGCTGGTGGCGCCGGGCACCACGCTGGATCAGATGGCGCTGCGCCGGGTCGATCCCGACGCCGAGACTTTGGGCGAGCTGGCGGATTCGATCACCGTCCTGAAAGCTGCCGGTCGCTTTACCGATGAGCTGGAAGGCCGCTGGTGGGCCAAAATATCGGGGCCAATGTCGGCCATGCTGATGCCCTTGCTGGGCGCGGTGGCGGGCTTTGGCCTGGCCCGCAGCGGCAACCTGTTCATCCGCGCGGTGATCGGGATGGCGCTGGGCTTTGCCTATTTCGTGGTCGAGAATGCCGCGCTGGCGATGGGCAGCTTTGGTGGCTATCCGCCGCTGCTGGCGGCATGGTCACCGTTCGTGCTGTTTTTCCTGCTGGGTGAGACGGTGTTGATCAGGACTGAGGAGTAACCCCGGCCTCACTCGCCAAATAGGCGGATCGAGGCATGGACGCCGCGCCGAGGTGTGTTCGCTTCATAAACCATGTCGACCGAGGCAATATTGCGATCGGACCCAATGAGGTCGATGCTGCGGGTGCACTGACCGGGCCTGATACGGGCATGCACCGGAACATCCTGCACCTGGCCATTGGCAAAGCGCACTTGCACGTCGATGAAATGCACTGGCCGTTCGTAAACGCACAGGCGGATGCGTTCGAACTGGCGGTCGCCGCGCAAGGCGATGCTATCGCGGTCAACCGCGTCGCGCACATCGCGGGATCCAAGGAGGTCCCACCCCAGGGCGGGAATTGCCACCAACAGCGACGCTGCGACGACGGTCAAGCCAAGTGAAATCTGTTTCATTCCGCATCCTCTTCCCAAGTCTGATCGGTCCGATTAACTTATCTGACCGCAGGAGCGTAACATGGCAAATAGCGATTGTCAGGCCTCAACCCCGCCGCCCCATCGTGCTTTTTGCAATCTTCACGATCAGCTCGATCATTCCGGCATGGTTCGCTCCCTGATAGGTTGACCCCGCAACAAAGGCAGCACTCAGGCGCCGGTGTGCCGTGCCGAGCGAATGATACGGCAGGCTGGGCAGCAGATGGTGGGTGGCGTGATAGCGCAGGCCGACTGGCGCCCAGAACCCGGCCAGCGTGCTGGGCACATTGACCGAATCGAGATATTGCGCGGTTACCGTCAGTCGCTCGCCATCGTTCTCCCACAGGTGCGCCACCAGCGTGCGCAGCTGGTTGAAAGTGGCCACGCCCGATGCCACCACGAAGGCTACCAGCAGCGGTTTCCACCCCAACCATAACGGCGTGCTGATCAGGGACAGTGCCCACGCGCTCGCGCCCACTTGCTGCCAGGCGAACCAACGGCGCTGTTCTTCGCTTTCGGGCGGGCGGCGGCGGAAGGTGGGGTTGATCGAGAGCGACGAGACCCGCTCCCACGCAAATCGGCGCACCGCCGGGATCACCAGACCCAAGGGTGCCAGCACGCCCCAGCGCACCACCACCACCAGCGGTGCGAGCAGCGAGATCAGGATAAAGATCGGCAGGCTCCACGGCGTCATCAGCGCCAGCGGCAGATATTCGGGATCCTCCACCGTGCCATAGCGCATCCGCGAATGGTGGATGGTGTGGACCTGTTCATACATCAGGCTGGGGGTCAGCAGCGGGATGCCGACAACCAGGTTCCAAGCAGTGCGAAAGCCGGGTAGGGCGCTGCGGTGAAGATGGCTGATCTCGTGGATGAACAGCAGCGCGCGATACAAGGCCATCACGCTGACCACGCCGCACAGCAGCGCCAGCGCGGTGTTCTCCAGCAGGATCGCGCCCGCCAGTGCGCCATAGCCGACCAGCGCCGATGCCAGCATGTCGGGCCAATAGATCCCCGCCCGCGCCTCACCCAGATCGCGCGTCAGCTCGGCCGCGGTGCGCAGCAGCGCCATGTCATCCGGGATATCGGACTTCTTGCGCGGCGTGGCTTGCGGTGGCTCGGGGGCCGGGTGGATGGGCAGGGTGACATTCATGGCGGTGTTCTGACTGGTCTCCGAAGGCAGGCAACGTGGGCGGGCAGTGTGTGCGGCCAGATTGACACTTGGCCCCAAGCATAAGCAGAGCTAACCGCAAATGAACAGGGCACTTGGATAAAGGGCGGCGAACTTGGCTGGCACCAAAATAGATATCTCTCCCGTATCCGGCAAGAGCGAGCTTTCAGCTTTCATCGAACTGGCATACCGGCTGAACGCTGATGATCCCAACTGGGTGCCACCGTTGCGCTCTGACATGGTCGAATTGCTGACACCGGGGCGCAATCCGTTTCACGAACACGCCCGCGTGCAATATTTCCTCGCCCGGCGCGGCGGCGTAGTGGTGGGGCGGATTTCAGCGCATATTGACGAGCTGGCGCTGGTCCAGCCGCCCGAACAGGGCATGGGCCCCGGCACCGGCAACTGGGGTCTGCTGGAGGCTGAGACACACGACGTTTCCGATGCACTGATCGGCGCGGCTGAAGAGTGGCTGCGTGGGCAAGGGATGACCCGCGTGCTCGCCCCGATCAGCCTTTCCGTTTGGGAGGAGCCGGGCCTGCTGACCTTGGGCCACGATCAGCCGCCGATGATCATGATGGGCCACCACAAGGCCCATTATCAAGGCTGGATTGAGGGCGCGGGCTATGATCTGGCCAAGAAGCTGTTCACCTTTGAGGTGATCAACGTCGAACGTTTCCCCGAAATCGTCAACCGCATCGTCGCATCGGGCGAACGGTCCTCCAGAATCCGCGTCCGCACGGTCGATTTCAGCCGGTTCAACGAGGAGTCGCAAACCATCATCGCCATCTTGAACGAGGCGTGGTCGAAGAACTGGGGCTTTGTCCCCTTCACCGAAACCGAAAAGGCTTATGCTGGCAAGAAGCTCAAGCCGCTGATCCTCAAGGGCGCCAACATGATCGCCGAGGTTGATGGCGAGCCTGCCGCCTTCATGATGAGCTGGCCCGATATCAACCAAAAGCTGATCGGCATGAAAGGGCGCCTGTTCCCGTTCAATTGGGCGCGGCTGCTGTGGTGGCTGCGCAATCCTCAGGGGGGCAATTTCCGGGTGCCGTTGATGGGCGTGGTCGGCAAATATCAGAACACCCGCATGGCCAGCCAATTGGCTTTCATGATGATCGAATATATCCGCCGCTATGCCGTGGCCAATCACGGGGCCAAGCGGGCCGAAGTGGGCTGGGTGCTGGAGGACAACCAGGGCATGGTCGCCATTGCTGACGCCATCGGCGCCACGTGCAACCGCGAATACCGCATCTATTCCAAGCTGCTCTGAGCGCGATCAACCCACGAAAAAGGCCCCCACCTGCAGCAAGTGGGGGCCTTCCGGGATCGGTCACCGCCGTTTGGACGGGAGGGGGTGTCTTGGACGGTGACGGTGATGTAACGGGACAGAAGGAAAGCTGTTCCCGGCAGCGGCAAAAATCTTGCTCGCGACAATGTCCGCGACACACCGCTTGACGAGGGCGAGCAATTGCCGGAACGTGATCCGTGCCCAAGCGTTTTTGCCGCAATTGCACTGCGGGAAGGGATACTAGAGGTCTATGTCGATCGGGGCCGAGGTTGCGGCGCATATTCCGTTGCTGCGTCGCTATGCCCGCGCGCTCACGGGATCGCAGGAGGCGGGCGATGCCTTTGTCCGCGCCGTGCTGGAGGCCGCGCTGGCTGATCCGGCCTTGGCGGGCAGTCTGCGCGGCGGTCGGGTGCCGCTTTACCGGGCGTTTTGCCAGCTTTGGTCGGCTGCCTGCGTCGAAACCAGCGGGTGGCCGCAGGCGACGTCTGCACCCGAAGCGGCAGCGCAACACCAGCTCGATCGGATCACTCCGCCCGCCCGGCAGGCACTGCTGCTGACCACGGTCGAGGATTTCACCGCTGACGAGGCCGGGCAGATCATGGATCTGGCTGAGCATGAGGTATTGGCGCTGGTGCAGACGGCGGTGGCCGACATCGCGCGCGAGAGCGCCACCAGCGTCCTCATCATCGAGGATGAGCCGCTGATCGCGATGCAGCTGGAAGCGCTGGTGACCACGTTGGGCCATAGCGTGTGCGGCATGGCGGCCACGCGCACGCAGGTGCGTGAAGTGATCGCGTTGCACCGGCCGGGTCTGGTGCTGGCTGATATCCAGCTGGCCGATGGCTCCTCCGGGCTTGATGCGGTGGACGATATCCTTGGCCTTGCGCCGGTGCCAGTGATCTTCATCACCGCCTTTCCCGAACGCCTGCTGACCGGCGAGCGGACCGAGCCGACCTATCTAGTCACCAAGCCGTTTCAGGAAGATTCGGTGCGCGCGGCGATGGCCCAGGCCTTGTTCTTCGGTTCCAGTCGCCCGCAGGATTGAACATGAGGCGGCTCAAGCTCAAGCTGCAGCTCTATTGCGGCGATGAGATCGCCATCGGCCCGGGCAAAGCCGACCTGCTCGATGCCATTGACCAGACCGGCTCGATCTCCGCCGCCGCGCGCAGTCTGGGGATGAGCTATCGCCGGGCGTGGCTGCTGGTCGATGTGATGAACCGTTGTTTTGTGGCTGCTCTGGTGGCGACCAAGCCGGGCGGTGGCAAGGCGGCGGGCGCGCAGCTGACCGACCATGGCCGCGCGATATTGGCGGCCTATCGGGCCTTGTCGCGGCAGGTCGAGGCTGGCGCTGTTGGCGCTGATCTGGCGGCGATTGAGGCGGCCTTGCGCGATGCGCCACTGCCACTCGATTAAGGCGCGATCATCACCTTGCATTGTTCGGTCCGGCGCTTGAGTGCTTCGTAAACTGCCGGCGTTTCGGCCAGGGTGATCGTGCCCGTTACCATGGTGCGCGGCTCCACTGCGCCCTGTTCGAGCGCGGCCAACGACGCTTCATATTCCTGCGTGGTGAAGAAAGCCGATGTCACCAGCCGCACTTCCTTGCTCAGCATGGCGAACGAGTTGAACGTGTCGGGCCGGGTGCATAGCCCCAACA